>NZ_JADGDZ010000062.1 GCF_016744625.1 Winogradskyella sp.
ATTATAGAGTAGTAGCGTTTAAAGATATGTCAAATGAAGATGTGTTTTTAACGAAGTCTACAGCAGATACAAGTGAAACTATTGAAGTTGACGGTGTTGAATATCCATTAGTTAAGTTGGAAATTTCTAGAACATCACATCCATACTATACAGGTAAATCTAAATTAGTAGATACAGCTGGTCGTATTGATAAGTTTAAAAGCAAATACGCTAAGTTTAAGAAATAAGCATAGCTTACCGATAATCGAAAAAGCCTTTCTGTCAACAGAAAGGCTTTTTTGTTTTACACAATTAAGCTACTTTTGATGTTATATCTAAACTTAAAAAAGCTAATATTCAAAAATTAAGCATTCTCATGAACTATATATTATTTGATGGTCCATATCGTAATAACCTTTTACCTTTTACATTTACAAGACCTGTTGCAGATATTAGAGTTGGTATATTAACCATTCGTCAGAAATGGGAATCGTATCTAGAATATACGACAACCACTGTTACTGAAGATTATTTAGCGGATAAGTTTCCGATGGTAGAGATGGAAGAAAACATTATGATTAATGCCTCCTTCTTACCAAATCTAGAAGTTATTGAGTTTGTTAAGAATTTGAAGCACAATCAAGCCTTATTTAAAGATGAAGATGTTATTGCTTTTTTCGCGAAAGAGGGAGAGGAGGTTAAAGATTTTTCTACGTTTGAGGCTGTTGAATTTTTAGGCGATATTCTAATAATAAAGCACACTTGGGATATTTTTTCTAAAAATGGCGAAGCCATAGTTGAAGATTTTAATTTAATAACAAAGGATAGAATATCACAACCAATACCTGCAACAATCAATACTATAAATCCCGAAAATATTTTTATTGAAAAGGGAGCGACTTTAAATTTTGCAACACTTAATGCTAGTTCAGGACCAATTTATATTGGTAGAGATGCTGAAGTAATGGAAGGGTCAATAGTACGAGGTCCATTAGCTTTATGTAATAATGCTACACTAAAGATGGGAGCAAAAGTATATGGACCAACAACAGTAGGTCCATATAGTAAAATAGGAGGTGAGGTAAATAACTCTGTTATTTTTGGTTTTTCTAACAAAGGTCACGACGGCTTTTTAGGAAATTCAGTTTTAGGTGAATGGTGTAATCTTGGAGCTGATACAAATAATAGTAACTTAAAGAACAATTATGCTGAAGTAAGACTTTGGGATTACCAAACAGAAGGTTTTGCTAAAACGGGCTTACAATTTTGTGGACTAATGATAGGTGATCATAGTAAATGCGGAATCAATACTATGTTTAATACTGGTACAGTTATTGGAGTAAGTGCTAATGTCTTTGGAAGTGGTTTTCCTAGAAACTTTGTGCCAAGCTTTTCTTGGGGAGGAAGTAAAGGTTTTGTAACCTATAAAACGAATAAGGCGTTTGAAGTCGCTGAAGTTGTTATGGCTAGACGTAAAGAAGAATTTACTAAAAAAGATAAAGCTATTTTAGAGCATATTTTTGAAGAAACAAAACAATATAGAAGAGAATAAAGTCATGTTTAGAACCCAATTTACACTACTTTTTTTATTAGCCTTAACCTATGGATTTTCTCAAGACAAAAGTGTTGCTATAAAAAAACTCGAAATTAACACCAAACTAGATCATTTTGCGGCTCGCGTAGTAGGCGATAAAATCTATTTTAGTCATAACCTTACAACTAAAAGGGGTAGAGCAATTAAAGATAAATATGGTGGGTTTTACTATATAATGTACGAAGCTTTAATTAATGAAGATGGTGAAATTAAAAATGAAAAACCGATTGTAAAAACAGAATTAGGTCGTTTTAATATGTCGTCTTCTACATTTTCTAAAGATGGTAAATACATGTATTTTACAACAAATCATGAAGATAAAGGGGCTAATAAGTTAAAAGGTATAGAAACTTATAATCTTCAAATTAAACGTGCTGAATATGTTGAAGGAACAGGATGGACAAATTTTGAAGTTTTACCGTTTTGTGATCCTGATCACAATTTTGCACATCCTGCATTAAGTCCAGATGGATCCACACTTTATTTTATAGCTGATGTAAAAGGCACAAAAGGCAAATCAGATTTATATAAGGTTTCTGTTTCTAGCCATAAAACTTACGGAGAAGTTACTAAGCTAGATGATAATATTAATTCATCTCGAACAGAGATTTTCCCTTTTGTAAGTACAGATAATAAGTTGTATTTTACATCAGACAGAAGAGGTGGTAAAGGAGGATTAGATATTTATAGTTACGATTTAGAATCTTCGGTTGCTGATCAAAAACCTGTGTCATTAGATGCGCCAATAAATAGTCGAGGAGACGATTTTTCTTTTTTTATAAATGATGATTTAACTACTGGATATTTATCATCTAGACGATTAAAAGGTGAAGGTGGTGATGACCTCTATTATTTTTCTAAATTTTAGTTTTTTGCTATTTGTTTTTTTGAACGGTTTTGAGTTCTAGTAAATTCGTAGCATTTATACCAAGACCATTTACATTTTTTCTCGTAAAACGAACGACTTCATCATAAAATAAAGGTACAATTGGCGCAGAAGTCATTACTAAAGAATCCATTTTAGTATAAAGAGCTTCACGTTCGGTAATATTAGTCTCAAGATAGGCAGCTTCGTACATTGCATCAAAAGTATCACTTTTAAAATGTGTGTAATTCGGACCATTTGGTGAGAAATTCTTACTATAGTAAAGTGATAAATAGTTTTCAGCATCAGGATAATCAGCAATCCAACTTGCTCTAAAAAAGTCGAGTTGACTATTCGCTTTTGCATCTTTTAAACTTGAAGCAGGTATTACATCTATATTGACTTGCAAACCTATTTTTTGTATTTCACGTTGAATAAATTCACAGAAACTTAAATAGTTACTTGTTGTGGTTAAGGTCACCTCTGGGTTCTGATTACCAGTTTCAGATTTAAATTCAGAAACCAATTGTTTTGCGATCTCAGGTTGATAGGTAAAGCCAATAGAATTATCAAAACCAGGTAATCCTTTTGGTATAAAACCACCATTAGCTGGTATGCCAATTCCATTGCGCAAATACGTCATCATTTTGCTTCTGTCAAAACCAATATTTATAGCTCTTCTAAGTTTTAATGCTTGTAGTTCATCAACATCAGTTTCCATAAAAAACGCTAAATATTCTGTATTTAGATATGGACCACGAATCATATTGACATCATCGACGTAAAGTGATCGTAATTTTCCATCAGAAGTCAAGATTTCATCTTTATAAGAACTATCCAAACCAGATACGAAATCAATATTGCCTTGCGCAAATTGTAGAAACTCGCTTTGTTTATCTGGTAAAAAAGTTATAGCTATTGCTTCAAGATAAGGCAATGTATTACCTTCTTTATCTGATTCAAAATAGTTGTTATTTCTTCTGAAAACTAGTTTTATATTTTCTTCCCAACGTTTAAATTTAAAAGGTCCAGTTCCTATTGGATGAGATCTAAAATCACTACCATAATGTTCTACAATTTCTTTTGGAACCACTGAACAATACTTCATGGTCAATAACCCTAAAAATGCAGGAAAAGGTTGTTTTAGTTGAATTTGAAATGTGGTGTCATTTATAACTGAATAGCTTTCCACTTTATTTAAAACCCAACTTCCTGGTGAAGCTACAGACTTATCTTTTAGTCTGTTGAAGCTGTATTCAAAATCGGAAGCTTTTACAGTTCTTGTCGAGTCTTTTCCGAATAATTTATGCTTATGGAAAAACACATCATTTCTTAAGTTGAAAGTATATGTTGTTGCACTATCCGTAACAATCCAGTTTTTCGAGATACATGGTTTTACATTAAGTTTTTCGTCCATCTGAACTAAACCATTAAACAATTGATGTGTTGCCCAAATATCTGCTAAGTCTTTAGAAAATGCAGGATCTAAAGAGCCAATATTTTTGTGCTCGTTATATTTAAAAACGAGTTGGTCTTTATTAGAATTCTGTTTTGAAGAACAGGAAAATACCATCAAAACCAATAGGTAATATGATAATCTGTTTAATATGAATTCGATGGGTTTTAGCATATAACTATTATGTTGTAAATTTGCCAACTTGGTAAAAGTACAAGAATGAATCCAACAAAAAAAGTCGCATTTTATACCTTAGGTTGTAAACTGAATTTCTCAGAAACTTCTACCATTGCACGAAGTTTTAAGGATGAGGGTTTTAATCGTGTAGATTTTAAGGAGTCTGCAGATATCTACGTGATAAATACGTGTTCGGTTACTGAAAACGCAGACAAACGTTTTAAAACCATTGTAAAACAAGCTCAGAAGGTAAATCCGGATGCTTTTGTTGCTGCAATTGGTTGCTATGCGCAATTAAAACCCGAAGAGTTAGCTGATGTCAATGGTGTTGATTTAGTTTTAGGAGCAACTGAAAAATTCAAAATTACAGATTACCTAAACGATCTTACTAAAAACGATTTTGGAGAAGTGCATTCTTGCGAAATTGAAGATGCAGATTTTTATGTTGGTAGTTATTCAATTGGTGATAGAACTAGAGCTTTTTTAAAAGTTCAAGATGGTTGTGATTATAAATGTACGTATTGTACGATTCCGCTAGCCAGAGGCATTTCTCGAAGTGATACAATGCAAAATGTATTAAAAAATGCAAAAGAGATTTCTGAACAAGGCATTAAAGAGATTGTGTTAACAGGTGTTAATATTGGAGATTATGGTAAAGGAGAATTTGGAAATAAAAAACATGAGCACACGTTTTTAGATTTAGTAACTCAACTTGATAAAGTTGAAGGTATTGAGCGTTTAAGGATTTCTTCAATAGAGCCTAATTTATTAAAAAATGAAACGATTGATTTAGTTTCAAAATCTAGGGCTTTTGTACCTCATTTTCATGTGCCATTACAAAGTGGAAGTAATGTTATTCTTAAGAAAATGAAACGTCGTTACATGAAAGAATTATATGTTGATCGTGTTTCGAAAATAAAAGAAGTAATGCCTCATGCATGTATTGGAGTCGATGTCATTGTTGGTTTTCCAGGAGAAACTGATGAGTTGTTTCTTGAAACATATAATTTTTTAAATGAGCTAGATATTTCATACTTACACGTCTTTACCTATTCTGAACGAGATAATACAGAAGCTGCAGAAATGGATGGAGTAGTGTATAAGAATGTAAGAGCAAAGCGAAGTAAAATGTTAAGAGGTTTATCTGCTAAAAAGAGAAGAGCCTATTATGAGAACCAATTAGGTACTGAGCGTACTGTGTTGTTTGAAGGAGAAAACAAAGAAGGTTATATCCATGGTTTTACCGAAAATTATGTAAAGGTAAAAGCACCTTGGAATCCAGAACTAGTAAATACACTGCATAAAGTTCATTTGACAAATATTGACGATGATGGCTCTGTGAGATTTGATTTTATTGAAACCTTAGTATCATAAACTAAAAAACCGAAACTTATAAAGTTTCGGTTTTTTTAATTGTATTAATTTTCTAGAATTAAATACGAATGCCAACTGGTAACATACGTTTATATTTTCTATTACTTCTTACAAATTTCGCAATTTCAGGACTTGTTGGTACCACACTAATATTACGATCTTTAATATTAGCGAAAACCATTTCTAAAAATTCTTTTTCAAATTCAGAAGTTTTAATAGTCTCTGGAACAATCATTTTAGTTAAGAATATCTTACGTTCTTGTAAAGAATATTCAATAATTGCCATTTCATTTTCAACCTTTAATTCAAATTGACGCAGAAAATCATTGTCAATCAATTCAGCAGTTTCAGTCATAATTTCTTTAATTTAAAATTAGCGGTTGGCGTGTAGATACTATAATTTGTATAGTTTTGCTGTGCAAAGGTACGAAAAAAACGACTAAGCACCTAAGTTTTGGCTGTTAAAACCTTACGATTAAAGTGATTATGGCTTTGGTTTTTTAGTAATAGTACGTCGAGAATTATAGAAAATTAATCAAATAAATGGACTCAGATTTAATACATGTTTATTTAATGCCAGGAATGGCTGCTAACCCAACCATTTTTGAGCATTTTAAGTTACCAGAAACGAATTATAAAATACATTTGTTAGAATGGCAAATTCCTGTAAAGAATGAATCTTTTCAAGATTATGCAAAGCGAATGTGCGAATTTATAAAGCATGATAACATTGTGTTATTAGGAGTGTCTTTTGGTGGTATGTTGGTGCAAGAAATGAGCGAATACATAAGTGTAAAAAAGCTTTTTGTTGTATCTAGTGTAAAATCCCATCACGAATTGCCAAAAAGACTTAAGCTTCTCAAAGTAACTAAAGCGTATAAAATTTTGCCAACACAATTAATAGGTAATATAGATTTATTGGCAAAGTATGCTTTTGGGGAAACTATTAAAAAACGTGTAGATTTATATAAGAAGTATCTTTCTGTGAGTGATAAAAGGTATTTAGATTGGGCTATTAAGCAAGTGGTGTGTTGGGATCAAGAGGAACCACATCCAGATGCAATTTATATTCATGGAGATAAAGACATTGTTTTTCCGCATTCATGTGAAGGAGATTGTATCGTTATAAAAGGAGGAACTCACATCATGGTTATTAATAAGTACAAATGGTTTAATGAAAATTTACCAAAGCTTATAGAGTCTTGAATTTGAAAGAATTAAATAGAATATCCAGAATCATTTTGAAGTTTATTGGGTATTAGTTACATTGTGAAAAAAATATAATGCCATGCAAATCTTAAAAAATATTTTAGCCACCATAGGATTAGTCTGTATATCAGGTCTTTTTATCTTCTCAATGCAAAAAGCACCATCAGATGAAACCATTGGTAAAGAACAACCTATTGTCAATGATTACAATGTGTACGCTTTAGAAATGCCTGAAGGTATAAACTTTGCAGGAGAATTAGTTCCTGTTGAGAATCCAGATATCTACGAGCGTATGGATAGAGAACTTTTGGTAAACACATACTGGCAATCTAATGGTTTATTGATGTTTAAACGTGCACAGAAGTATTTTCCTATTATTGAGCCAATTTTAAAAGCTAATGGTGTACCGGATGATTTTAAATATTTAGCTGTTATTGAGAGCGGATTAACTAATGCTAAGTCGCCAGCTGGTGCTAGTGGTGTTTGGCAAATAATGAAAGCCACAGGAAGAGAAAATGGTTTAGAAGTCAACTCTAATGTAGATGAACGTTATAATCTTGAAAAAGCAACAGAAGTAGCATGTAAGTATCTAAAAAGAGCTAAGGAGAATTTAGGGTCTTGGACTTCTGCAGCAGCAGCTTATAATGCTGGTAATGCAGGTATTTCTAGACGTTTAAAAGCACAAGGTGTTTCTGGTTATTACGATTTGTTATTAGGAGAAGAAACAGGACGTTATGTGTTTAGAATTGTGGCATTAAAAGAAATTTTATCGCATCCTGATAGATATGGCTTTAATTTTAACCAAAGTCATTTATACAAGTCTGTGCCAACTTATAAAGTTGAAGTAGATACTGCAGTAACTAGCTTTTCTCAGTTTGCTAAACGTTTTGGTATCAATTATAAGATATTAAAATTGCATAACCCTTGGTTAAGGGAAAAACATTTAAATAATAAATCTAGAAAATCTTATATTATTGAAATTCCAAAAGAAGGTTTTTATAATTAGTATATACAATAACACAAAAAAAAGGCTTAAACAGAATTAATGTTTAAGCCTTTTTTTTTGTGCTGTTAAAATTATCTTCTACTTCTACGATTTTGTCTAGCTGATGTTGGCTGACCGTATTGTTGTTTTGGTATAGCCGCTTTCTTCATTTGTTGCTTCATCATTTTAATTTGATCTGCTAACATATCTCTTTTGTCTAACTTTTGTGCTTCAGCTAATAATTTCTGGGCTTCTGGCTTACGACGTTTAGAAAAGGCAATTCCAGCTAAATTCAATTTTGCCATAGCTAAATCATGATCCATAGATAAACCAAGGTCAATTGCTTTTTTAAAGTATTTCTCAGCATCATTCATATTGGTTTGAGACACCATAATACCATTAAGGTAATTTAAATAACCTTGTTGTTTCTTTACTAATGCTCCTTCTGGATTTTTAATTTTATCTAGCCATTTTTTAGCACCAGGAAAATCTTGCTTTCTAAGTTTTAAGAAAGCTAATAAAATCATCTCGTTTTTAAAGTACAAGAAGATAAATATGGTAGAAAGTAAGATGTACATTATACCATTACCTATTTCGCCTTCAGTGAATTGATACACTGCGTAGGCAATGATTAAGGCGAAAATGACTAATTTTATATTTTTATTGAACATGTTTATGATTATTTTTACAGTGCGCAAAGGTAATAAAAACAAAGAATTTAATCTCATTTTTGTTTTAAAACAAAGGATTAACGGACGGAACAAAAAGTTAGGTTAAATTCTATTTAAATAATTTTATTTACCTGCTTGCTAAAGTGAAAACTTGTTGTATATTTGCACGCAGTTTTGAGATAGCTCATAACTATTAAAAAGATTATTCAGATTTTAAATATATAGGACATGCCAAAAAGAACGTTTCAACCGTCGAAAAGAAAGAGAAAAAACAAGCACGGTTTTAGAGAGAGAATGGCTTCTGTTAACGGAAGAAAAGTTTTAGCACGTAGAAGAGCTAAAGGAAGAAAGAAATTGTCTGTATCATCTGAAGCTAGACATAAGAGATAATGATTAACAATTGTTAATATATAAAAGGCGTTACTTAGGTGTAACGCCTTTTTTTGTATCCTATAGATAACTATTTTTGCACATCTTAATATTTATTACTCATGCCAAAAAACAAAAACATTAAATCTATTTTACTTATTGGTTCTGGTCCTATTGTCATTGGTCAAGCCTGTGAATTTGATTATTCTGGAACTCAAGCTTTACGTTCGTTGAGAGAAGACGGAATTGAGACGATTCTTATCAATTCTAATCCGGCAACAATAATGACAGATCCTACAATGGCTGATCATGTGTATTTGTTACCATTGAATACAAAATCTATAATTAAGATTTTAAAAGAGCATCCACAAATTGATGCAGTTTTGCCAACTATGGGAGGACAAACAGCATTAAACCTTTGTATTGAAGCTGATGAAAAAGGGATTTGGAAAGATTTTGGTGTAGATATTATAGGTGTAGATATTGATGCTATAAATATTACTGAAGATAGAGAACAGTTTAGGGAGTTGATGTTAAAGATTGGTATCGGCATGGCACCACAAGCAACAGCGACATCTTATCTTAAAGGAAAAGAAATTGCACAAGAGTTTGGTTTTCCATTAGTAATTAGAGCTTCATATACCTTAGGTGGAGCTGGAGCGTCGTTTGTACACAAAGAAGAAGATTTTGATGAAATGCTTACTCGTGGTTTGGAAGTCTCTCCAATTCACGAAGTAATGATAGATAAAGCTTTAATTGGCTGGAAAGAATATGAGTTAGAATTGTTGAGAGATAAAAACGATAATGTCGTTATTATTTGTACAATAGAGAATATGGATCCAATGGGAATTCATACAGGTGATTCCATTACTTTGGCACCAGCTATGACTTTATCTGATAAGACATTCCAGAAGATGCGTGATATGGCTATCCATATGATGCGTAGCATTGGAGATTTTGCTGGTGGATGTAATGTACAGTTTGCGGTTAGTCCAGATGATGCTGAAGAAATTATTGCTATTGAGATTAATCCGCGTGTATCACGTTCTTCTGCATTAGCAAGTAAAGCAACAGGATATCCTATTGCTAAAATCGCTTCAAAACTAGCTATAGGATATACATTAGATGAATTAGATAATCAGATAACAAAATCTACGTCTGCATTATTCGAACCTACGTTAGACTACGTTGTTGTTAAAATTCCTCGTTGGAATTTCGATAAATTCGAAGGTTCAGATAGAACTTTAGGATTACAAATGAAATCAGTTGGTGAAGTGATGTCAATTGGTCGTTCGTTCCAAGAAGCTTTACATAAGGCAACACAGTCTTTAGAGATTAAACGAAATGGATTAGGTGCAGATGGAAAAGGATATAAAGATTATGATACTGTAATTGAGAAATTAACTTATGCTAGTTGGGATCGTGTGTTTGTGATTTATGATGCTATAGCAATGGGAATTCCGTTGAGTCGTATTCATGAAATCACTAAAATTGACATGTGGTTTTTAAAGCAATATGAAGAATTGTTTCAACTAGAAAGAGAGATTTCTACTTATAAAATTGACTCTATAGATCGCGAATTATTATTAGAAGCCAAACAAAAAGGCTATGGTGATAGACAAATAGCTCATATGCTAGGTTGTTTAGAAAGTGAAGTATATAATAAACGAAGTGAACTTAATATAAATAGAGTGTTTAAATTGGTAGATACTTGTGCTGCTGAGTTTAAAGCACAAACACCATATTATTATTCAACTTTTGAAAGTGAAGTAGAAACACCTGATGGACAGGTCTCTGTTCATAATGAAAGTGTTGTCACTGATAAAAAGAAAATTATCGTTTTAGGTTCTGGTCCAAATAGAATTGGACAAGGTATTGAGTTTGATTATTGCTGTGTGCATGGAGTTTTAGCAGCTGCAGAATGTGGTTATGAAACCATAATGATTAACTGTAATCCTGAAACTGTTTCAACTGATTTCGACATTGCAGATAAGCTTTATTTTGAACCTATATTCTGGGAACATATTTACGATATTATTCAGCATGAAAAACCTGAAGGAGTCATTGTTCAGTTAGGAGGACAAACCGCATTGAAGCTAGCAGAAAAGTTAGAGCGTTATGGTATAAAGATTATGGGAACTAGTTTCCAGTCCTTGGATTTAGCAGAAGATAGAGGGAGTTTTTCAAATATATTGAAAGAGAATAATATACCTTATCCAGAATTTGACGTAGCCGAAACTGCTGATGAAGCTTTGGCAATTGCAGACGTTTTAGACTTTCCTATTTTAGTAAGACCGTCTTATGTGCTTGGAGGTCAAGGCATGAAGATCGTTATCAATAAAGATGAATTAGAAGCTCATGTTATTGATTTATTAAAATCTATTCCTGGCAATAAATTATTATTAGATCACTATTTAGATGGTGCTATCGAAGCTGAAGCTGATGCAATATGTGATGCTGAAGGCAATATTCATATTATAGGCATTATGGAACACATAGAACCTTGTGGTATTCACTCAGGCGATAGTAATGCGACCTTGCCACCTTTTAATCTTGGTGAGTTTGTGATGCAACAAATTATTGGTCATACACATACTATTGCAAGAGCTTTAAATACAGTTGGTTTAATAAATATTCAGTTTGCCATTAAGGATGATATTGTATATATCATTGAAGCTAACCCTAGAGCCTCACGTACAGTGCCTTTTATAGCAAAAGCTTATAAAGAACCTTATGTAAATTATGCAACTAAGGTGATGTTAGGTGAGAAAAAAGTAACGGACTTTGATTTTAATCCTCAATTAGAAGGTTATGCTATAAAACAACCTGTTTTCTCTTTTAATAAATTTCCTAATGTGAATAAACAATTAGGGCCAGAGATGAAGAGTACTGGTGAAAGCATTTTATTTATTGATAGTCTAAAGGATGATGAATTTTATGATTTATATTCTAGACGAAAAATGTATTTAAGTAAGTAATTACATACTTTTCGATGAAATGTCAATCCCTTTAAGCAATAATTACTAACTTCGTAAAAAATGTTGCAGCATGAAGAAATTTTTACTTTTATTTTCTGTATTATTAATTGGATTTAATTCTTTCTCTCAGACAGAGACTATAGTAATTCCGTGGGATTTTTTCTCGGTACCTGCTGATGATGATAATTTTGACAATGGGCCACAATTTGATACTGATATTACAATTGAAGTTGGTGATACTGTAACTTGGGATTTTATAACAGGAGGACACAATGTTAAAAGTGAAGCTGGTTCAACAGAAATTTTTGGGACACCAGGTGAACAGTTTGACACTTTTAGTTTTGGATATCAATATTCGTATACGTTTGTAGAAGAAGGTGTTAATAATTTTATTTGCGCACCTCACTCTACCTTTATGTACGGTAGCGTAACAGTTGTGCGAGAAGGGACATTAAGTACTGAAGATTTTAAAAATCAAAATACAGAATTTATAATTTCACCCAATCCTGCAAAAAATAAGCTTAATATAAAATTACCGAATGCAAATGATGATATGAAGTTAGAAGTATTTGATCTATTAGGAAAACGAGTTTATAATGGATTAGTAACTCAATTAGAATCTTCATTAAATGTTTCTAATTGGAAAAGCGGTGTTTATTTAGTTAGAGTATCTAATGATAAAATTACACAGACTAAGCGATTTATTAAACAGTAGCTTAGGTCTTTGAAAATTATATTTAATGAGCCGTTTCAGAAATGAAATGGCTTTTTTATTTAAAGTCTATTTTTACTCAGTAATCCTTTAATTGTTCCTTAACTATAACTGGATTTAAGAAATTAATCTTTTTAACATAAGTCATTATGCAATAGCTTCCTGAATGTTTAGAAGCACTGGTAATTGCATTTAGAGATTTAGATGTAAGTTTGAAGGTTTAAATAGATTAAACTTACCACTACAGCTATTCCGAAACTTATAAGCGTACCAATAAGTATGTATTCAGTAAGTTTTCGCTCCTTGGTTGAAGCTAAATCACCAAATCTAAAAACCGACTTTGCGGTAATTAAAAAACCAACAGCTTCCCAATGACCAACTGCAATAAAGATAAATACTAAAAGACGTTCTAAAATACCGATGTATTTTCCAGCGTCTTTAAGAGATTCATTGTCTTTAGTTAGTTTAGAGATGTTCCATTTTGTGAAAATGGTTTTCATTATTATCGAAGTAGGCATAGTTAAAAACAATAAGCAAATAGTTAATAAAAGGTGGTTTGCACTTAATGTTAAGGTAAATTCATAATCATTTTGACCTAGTAGTGTTACTAGTACAATTATTGTGATAAAATGTAATAGTTGATCTATGAAGAAGAAGAGTCGTTTCGTTTTTTTCCTTTGTAGGATTAGTTTTAAAGCATCAATAATAAGATGCGAAAAAGTTATGCTTAAAATTAGCGTAGTATAAGATAAATCCCATACAATAAGAAACATTAAGACCACGTGGATAGCTACATGAATATATAACCAAATTGATTTTAGTTTCTTTTTTTCTTTATCCTTAACCCATTTTTGAGGTTGTAAGAAGAAGTCTCCAATAAGGTGAGCTAAAAGGAGTTTTAAGATTAGTAGTATCATAGTTTAGCTATTTTATGTCTATACAAAAGGTCTAATTCTAAAATTTCATCTAAATATGCTCGTTTTTGGCGTTTGCTCACAGCATCTTGACTGATGCCTATTAGTTTTGCTAATTCAGATTGAATCATATTTGGATTTTCTAAACTCAATTTTACAATTTCAGCAGAATTTACTGTCCAATTGTCCATAGCAATTAAAGCGAGTTTAAAGTAAAGATTGAGTTCTTTATCTAGTTCAAAATGTTTAGTCTTGATTTTTAAATTTTTCTTTTCTTTTTTTAAAGTTTCAAAAGTTTCACCCGAAAATATAAAAGCTTCTCCATTTGATTCGCTTACAGTTTCACCTGTATGCGACTTTTCGCCTATGCCTATTGACATTCTAACATCTAAACCTTTAATGGATTTTATGCACGCTTTTATATACACGGCTGCCTTAAAACTAGCATAGTATTCTCTGTATTCAAATTGAAAACTATCTCCACGATAGATTTCGTAATAAGATTTGTCTGAAGACAGCATACTCAAAGCATACTTAAGCTCTTTTAACCATAAATCTTGATCACTTACAGATCTAGATTTTATAATATCACCAGTAATAACACTTGTCATAATAAGTCGTATCTAAATCAAATGTATGCCTTTATAATGGAATAAACTAATATATTCCTTAATTAGGGAATAATTTAATTTATGCCTTAATTGAGGAATATTCTAAATATCGTCTTCAGAAGCACGTTTTATAATACTTTCAGGAAGTGCTTTCTTAGCTTTAGCACCCATTTTTTTGATTTTCTCAACACGAGAAATAAGGTTGCCTTTCCCTTCGACCAATTTATTCATTGCAGAAGAATAATCACTTTTGGCGGCATCAATCTTTTTACCAACACCAGTTAAGTCTGTTACTAAACCTTCAAATTTATCATATAAAGCACCAGCTTGCTTAGCAATTTCAATAGCATTTTGTTGTTGCTTTTCGTTATTCCACATGGTGTCAATAGTACGAAGCGTAGCAAGTAGAGTAGAGGGTGTGACAATTACTATATTTTGTTCAAATGCTTTATTGTATAGTGAATTGTCTTCATTTATAGCCACAGCAAAAGCTGGTTCAATAGGAATAAACATCAATACAAAATCTGGCGACTCTATGTCGTATAAATCTTGGTAGTTTTTTGCTGAGAGATCATCGACATGCTTTTTAATAGAATTAACATGCGCCTTTAAAAATAGAGCTCTATCCTCATCCTCCGCATTGACCAAACGCTCATATGCAGTTAAAGAGACTTTGGAGTCAATAATCATCTTTTTAGAATCAGGTAAATGCAATACTACATCTGGCATAGCACGAGAACCATCTTCGCGCTGAAAGTTCTGCTGCACAAAATACTCTCTGTCCTTTTCTAATCCAGATTTCTCTAAAACACGTTCTAAGACTAATTCTCCCCAATTCCCTTGAGTTTTACTATCACCTTTAAGTGCTTTTGTAAGATTAGTGGCTTCTTTTGCCATTTGTTGGTTGAGGTCTTTTAAACCTAACAACTGCTCTTTTAAAGCGGAATGCATACTTATACTTTCCTTTTGTGTGTCTTCAACTTTCTTCTCAAAGGTTTTTATTTTTTCTTCAAGTGGATTTAAGATGTTTTTAATGTTTTCTTTATTCTGAAGCGTGAATTTTTCTGATTTTTCTTCTAAAATTTTTGAAGCTAATAGTTCAAAATCTTTTCGCAATTGCTCTTGTTGTTTGGCTAACTCTTCATCGCGTTTTAGATTTTGTTGCTGTAGGTTTTCGTATTCCGTATTTTTTCTTGAAAGCTCAGTATTTAAAAAATCTTTTTCTCTTCTAATATCTTCACGTTCAGTTTCAATTTTATCAACGGTATGTTTGAGGTTACCAATGGTATTATTGAGTTGAAGCTGACGTTCTTCGAGCGTGCTCTTATCACCTTTGCTTTTCAATTGGGAAAATTTTAAGCCAATAAAACCGCCAATACCTGCAGAAATGATAATAGCTACTAATAGAATAAGTGTATCGTTCATGTTTGAAAAGAGAAATTTATCAAAGATAAATATAGTTAAGGAAACTCTTTATAAACTTACTTACTAGATTTTAAAGTTTTTATATCGCTAATTATACGCTTGATGTCCTCGTCATTTGTACCATCATAGATACCACGTATTTGCTTTTCTTTATCAATTAAGATAAAGTTAGGTGTATGAATAAAGTCTTGTAATCCACCATCACCTCGTTCTACAACGGCAAAATAGCTTTTGCGTGCAAGATTATATATGTGCTTTTTGTCTCCTGTAGTTACATTCCATTTAGAATCAATAACTCCTTTATTATTTGCATATGCTCTTAATACAGAAACACTATCAATTTCTGGAGTCACAGATAATGACAAAAACATAATATCAGCATCATTTAAAAATTCCTTTTGAATTTTAGCAATATTGTCTGTCATTACCGGACAAATAGTACCACAGCTAGTGAAAAAAAAATCAGTCACATAGATTTTATCTTTATATGTTTCTTGGGTTATAGTATCTCCATTTTGATTTATGAGGCTAAAATCTGAAACCGTATGATACTCAGTTTTGTCTTGTAAACTTTTATCTACCAATTCTGGATTAAAATGGGATGGATTATATATAGGTAATGGCATGTCATGTTTTTGGTTACATGAGGTAATTAAGATTAAAGAGAAGATGAATATTAAAGGTTTTATTTGCATTGTTTAAACGGGTTGTTTAGTAATAAATGCTCTAGCTTCCTCTATTTCTGGACGACTACTATTAGAGTTTTTAGTAAGCTTAATAAGTTGCTTGAAATATGAAGTCGCTTTTTCTTTGTTTCCAGATTGTTTAGCAGCGATAGCAGCACCATAAACACCATTAAATCTATTTGGACTCCCTTTTAAATTTTCTTCGTAGGCTATTAATGCCTCTTTTGGCTTATTCAACTCTAAAAGCATATCACCTAATAATTCTATGGCAGGCAATACATCACCAGGCGTAACAGGATGTTTACTAGTTTTTCGTTCTATTGCCACTGCTTCTTGCATTAATTCAAGACCCTTTACCGAATTATTTTTTCTGAAATTCAACCATGCTTGAGAGGTCTTAATTTGAATTTCTACTTGTTTTACCTGAATAGCTTTTGTTTTATCGTTTTGATTAACAAGATTTTGATGTAATTCTTTTAAAACTTCAATTTTTTCTTCGACGGTATTAAAGTCTTTTCTGTTTGCTGCTCCCATAGCAACTGCAAAGTGGTGTATGGCTTCTTGCCAAGGAAAAATATCCCAATCTAATTCTACATCTTGTAATTCTAAATTTGCTGCACGTTCCCAATTTTTGTTTTCAAGAGCAAGTCTTGACGGTATGGCTGTTAAGGGATATGTAATAGCCGTTAACATCTTAGGGTGAAATTTTGTTCGTTCTTTAATTAAATTATATTGCTCTTCAGCATTTTTGTTATCTCCTTTCTGAAGATAGGCATATACTAAATAATCTATGCCATGTATTTCTTCAAAATAAGAACCAGACAATGCTGCCGCTTCTGCATAACATCTAGCACTTTCTGTAGATTGTACATTTGATTCTATTGACTCATCCCATATTCCTAATCTTGTAAAAATATGCGAAGGCATATGTTGTGCATGTGCTGAGGAAGGTGCAATATTAGCATATCGTCTTGCTGTTTTTAAACCCTTTTGAGCTAAAATAGGGTTGTCATAGTTGTGAATAATATAGTGAGCTATACCAGGATGATTAGGGTTTTCTTGGAATAAATCTTCAAGAATTTTACCAGCTTTTCTTTCATTTACATACTCTTTTCCAACACGATCTCTAGTAGAAAACAGAGCTAATGAATAGAAAATGGCAGCCTCAATATCTTCAGGATATTTTAAATGTATGGCTTCCATCTTATTTTCAAAACTTTTGGCTCTTGTTTTATGGTCTATGTTTTCCCAATCTGTATAAAAAGAGTCAATAGCATTTATATAACCTCTTTGTTTATCATCCATTGAAAGCTCTTTAGCTATTTTTAATACTTTAGAACCTTTTATTAAATCTTCTTCGGATGGTGGAAACCAAGCCGCATGATATATACTCATCGCAACTCCCCAATATGCCATCGGACAATTTGGATCGGTATCAATGACTTTAACAAATGTTTTTTCTGATTCAGTGTATTGAAAAGAATGTAACAATGCTACTGCCAAATCGAAGGTTTCTCTGGTTTCGTAATTACATGATAAAGAAAATTTTAGTTCACCAAACTGCCCACTTCCACACAATAAAAGATCACCTCGTTGTAAATCAATAGAAGCTAATGCTGGATTTGGTTTGGGTGTTTTTTCTTTACAACCGAAAATAAATACTAACAGTAATACATAAATTAATTTGGAAAATATCTTAGGTAACTTCATATTGAATGATGTGTTTTAAGCGATTATTAGATCTCAGTAGTTTTGGAAGGGTAATAAAATTTTCTACTTTGTAATTAGTATAGTCTTTTAGAAGAAGTAAACAAAAAGAGGTGAATAATTGTGAAATAATTTTCAAAGACATCAAGCTAAATATAGTAATTAAATCTTTGTGTGTTGAAAATCAGTAAAATGAATTGAAGTAAAACAGAGAGATGTTTTTATTTTGTGACTCTAAAACTTCCTGATTTATCATCAAAAACAATGAGGTCTTTTGGGAAAAGCGATTTAAAAACACCTTTTGAAATTAAACTACATGGTTGATCACAAATTATCTTATCTGGTGACATTACAATCATAGTATCACACAACTGAATGGCTAAATCAATTTCGTGAGATGAAAACAAAATTGTTTTACCAGTTTCTTTTGTTAATTTCTGAAGCAGTTTTAAGATGTATGCTTTATGATACATATCGAGATGTGTAGTAGGTTCATCTAAAACAATGACATCTGTATCTTGAGCCAAAGCACGAGCAATCATAACTTTTTGTAACTGGCCATCACTAAGTTCGTAACATTTTTTGTCTTTAAATTCTGAAACGTTGACTAATGCTAAGGATTTATTTACGATTACTATATCTTCTTCAGTGAGATTCCCTATCCAATTAGTGTATGGATGTCTTCCTAAAGCTACGAGTTCAAATACCGAGAGATTTTTAGAAGTTAAAGGCTCTGTTAAGACAATACTGAGTAGTTTAGCTAGTTCTTGATTTGAAGTTGTTTTTAGATCTGTATTATTGAGAGAAATTGAACCAGATAATACAGGTTGAACTTTAATTAATGTTCTTAAAAGTGTTGATTTACCTATTCCATTAGCACCAACCAAACCAATTAATTGACCCTTTTTCAACTCAAAATTGATATTTGAAGCAATTACAGTTTCTGCTTTCTTGGTTTTGTAACCTATTGAAAGATGTTCTGTTTTAAGGATGGTATGTGATGTTTCCTTCTTCATTTAAAACATCATTTTACGTTGTCTAACTAATAACCAAATTACAACAGGTGCACCAACTAAAGCAGTTATAGCATTTATAGGTAACATATAATCACTTGTTGGTAATTGTGCAATACTATCGCAAATAAGCATTACAATAGCACCAATTAAAAATACAGCTGGTAATAATACTTTATGATTAGAAGTTTTAAAAATCTGACGTGTTAAATGCGGAATCGCTAAACCAATAAACGCAATAGGACCAGCAAAAGCAGTTACAGTTCCAGCAATTAAACTTGTGGCTAAAATAATAATGAGACGACTTTGTTTCAAATTTAAACCTAAGCTTTTAGCGTAATTATCACCAAGCAATAGGCTGTTTAGCCCTTTAATAGAAGAGATGCTAAGTATAATTCCGAATGCGTAAATTCCGAAGAAAATTAATAGCTCATTCCAAGAGAGATTGCTAAGGCTTCCAAATCCCCAAAAAATGTATTGTTGCAACTGTTCTGCAGAACTAAAGTAGGAAAGCACACTTACTACAGCGGCAGTAATACTACCAAACATTAAACCAATGATAAGAATAGCCATAGTATCTCGTACTTTACTAGAAACCGCTAAAACAGCTAATAAAACCAAGAAACTGCCTAAACTTGCCGCAATAACAATGCTCCATTTAGAAATTAGAGCTGTAGTAAATAATCCACCAAAAAGTCCTGAACCCAAAATGACTAAAGCAACTCCTAAACTTGCACCAGAGCTAATGCCTAATACAAAAGGACCAGCTAATGGATTTCTGAATAAGGTTTGCATTAATAAACCCGAAATTCCTAAACCTGAACCCACTAAAATAGCAGTAATTGCTTTGGGTAATCTATAATCTATTATAATAATGTCGTAGCGTATTGAACTTTCAACAGTTCCGAAAAAACTATTAAAAATACTTTTTAGAGGAACGCTAACTGAACCTAAACTAATATTAGCAAGAAAGCATATCAGTAAGGTTACTATTAGTAATAGGAATTGAGATCGATATGTCTTTGGGTTATTCAATTAATTAAGATGTTTAAAAAAATAGGGTGTGTAGCCTTCCAATAATTC
>NZ_JADGDZ010000063.1 GCF_016744625.1 Winogradskyella sp.
TTATTAAAAAAGAAACTTAAAAAACCACAAGCGATACTTTAAGTTCCTCTAGCGTTACTTTTATGTGACCAACAAAATTATTTTTGCTTCGCAGTAATCTCTGTCAGGTAAACGAGCGAATGCAACAACAAAAAAGGACATACTTCTATGCGATTGGTCTCAGCTATAAAAAAGCTGATGCTGAAGTGCGTGGTCATTTTAGTTTAAGTGATATAGCGAAAGAAAAATTGCTTACTCAAGCTAAAGAAAATGGTATTGAAAGTGTTTTAGTTGTTTCTACTTGTAACAGAACTGAACTTTACGGTTTTGCAGAACACCCTTACCAACTTATTCAGTTATTGTGCGAAAATACAAAAGGAACTGTAGAAGAGTTTCAAGAAGTATCATACGTTCATAAAAATAAGGACGCAATTAATCACATGTTTAGAGTAGGTTCTGGATTAGATAGTCAAATTCTTGGGGATTTTGAAATTATAAGTCAGCTTAAGTTCGGTGCTAGAGCTTCTAAAAAAGAAGGTTTACTCAATTCATTTACAGAGCGTTTAGTAAATACAGTGATTCAAGCAAGTAAACGGATTAAAAACGAAACAGAATTATCTTCTGGCGCAACGTCTGTATCATTTGCATCAGTTCAGTACATTATGAATAATGTTCAGAATATTTCAGATAAAAACATTCTACTCTTCGGCACAGGTAAAATTGGACGTAACACTTGCGAGAACCTAGTGAAACATACCAAGAACTCTCACATCACTTTAATTAATAGAACGAAAAATAAAGCTGAAGAAGTTGCTGGTAAATTCAATTTAATTGTTAAAGATTACGAGAACTTACAAGAAGAAATTAACGCATCAGATATTCTTATTGTAGCAACAGGAGCACAAAATCCTACGGTTTATAAATCTCTTATTTCCACTAAAAAACCGCTATTAATTTTAGATTTATCAATTCCAAAAAATGTTAATGAAGATATTAGAGAACACTCTAATATTACTTTAGTTCATTTAGATGATTTGGCAAAAATCACAGATGATACTTTAGAAAAGCGTAAAGGTTTTATTCCAGATGCTGAAGCTATTATATCAGAAATCATGTCTGAATTTAATGCTTGGTTAGATACACTTAAGTTTGTACCAACGATTCAGGCCATCAAACATAAATTAACTGACTTCAAAAATTCTGAAGTCAAAACGCAACGTAAAAAATTAGCTAACTTTAACGAGGATCAGGCTGAGTTGATTACAAATAATCTTATTCAGAAAATCACAAATCAGTTTGCGCATCACTTAAGAGAAGACAGCAACACTTCTGATGAGAGTATAGAACTCATCAAAAAAATATTTCAGTTAGAAACTACCAATAATGTCTAAAACTATTCGCATTGGCACACGCGACAGCCAGCTCGCTATGTGGCAAGCAAAAACTGTTCAATCTCAACTTGAGCATTTAGGTCATAAAACCGTTTTAGTACCTGTAAAATCGACAGGAGATTTAGTACTCGACAAACCATTATACGAATTAGGTATTACAGGTATTTTTACAAAAACTTTAGATATCGCAATGCTCAATGAAGACATTGATATTGCAGTACATTCACTTAAAGACGTACCTACAGTTTTACCAAAAGGCATTATACAGGCTGCAGTTTTAAAACGAGGAAATATTAACGACACCTTAGTTTATAAAACAAACGAAGAGTTTCTTTCTGCTCGAAACGCTGTAATAGCAACAGGTAGTTTAAGACGTAGAGCGCAATGGTTAAACCGTTATCCTACACATACTATAGTTGGATTAAGAGGTAATGTAAATTCGAGATTAGAAAAACTTGAAAACAATGAAGATTGGAACGCAGCAATTTTTGCTGGTGCTGGTTTGGGCCGTTTAAATATTACACCCGAAAACTCAATAAATCTACATTGGATGATTCCTGCTCCTGCACAAGGAGCAATTATGATTACTGCTCTAGAAGCCGATGAAGAAGTCAGAGCAATCTGCGCAGAAATTAATCACGAAGAAACACAGATTTGTACGTCAATTGAGCGTGAATTTTTAAATCGCCTAGAAGGTGGTTGTACTGCTCCAATTGGCGCTATTTGCTATATCAATAAAGAAGAAGAGGTTAATTTTAAAGGTATTCTTCTAAGTACAGATGGCACTAAGAAAATAGAAGTTACTAAAGTTGTTCCTTTAGGAAAACATGAAGAAATAGCAGAATTTTGTGCAGACTATATTATTGGTAAAGGAGGAAAAGTTTTAATCGATCAGTTAAGCAAAGGAGATAAGGTTACTAACATCTATTCTACCAAAAAGCTTACTGACGACCAAGTAATGCTGTTTCATAATGATGTGGTTGCAGAAAGTAATGATGCTGTAAAAATAAGTTTGAATAGACTTACTAAGAGTAGTATTAAAAATGAAATTCAGAATGTAGTGATAACAAGTAAAAATGCTGTAGAATCATTACTAACAAATTTTTCAGCTCCAGAATTACAATTCAAAAACATCTATTGTGTTGGCAGGCGCACCAAACGTATGGTGGAAAAACGTATTGGTAAAGTGGCACACACTGAACCAAACGCAAAAAAACTAGCTGAGTATTTAGTTGAATATATTGACGGAACTGAAGTGACTTTTTTCTGTAGTGATTTAAGGCTAGACGATTTACCAAATATCTTAACGGAGAACAAGATTACAGTTAATGAAGTCGAAGCTTATCAAACTAAATTTGATGCAGATAAAGTTGAAGGCAATTTAGATGGTGTTATGTTTTACAGTCCATCTACAGTAGAGAGTTTCTTAAAACAAAATAAAGCCAATGGTATTGCTTTTTGTATTGGTGAAACAACAGCTAAAGTTGCTAAAAGTTATTTTGAAGAGGTTCGTGTGGCGAAGGTACCAACTGTTGAAAGTGTTGTTGAGTTGGTTAATGAGTTTTATGTATAAAACTTCTCGGCTACGATCGAAGTGACAAACTACTGTCTGGTCGAGACGCATAAAACAAATACATATTAAGTTGTCATTCCTGCGCAGGCAGGAATCCACAAACAAGTTTAAAGTTCAATTAAAAAGATTCCTGCCTTCGCAGGAATAACAGAAACATGATAAAGAACGATTTATTTTTAAGAGCATTAAAAGGTGAAACAGTTGAACGTCCACCTGTTTGGATGATGCGTCAAGCAGGACGTTATTTACCAGAGTTTATGGAAATCAAAGCGAAATATGATTTCTTTACGCGTTGCCAAACACCAGAATTAGCAAGTGAAATTACAGTACAACCTATTCGTCGTTACGGAATGGATGCTGCGATTCTGTTTTCAGATATTTTAGTGATTCCTCAAGCCATGAATATTGAGGTACAGATGAAACCTAACTTTGGTCCTTATTTACCAAATCCAGTACGTTCTCAAAAGGATGTGGATAATGTTATTGTTCCAGATGTAAAGGAAGCATTAAACTACGTCTACGAAGCGATTAAAGCAACTAAAGAAAAGCTTAATGACGAAATTCCATTAATTGGTTTTGCTGGTTCGCCATGGACAATTCTTTGTTATTGTGTACAAGGACAAGGCTCTAAAAACTTTGATAAGGCCAAAGAATTTTGCTTTACAAACCCAATAGCAGCACATCAATTATTGCAAAAAATTACAGACACAACAATTGCATATTTAAAAGAAAAAGTAAAAGCTGGTTGTAATGCTGTGCAAGTATTCGATTCTTGGGGAGGCATGTTATCTCCTGTAGATTATCAAGAGTTTTCTTGGCAATATATTCAACAAATCATAGATGCTATAAAAGATGATGCTCCAGTAATTGCTTTTGGAAAAGGTTGCTGGTTTGCACTTGGTGAAATGGCTAAATCTGGCGCTTCTGCTTTAGGTGTAGACTGGACATGTTCTGCTAGAAACGCACGCTATTTAACAGGCGGAAATATAACATTACAGGGTAATTTTGATCCAACACGTTTATTTTCACCACCTGCGGAAATCAAACGAATGGTGCACCAAATGATTAACGAATTTGGAAAAGATAAATATATCGTTAATTTAGGTCATGGTATTTTACCAAACATTCCATTAGAAAATGCAAAAGCATTTATCGATGCTGTAAAAGAATATAAAGCATAGTACTTTAGTTGTCAATTATTGTAACTTAAATAGTGCTTTTGCGTCTTTTAAGTAATCGCCAACTAAAAACAATAATATGATAAAAGACATATTAAAAGGTGTACAAACCTATATTGGAGTTTTCGCTTTAATTTCAAAATTAAAACTTTGGAAGTACTTCGCTATTCCTATAGTTATTAGTGTAATAACAGCTCTTATTATTGGGTTATCTGCTTATGGATTATCAGATAATATCGGCCGTTTTATTGCAAATATTTGGCCATGGGACTTTGGAAAAGAAACCTTCACTTCTATCTCTACTTTTATTGGAGGTATTGTGGTTATTGCCATTGGCTTAATTCTCTACAAGCATATTATAATGGCTTTTTCTGCGCCATTTATGAGTCCGGTTTCAGAAAAAATTGAAGCGCATTTAACTGGAGTAGAAAGACATAATCATAGAAAAACCTCATTTAAAGAACAACTCTGGAGAGGTATTAGAATAAACATTAGAAACTTAGGAAAGGAATTACTGTTTACCTTACCACTCCTCCTCTTAAAATTTATTCCTGTTGTCAATATATTTTCAACTGTATTACTGTTTCTACTTCAAGCTTATTATGCTGGTTTTGGTAATATGGATTATACACTAGAACGTCATTTTAAATACCGAGAAAGTATTAATTTTATTGGACGACATAAAGGGATTGCTATTGGAAATGGAATTGTTTTTATGCTCTTTTTATTTATTCCTATAATTGGTGTTATTTTAGTTTTACCAATGAGTGTAACAGCTTCTTCATTGAACACGGTAGAACTTTTACAAAAAGAAAGCCCAGTTAATCAAAATAAAATAGTGGTGTAATGGTAGCACAATTTGATACGTTTGAAATTAATCCTATTCATAATGGAGATGCATGGAAGATTTGTGATCTTATGGTTGCAAATGCAGATAGATTAAAACGCTATTTCCCAAAAACTTTAGAACAGAATTTAAATCCAACTTTGTCTCAATTATTTGTTGAAACAAATGTGAAAAAATTTCAAAGTAAAGATGTATTTCTATTCACTTTAAAACATTCTGAAACTAGAGAACTCGCAGGTCTTATATATATCAAAGAGCTCGATTGGGATAAAAAACAAGGTGAATTTGCCTATTGTATTGGGTATACTTTCGAAGGGCAAGGTTTAACTTCAAAAGCCATTAATGCCTTATCAAAATACGCCTTTAGTGATTTAGGTTTAGAAACACTTCAAATTATTGCGCATAAAGACAATTTACCAAGTGTGAAGGTTGCTAAAAACAACCATTTTGAATGGCAGAGAACATTGAAAAATGAATTTACTCCAACAGGTGAAGAACCTTTAAACATGGAGCTATATGAATTATATAAATAATACGTTTTGAAAGACAAATTCTTCAAATACATACACGAGCTACAAGACACTATATCTTCTAAATTAGAAGCCGTTGACGGCAAAGCAAAATTTCAAGAAGATATATGGAAACGACCTGAAGGCGGAGGAGGCAGAACTCGCGTTATTGAAAATGGCAATGTTTTTGAAAAAGGTGGAGTTAACATTTCTGGAGTCCATGGTAAACTACCTGATTCAATGCAGAAATACTTTGGCGTAGAAGACGCTGACTTTTTTGCTTGTGGATTAAGTTTGGTTTTACATCCTAAGAATCCAATGATACCAACAGTACATGCAAATTGGCGTTATTTTGAAATGTATGACAAGGACGGAAACATTGTAGATCAATGGTTTGGTGGTGGACAAGATCTAACACCTTACTATTTGTTTGATGAAGACGCGAAACACTTTCATCAAACCTGTAAAATAGCTTGCGATAAACATAATACAGAATTCTACCCAAAGTATAAAGCTAGATGCGATGAATATTTCTACAATGCACACCGAAATGAAGGTCGTGGTTTAGGAGGATTATTCTTTGATTATTGCAAATCTTCAGAAGATATGAGCATGCAAAACTGGTACGATTTTGTAACTGAAGTTGGTGATAGTTTTCTTGAAGCCTATGTACCAATTGTAGAAAAAAGAAAAACTTTAGAATACACAAAACCTCAGCGTGATTGGCAAGAAATTCGTCGTGGTCGCTATGTAGAGTTTAACTTAGTGCATGATAAAGGAACATTGTTTGGATTAAAAACTAACGGAAGAATAGAAAGTATTCTTATGAGTTTACCTCCACATGTGCAATGGGTTTATGATCATCATCCTGAAAAAGGAAGCGAAGAAGAACGACTAATTAAGGTATTACAAGAACCTAAAAACTGGATATAGATATGTTCCCAATAAGAAGAAATAGAAGACTAAGAACCAACGAAGCAATTAGAAGTTTAGTTAGAGAAACCATCATCACTCCAAACGACTTTTTAGTTCCACTTTTTGTAGTAGAAGGAAAAGGCATAAAAGAAGAAATTGCATCAATGCCTAATTACTATCGTTTCAGCTTAGACTTACTTAAAGATGAAGTAAAAACACTTTGGAACTTAGGTTTAAAATCGGTTTTATTATTCGTAAAAGTTGATGATGCTTTAAAGGATAATAAAGGAACTGAAGCCTTAAACCCAAATGGATTAATGCAACGTGCAATTAAAACAGTAAAAGAGATTTGTCCAGAAATGTTAGTAATGACAGATGTGGCTTTAGATCCTTTTTCTTCTTATGGCCACGATGGCATTGTTGAAAACGGGAAAATTATTAATGATACAACGGTTGAAATTTTAGCAGAAATGAGTATTTCTCATGCAGAAGCTGGAGCCAATTTTGTAGCACCAAGTGATATGATGGATGGTCGTATTTTAGGTATTAGAGAGGCTTTGGACCAATCTAATTTTATCGATACTGGGATAATGAGTTATTCTGCAAAATATGCTTCTGGATTTTATGGGCCTTTTAGAGACGCACTAGATTCTGCTCCTGTAGATATGGTTGATGTTCCTAAAGATAAAAAAACTTACCAAATGGATTTTGCAAATAGAGACGAGGCCATTAGAGAAACCGAAATGGATATTAACGAAGGCGCAGATATCGTTATGGTAAAACCAGGTTTGGCATATTTAGATATCGTAAGAGACATTAGGAATAGTTTTGATGTACCTATTGCTGTTTATCAAGTATCTGGTGAATATGCCATGCTTAAAGCTGCTGCTGAAAAAGGGTGGTTAGACCATAACGCTGTAATGCTAGAACAAATTACATCTATTAAGCGCGCTGGTGCAGATATTATTGCATCTTATTTCGCTAAAGATATAGTTAAATTAATATAATTCACTTTGTGTTTATTCCCCAGTTTACACCTAAAATAGTAACGAGGTTATCATCTTCTGGGAAATCTTTACCAAATCCACCTGTTATAATGATGTTTTTTTTAAGCTGAAAGTTAAAACTGCCAACAGACCTAAACTCATCACCTTCACCATCGCGTTTTAGATATTCATAAGCAAACCTAAATTTTCGGAATTCTAATTCTAACTTCCCTCCATAATCCCAAAAACTACGATTATCAAACACACCATTGGTTATGTTGAACCCATCATCAACATATTTTGTAATGCCATATATATGCAGATATTGTTTAGAGTTAAACTTTATGGCAAAATCTGCAGTAAGCCAACTACCAAAACGATTAGCTGTTGATGTATTGATTTCATTTTCTTTAAACAAAACACTGTAAGCCATTGCTCCATCTAATCTAAAAACTGGCTTTATTTTTTTTGGTGAGTTCATCACAATCTTACAGCGTTCATTAAAGTATTCTGCAACAACTTCTTCCTTGGTAATATCAGTTCTATTAAGTTGTCCAAGAAGTTCTATGGTATCATCGCGCTCCAAAAATTCTTCAGCAGCAGTGTAGAACTTATTTTGTAGTGCTTCATCTGATTCAAATTTTGTACAAGTCCCAGAGCCTATCTTATTATATTCTTCATTATAATAATCTTCAAATAACATATTTATTGGTTGTTTAACACCAATTTCGATAGTGGAAATAGCATCTTCAATCTTTTGAACTCTTTCCTTATTATAAAATTCTATTATAGTAGTCCTAAATCCTAAAGCCGCGGTTTTTCTTGGGCCATCAAATCCAGAGAATTCCTTATTAATATAACCAGCAGAAAAAGAAGTGTTGGTTTTTAATCCTATAAAAGGATCAATGTATAAGGTGCCATCAGCTTTCTTTTTTATGCCTCTATAATTTCTATAGCTTCGTTGAATATCAAAGTCTATTAGCCAATAGGGATTTACTTCTAAGGCAATATTTGTATTAGAAAATCCATTAGAAAGATACAGTCCTAAAGATTTAATATCATTAGGTGTATTGATTACCGAAGGTGTTTGTTCTAAGAGTGAAAATACTGGGTTTGAAGTACTTTCAAAATTAAAGTCATTCAATGTACTTTCACTATTTTGCGCACTACTTAATTGCATAGTAAATAACAACAGCAGTATGGAGTTACAGATCTTTTTCATGGCTAGATTAGGTTAAAATAGTTTTAATTCGCTTTGTAACACTAAAGGTTTGGTCAATAGAACTTCCAGGGTCGTATTCTTCAGAGTGATTAAGAAATGTACTTTCATAATCTTTTTCATCAGTTACAGCGCTACTTAAATTGTAGCTAACGGTTGTAGTTTTAAGCATATCATCCTTTTTACTTAAAGGGTCAGCAAAAAGATTGGTCTTTATCTTTATAATTGGTCTGTCTACTATACGTTGTTTCTCTATTGTAGCTTCAAACGTTTTGTTAAGCTCAGTTTCTATAACTTTAACTTTGCGCCATTTTCTGGGTGCATTTTCATTATAAATAGATATTCTTACCTTATTAGGACCATCTAAAATGGCATCACTACTAGGTTTGATAATAATATTTACCGGATTTGTATCTTTTTTGGTTTTAAACTCCTCCATGATTTTTGTTTTTTTTAGTTTATATATAGTTTCATAGCAATTATGCTATGATTAATAAATCATGCTACTAATTTGAGAACTTAAGGGAAGGATGTAAATACCCAATAACAGGCATATTATGCTTAAAACTACAAAATAATTTTATCATTAACATTAACTACAGTAGTTTTTGTAACGCTATGTGTCTTCTAAACTTTATATTATTTGTCAGGTTAATGTTCGGTTAACCTCATCTATTTCTCTTTTTATTTCAACCTGTACTCTAAGTTTATACCATCATCAATCAGAAATTGTTTTAATCATAAGAACCTTAAACAACAATCAAATTACATAAAGAGATCAAAAAACTAAAGCGCATAACTAGAATACCAAAAGGCTTTATAAAATTGATTTTGTAACTTTGTAACAACTAAACTTCAATACCATTAATGGGCTTACTCATTTTTTACGCTGTCATATCTATTTTCTTTTCGTTTTTATGTTCCATTTTAGAAGCTGTACTATTAAGTATTACTCCAACATATCTCAATCTTAAAAAGAAAGAAGGCAAAGCTTATGCAACTGAATTAGAGGAATTAAAAAAGGATGTAGATCGTCCTTTAATTGCTATTCTTACACTTAATACTATTGCACACACTGTTGGCGCAATTTTAGTTGGCGTACAAGCTAAAGTCGCTTATGTAGAGCTTTATGGTAGTGCAAAACGTTCCATTCTAGGTTTTAAATTTACTGAAGATATTATGGTTGGAGTGGTATCAACTATTATGACCATTCTTATTTTAGTTGCTTCAGAAATAATCCCAAAAACTATTGGAGCAACCTATTGGAAACAATTAGCAAACTTTACAACCAAAGCACTTAACATACTTATCTTTCCTTTAAAGTGGACTGGAATTCTATGGTTACTTCAACTCACCACAAAATTAATTGGTGGTAAAGGTCATGGTAGTATTCTAAGTCGTGAAGGCTTTGTTGCTATGACCGAAATTGCACACGAAGAAGGTGTTTTTGAAGAAAATGAAAGTAAAATTATTAAAAACCTCCTAACCTTTAAAGAGGTTTTCGCTAAAGATGTTATGACTCCTAGGACAGTGATGAAAGCTGAAGATGAAAATACAACTGTTGAAGAGTTTTTTAAAAAGAATATGAACCTTCGTTTCTCACGAATTCCTATTTTCTCAGACAATCCAGATAATATAAAAGGCTTAGTGTTAAAGGGTGAGGTTTTTAAAGAAATGGCTTTAGATCATGGCTCTAAAAAACTATCAGAGCTTAAAAGAGACATCATTGTAGTAGAACGTAACATACCTATTCCAAAATTATTTGAACAATTAGTTGAAAGCCGAAATCATATGGCTTTAGTTGTTGATGAATATGGCTCTGTAAGTGGCTTAGTAACTATGGAAGATGTTATAGAAACTTTGCTTGGTCTTGAGATTATGGACGAAAGTGATAATGTGTCAGATCTTCAGCATATGGCAAGAAAAAGCTGGGAAGCTCGTGCTAAAAAATTAGGAATTCTTGAAGATAAACCTTCGGGAGAAAACGAATAATTTTGGAAAATTGTATCATTAATTCACCTTTAGGTTTCACTAAAATTGTTGGTGATAACGATGGTATTACGCAAGTCACTGTATTAAATTCCGAAGAAAAAGTTACTGATATTATTCCTTCAGAACTTGAAGACTGTGTCATTCAACTTCAAGAATATTTTGATGGCTCACGCAAAAATTTCGATTTAAAGCTCAATCCTCAAGGTACTGATTTTCAAAAAAGAGTTTGGGAACTTTTACAAGAAATCCCTTCAGGTAAAACCATTTCTTATCTTCAATTATCAAAACGACTTGGTGACGTAAAAGCCATTAGAGCTGTAGCTGGTGCCAATGGTAAAAATCCACTTTGGATTATTGTGCCTTGTCATCGCGTTATAGGAAGCGATGGAAGCTTAACAGGTTATGCTGGTGGATTGCATAGAAAAAAATGGTTGATTAATCATGAAAGTGAATACAAGCAACAATCTCTTTTTTAAAAAGACATTTATCACATTTCAATTGTGAAATGGTATTACTATATTTAATTTTTAAATACTACACATGAAATTTCTTAAAAAGACACTCAAGATTATCATTATATTTTTCGGTTTACTAATCGCTGTTTTATACGTCACTGATACAGATTATTTGATAAAAGCAGTTAGAACTATCTACATGAAAGGTCATACTACAGCCTTTTTAGAGGATTATAAAGAATTTGATAACCAACCAATTGATGTTGCAACACCTCAACCATGGCCAAACCATGCAAATTATAATTCTGCAAAAGAAACAGAAACGCTAAACGAATTAAACAAGCAATCTGGTACTGTTGCCTATGTAATTATAAAAAATGACAGTATTTGGTTCGAAAACTATTATGATGGCTTTAATGAAGATTCAAAATCCAATAGTTTTTCTATGGCGAAAAGCTATGTTTCTGGATTGATGCAAAAGGCCATTCAAGATGGTTATATAAAAAATCTAGACCAACCTGTTTGTGATTTTCTTCCTGTATTTTGCGATGGAAAAGCGGCTAAGATGACAGTTGGTGATTTATCTAGTATGAGTTCTGGCACCAATTGGGACGAAGCATATTATTCTCCTTTATCAATTACAACAAGAGCGTATTTTGATGACGATTTAGCCAAAGTAATGAATGGCTTAAAGATGGAAACAAATCCAGGGCAGAGCTTTAAATATGCAAGTGGAGATACTCAGATGTTAGCTATGGTGATTGAAAAAGCAAGTGGTAAAAAAATCTATGATTATTTTGAAGAAAGCTTCTGGAAACCGCTTGGTGCAGAAAACACAACGCTTTGGCAAGTTGATAGTGAAGACCATGATTTAGTAAAAGCCTATTGCTGTATTGCAAGTAATGCTAAAGATTTTGCGCGCTATGGCAAACTATTTAAAAATCACGGCAAATGGAACGGAAAACAAATTCTAGATTCTGCTTTTGTAGCTAAGTCTGTAAAACCTCGTTTTAGTGATGGTCAAATGTATGGTTATGGATGGTGGATAGCTACTCATGCAAACAAGAACATCTTTTACATGCGTGGCCATTTAGGTCAACTAGTTATTGTTATTCCTGAAGATGATTTAATTGTTGTAAGACTTGGACATACAATTGCAAAAGCTGAAGGTGATGCACATTCGTCTGATTTTTATACCTTTATAGATGAAGCGTGCGAAATGTTAGAAAAATGATTTCAAAACTCAACCTAGAAAATATATTATTCTTAGACATAGAAACTGTTCCCGAAACAGAACATTTCTCTGATTTAGATACAACTAAACAAGACCTTTGGGATGCAAAATCGCGTTACCAACGTAAAGAAGAATTTACCGCAGAAGAATTTTATGATAGAGCTGGTATTTGGGCTGAGTTTGGTAAAATAATATGTATTTCGGTTGGATATTTTAAAATGGAAGGTGATATAAGGAATTTTAGAGTTACCTCTTTTTATGGAGATGAAGTTAAAATTCTAAAGGATTTTAAAAACCTATTAATTTCTCATTTTAGTGGCAATAAGCATCTACTTTGTGCTCATAACGGTAAGGAATTCGATTTTCCATACATAGCTAGGCGAATGATTATTCATAATATAGAATTGCCATACAAACTCAATCTCTTCGGTAAAAAACCATGGGAAGTTCCACATCTTGATACTTTAGAACTTTGGAAATTTGGCGATTATAAAACGTATACCTCTTTAAAATTATTAACTAACGTTTTAGGTATTCCATCTCCAAAAGATGATATTGATGGTAGTGAAGTTTATCGTGTTTATTATAAAGAGAAAGAGATAGATCGCATTATTGTCTATTGTGAAAAAGATACTATTGCTGTTGCACAGATATTCTTGCGCTTACGTGGTGATGAATTACTTCACGACAATGAAATAAAACATATATAAAAAAACCCAGAAGCATTACCTCTGGGTTTTACAATTAAGGTCTAATTACTAACTAGTTCTTAATAAATTTCTTTGTAATTATTTCATCTCCGTCATTAACTTCAATAAAGTATAACCCTCCATCAAGTTCAGAAATATCAACTTTCCCTTCAGATGTTCCACTTGAAACTGTCTTACCAAGAAGATCAACTATTCTATACTTAAATATATCAAGGCTAGGAATTTCAACATTCAGCATATTTCCTTTTACTGGGTTAGGATATAATCTAATGTCTAATTCAGATATTTCAGGTGAATCACCATAACCTACAATCTCAGTAGAATCAGCTTTACCTTTAGAAGCACCAGATATACCTGTTATAGTTACTTGATCTATAAAAATCTGATCTTGGTTACCTGAAGCGTCATTCTGGAACCTAAAGCCTGAATTTACAGCAAAGTTATACTGTGCTGGTGTAATCGTTACAGTTGCATTATAGAACGTATTGTTTTCTATGTCTGTACCTCTTACCCATGTTTGCACCGTATTCCATGATGAACCATCAAAGAAACGTAACCAGAAATCTTCATTGTTTTCCATACTAAATACATAGAAATAAAAATCTACTTCGATAGATGAGTATGGTGTTACATCAATATTAGATAATGTCATAGAAGATGATACACCTGAGTTATCTCTAATTCTTATAGAATAATTACCTTCATAAGAGTTTGCAGAACTTACTCTAGCGCAATCACTTCCTCCATCAGTCCAACTATCCAATCCTGTTTCAAAATAACCTTCATTTAATACAACATTAGAAGTACTACAAGGTGCGCAAGATGAGCCACCACAATCAACTCCTGTTTCATCTCCATTCTGTATTCCATCACTACAAGTTGGTGCTGCTGGTTCTAATAACTGAACATCATCTATTGCAATATCTGCTTGCCATGTACTGCCTACAAAACGGTTAAATCTCAATTGAATATTTCCTCCTGCGTAAGCTGACAAATCTAAATCTACTGTTAACCACTGATTTCCTTGATTTCCGGTTTGATTCCAAAGACTCGTCCATGTAACACCATCATCATCTGAAACTTCTAAAGTAATTGATCCCATATCAGCAGCTCCAAACATATGATACTTAAAGCTGAATGTTGGACTGGTCAATGCACTTAAATCAAAACAAGGAGACGTTATAATAGCTCTCTTATCTGGATAACCTGTTCCATTACCAGAGGCTTCTACATAAATATAATCTGAACCTTGAATCGCAGAGGTTGGTCCAGTTCCTGATGAAGGCGTTCCACCAGCATCAACTAACCAATTTAAATCATCTGTTGTTGATTGTGACCAAGCTCCAATTGAACCTTCAAATCCTTCAGTATACGGGAACGTTGAAATACCTCCAGAACATCCCATTGACGGATCTGAAACATTCACAGTTCTTACAACCTCTGTTGCTACATTTCCTGCTGCATCACTAACGTTATAAGTAACAGAATAGTTTCCTGCATTATTAGTATCTACACTATTAACGATTACAATACTTCCTGTTAAATTACCGTCTACATTATCAGTAGCTGTAGCTCCTTGATCAGTATAAGTATCGCCAGTTATTAAGTTTATGGTTGATGCTCCTATTAAATTAATTATTGGTGCTGTTGTATCCACAGCAACAACTACCATTCTAGTTACTGTATTAGCAGAATTTCCTGCAATGTCATTAACATTGTAGTTTACAAAATATGTTCCAGCACTAGCTGTATTTACTGTTCCAGTTATAACAATATTTCCTGTTATGTCTCCATCAAAATTATCTAGAGCCGTTGCACCTGGTTCAATATAACTATCACCTATATTGAGATTTATTGTTGATGCACCAATTAAAGTAATGACTGGTATCGTTGTATCTTGATTTACATTTACAGTTCTTGTTACTTCTACTGCTGCATTACCTGCATTATCGCTAACATTATATGTAATAACATAAGAACCAACGATATTTGTATTGACAGTATCTCCTCCAACTACTATACTAGAGGTTAAATTCCCATCTATATTATCCGTTGCTGTTGCTCCTTGATCAGCGTATGAATCTCCTTGTTCAAAATTAATGGTCGAAGCTCCAGTTAATGTTATTACTGGTGCTGTTGTATCTGCAGTAACCGTAACTGTTCTTACAACCTCTGTTGCTGCATTACCTGCAACATCGCTAACATTGTAAGTCACTTGGTAAACACCTGCTGCTGAAACATTAACAACATCTCCCGCAACAACAATATTTCCAGTAATATCACCATCAATATTATCAGTTGCAGTTGCACCTAATTCTGTATAAATATCACCTACATTTAAATCAATTGATGAAACGCCATTTAAAGTAATTATAGGAGCTTCAGTATCTGGTCCATTAGTTTGAACAATCACAGTGTAATCTTCTACTTCTCCATCGAAACCAGTTTGACAAGATGTAGGGTCGGCATTATATCTTGCAGAAACCCGCATTCTTGTACTACCTGTTTGTGCACTTGCAGGAATAGAGACTGATAACGTAGGTAAAGCTCCATTTGGCACATTACTTATATTGCCTAAATCATAAGCTTCTCCACTATCTGTAAAAACTCCGTTTTGATTCCAATCAATCCAAACCAATGCATCTACTCTATAATTACCATCTGTATTTACATAAACCGTAAGATCTTCAGATGTCGATTGCGTAACTGTTGTGCTTATATTTGTAAAATCCTCGTATCCTACATCCTTCACAGGACCATCACTATTATCTATCGTTCCAAATATTACTCGTGAAACTCCTGTTTGATAAGATGTGTTTCCGCTAGAAGCACAATAATTCAACTGTACTTCTGTAGTCGTAAAGTTTACTGAACTACTATAAGTTGAATTTGATCCACCTGAACATTTACTTCTTACTTGAGATTCATATTGAGTTAATGCTGAAAGGCCTGTTAAACCAGAAGAGATTCCAGTAACAGCATTCGTTGTCCAAATTGAAGTCCCAACTTCTCGATATCTTAAATCGTAAGTGGCACCAGGAACTGCATCCCAACTTAATGTAGCAGATGTTGTAGCAACGTTAGAAGCAGCCAATCCTATTGGAACATCAGCATTACAAACTACTTGCCCAGCAATCGTAAAATTAGTATTAGAAATATCAAAGAAAATATTATTAGAACCTCTAACCATTATTCTATTTTGATTACCTTGATTATTAGGCACAATGATATCGTGAGAACCATCATTTGTTACTCCAGAAGCTAATGAAATAGTATATGTATTTCCTCCATCTGTCGATAAGAAAATATCTACATTAGCAGCGTTTACACCATTTCCTGTTGTTCCAGCTACATCCCAAGTTACTGCTTGTATTGTTCCGGCATTCCATGTTACACCTGTATTAGGTGAATTAAGAACAAATGGTCCTGCTGTACCATTAACAGTAATTGCCATATCGTCACTATTATTAGTTCCACCTCCTGCAACGTTATCTCTAACTGTTAGCCTAAAATTTAAGGTTCTACCGACATTAGGAACAACTTCCCATTTCCATGATGTCGCACCAGTTTTAATTGTTTCTAATCTTGGAAAATAACGATCAGAATCCGTGGTTGGTTCATAAGCTCTAAATGCCACACCTGTTGTAGCTGTTGCGCTTGGAATCGTTGAAGACGCATTATTTTCATCCATTTGTTCCCAACTATAAGTCAATGAACCAATTGCCGCATCAGCATCTGTTGCTGAACCATCTAAAACAAAAGCTGTACCTCTCGGAATTGTATAATTTGAACCTGCATTTACCACAGGGACAGCATTACCCGTATTTGTATTGGTTTGACAACTTGTTGTCTTAATATAATCTGTGACTTGTTCTATAGAAGCTGCATGAAAATTAGGAGTTACATTTGCTTGCACATCTGTATTAGCTCCTGTAATTCCTGCATAACTCATAATAGTAGATCCGCTTCCTGGTTCAAATTGTACATTTGTACCTTCATTACCACCATGCGTCCAAGTATGGTTTGCGCCAAATTGATGTCCCATTTCGTGAGCTACATAATCCACGTCAAAAAAGTCTCCTATTGGATTTGTAGCTGATGTCCAACCACTACCTTTTTGGTTATTAACACAAACACAACCTATACAACCGGCATTACCATTGTTTTGAAGGTTTGCAAATAAATGACCAATATCATAGTTAGCCTCTCCAATTTCTGAAGTCAATGTGCTCTGTAATGCTGAGTTATAACCTCCTGTTGTGTTTCCATAAGGATCAGATGCCGTACTTGTGTAAATCACATCATCAGTGTTTGCTATTAATGTTGTCGTTACATTAAAGTCTACCTCAAAAATACCATTAACTCTAGTCATAGTGGTAACGATAGCAGCTAAAGCTTGTGCTTTGGTTCCTCCATGAAATTGAGTATATTCTCCTGTAGCTGAAACCGCTAAACGGTATGTCCTTAGAATAGAATCATCAGCGTTTCTAAAAGCTATATTTGTATTAAGCGATTGATTGATTTGCTCAATTACAGTACATTCAAAATCGTTATTAATGTCTACTCGGTTATTTCTACTAAATACGACATAATTATTAGATCCCTGATTAATAGGCTCAATAAAGGTATTGTTCCCATTTGCAGAAAGCAACATCCCACTAAATCCTTCTGGAGATAAACTAAACCTTAAAACAGAAGATGCATCATCTACTCCTTGGCCTACATAAGATCTAATCTCAGGAAACCTTGCTTGCAAATCTGGATGCATAACAGATGCTTCCTTAATTGAAAAGCGTTCTAGCTTTCCTTCAGAATTTGGAAAGGATAAAATTGTGTTTGATGAAATTGAAAAGTCATTTCGTTGGGTGACTCCATTAAGTGATTGCCTTAAGGCATCAGTATTCAAACTAAAGGTTTGAAACTCTTTAAGAGATTGATGATTTTCTTTTAAAACAGTATTGACACTTGCGTTTTGCTTTTGCCATACTACTTTACTTTGAGACCACGAAAAGGTGGTGGTCATCGTTACAATGAGTAACAATAATTTAATTTTCATAATGTTGAGGGTTTAAATTAATTAATAGCATTCTTCTCTGAAATTAATTGATTTTTTAGCAATAACCCATCCTGTTTTAATATAAAAGTCCTCAAAGTTAAAAATGTGTGGAAAAACCGTAAGTAAAAGTAGGAATGCATTTACTTATGTCTTAAAAACAGAAAAAGCTCAGAAAATTTCTGAGCTTTTTATTCTATATAATACTGTATTTATCTAATTATTATTTTCTTAGTTACAGTATTCAAATTGTTTGCTAGCTTAATCAAATAAACACCTGAAGTATATTGAGATGTGCCTATAGTATGACTATTGTCTCTTGAATCTAAAGTTCTTTTTAAGATCTCTCTTCCTTGTATATCATAAAGCGTTAATTCAGTGTTTTCACTTAATATTCCTTTTACAACTATTTGCTCTAAATTTGAATTTGTATAGACTTGAATTTTACTTAAATCAGAATCACTAATTGACAAGGCATTTTGCGTGAATCTTAAATAGAATCGTCCAGTGTTAGATAAATTTGTGTCTGCAGTAAAGCTATAATCAGAAGTATTTAAAAGCGTAAAAGTGTTAGTGTGTGCATCCTCTAAATATACATCGTACTCTATATTAGAATCTACCATGCTAATTGTAACTTGCTCACCTTGATCAACGTTTACACCTAAAGGAATAATAGGATTGTTATTTATATCATCAAACCCAATAGACTGTATAGCCATATCTAAATTTTGACTATTTTCGGTAAGTTCTGAATAAATCGCAAAATCTGATGGTGCTCCACCAAAGTGCTCAGCATCATATCCTAAATCCAATCCTAATGTGGCATTATTAGTTAAGTAAAACTCTGTGTCATAGGTTTGAGTTCCTGAAGAGATTTCGATAATTGAATGAACAATTGAATTCGTTGTTGTTCTTCCTGCTATAAAATCATCTGAAGATCCTGAAGATCTCATAGATGGTGTAAAAGATAAATTTGATCCTCCATCTTTAGATGAGACAAAAAATCCCTGCCCTGGAGCAATTAAGGTATTAGGGTTAGCATCTGAATATGCTAAATTCCAAATAGCCCATACACTACCGTTACCATTATCAGCGTCATAGCCATAGACTGCTACACTTTGAGGATCTAACTCTGTTAAGTTTGCCGTCAAAAAGTCAGCTAATTTTATATATGATGTATATGGATTACCGATTAAATTCCACTTTGCATTACTACTACCAGTTTTAACAATTGGTACATTTAGTGCAGAATTTGTTACTGCACCAGAAAACATAAATGTTTGGTTATTTGTAGATGCTGCTCTATACCCTTTTGCCACTTCAAGATTTGCAGACTCTACATTAGAGTATAGCTGATAATCGTTCGTTGGTTTTTCAAATGGGCCAAAAAGATAAAGTGTCTGACCAGTATTAGACAGTATATTGGAA
>NZ_JADGDZ010000064.1:0-12921 GCF_016744625.1 Winogradskyella sp.
GTTTTTTCAGAAAACAGGGTTTGGTGTAAAAACAAAACAAATCAAGGATCCAAAAAATACAAAGAAATGGAAAAGAGATCTAGGAACTTTGTTCATAACAGGTACAAAACCTGAAAAGTAATATAACGGCATAATAAGTACCCGAGCATATATTCTTCAAAATAAAACATAGATATATTAACGACTAATTCTAATGTATCTTTATTTTACTTAAAACTTTCAATCCCGCTTTTAACTAATCGTTTATTTAAGGAACGAGAAAAAAGACCATTAATTAGCCATTTAAATTCTGAAGAGGAGTTGTTAGAGTTTGTTGGTAAGCATCTTTTTGAGCGTGTTCAATATTATAGTAAGGCAGAATATACTATTACTACAGACAATAAATCTAAGCAAGATGTATTAGAAGATATTTTAACACGGCTAATCTAAATACGCTTCGTAAGGTTGTTTAGATAAATTTACGTGTACATGTTCAAAAAGCGATGTGGAAAGTGAGATTCCTTTAAAATCTGCCTTTACGGGATATTTTTTATGATTACGGTTTACTAGAACGGCAGTTTTAAATTGTTTTAACGGTACATCTAAAAAATGTTTAATGCCATAAATTAAAGTACTGCCAGAGTTTAAAACATCATCGATAAGGACAATAGATTTATTTGCGTAGTCTTCCTTGTTTATTGATGTCTTTATTGGTTTTGTAGGTTCAGCTTTATTTATGGTCACTTTACATAAAGTACATTCTATATCAGAAATTTTATCAAGATTATTTTTTATCTTTTTAGCAAGTACATAGCCATTACTTTCTATGCCAGCAATAACAAGTTCGGTCTCATTAGCATTGCTCTCATAGATTTGATATGCAATACGTTTGATTTTGTGCTCAATTTCTTTATGACTTAATATGGTGTTCTTTGTTAATGCCATAGGTTATTTTTAGATAATTAAAATTTATAATTAGCAACTGTTTAGTAGCTTGGTTATTTTGGTTGGCAATAATCAAAGTTTGCCAAATGCCCATTATAGGCTTTCAAAGATAAAAAACAGTTCTTTACCTTGTCTTTCTTTTATAGAATTAATTGAGTTTTCTAAAGTCTTAATTTTAAAAAATTCTTTAAAAAGAGATGTGTACTCAGATAGGCTTCCTCCATAAGGAGGACCAGACTCTGTTAATTTAAAATCAAATAATAAACCAACGAGTCTTCCATTTGGTTTTAAAAGTTGACACATTTTTTTAACATAATCCTTTCTATGGATGGGACTGAGAGCACAGAAGAAGGTTTGTTCTAGGATGAGATCAAAACTATCATTTAATTCAAAAAAATCAGAATGCAGTAATTGTACTTCAGGAAAGTTTTCAACACGATGTTTTAAATTATCTAGTGGTTGTTTAGCAAAATCAAGTACATAAACATTTTTAAAACCATTCTCCCATAAATACTCAGCTTCATAACTATTACCAGCACCAGGAATTAAGATTTTTAGTGTTTTATCTTCGAGTTGATCGATATAGGCTTTAATCGGAGTTGATGGATATCCAATATTCCATCCGATTTGCTCAATTGTATAACGATTTTCCCAATAGGCTATGTCTAAATTATTCTTCTTCATAGAAGTCATCTATATCTCGTCGATCTTTTTTTGTTGGACGTCCTGTTCCTTTTTTTCTATAATAGTCTTTACTATACTTTAAAAGCGCTTTGGCCTCAAAAGCTTCTTTTGGTGTTGTATCTACTCTATAAATATCAACGAGTTTTGCGCCAACTCGATTAGGTGGTATGTCATTAACTGTTAATTGATAAACAATCTGATCTTTACGTAGTTCAATTTTATCTGTTGGATAAACTTCTCTCGAGGGTTTTACAACAGATTCGTTAACTTTTATTTGTCCTTTTTTACAAGCCTGTGTGGCTATACTACGTGTTTTATAATAACGTACACACCATAAATATTTATCAATTCGCATATTTTTTTAACTAAAAACAACGTTAATGTTATTGTACAAAAATATTATATTATTGTATCTTGCGCCTTATTATTAAGCAATAATGAACCGAATATTAGATTTGTGGTAACTCTAGTATTAGAATCAAACAATGTATGAAAATTAAAAGTTTAAAATTTAGCCTTTATTTACTAACTATAGTGGCGGTATTTGTGTCATGTAATAATGATGATGATAATACAGTTACTTTTCAAGAAAGAGATAGAACTGAACAACAGGATGCGGATAAAACTGACTGGTTAGAATATTTTACTGGACACTATTACAATTCAGGTTTTTTTGAAACAGGTTCTGACCATAAGTATAGTGATATTATAATTACAGAACGAGAAACAGATGGTAATGGTAATTTTTTAGATGTTCCAGTTGGACATACGTTGCTCTTGGATGCAATTGAAACAAAATTTACAACCTATTTGGATGTAGATTATGAATATTATATTTTAAGGATTAATCAAGGTAATGGTGAGGCACCAAAATTTACAGATGCAGTGCGTGCAAGATATGAAGGTATTTCAATAGATGGAGAAGATCCTTTTGACACAGCTATTACACCAATAGACCTTTTGTTAACTGGGAATGGTTTCACAACATTTGGTGTAATTAGAGGATGGCAATTGATTCTACCTACGTTCAATTCTGCTTCAGGTTTTAGTATTGATGGAGGAGGTATTGTTAATTTTAATAATTATGGGTTAGGAATAATGTTTGTTCCTTCTGGACTAGGCTATTTTTCTGCTGGTACTACAGGTAGCACATATGATAATCTTATTTTTAAGTTTGAATTATTACAAGTACAAGAAATAGACCACGATGGTGATGGATTGCCATCTTATGTGGAAGATCTAGATGGTAATATTGAAGTTGAGAATGATAATACCGACGATGATGATTTTGCGAATTTTATTGATGCAGACGATGATGATGATGGAGTATCAACGTTAAATGAGCTGGTTCCAACAGAATACATCATAAACACTAACATTGGTGAAGAAGAACCTGTTTTAGGAGCAAATGAGTATGAAAGAAGTAGGAGCGATAATTCTGGTATAATTACCATTAATACAGTAACTATAGCTGATGATAATGATGATGGAACTCCCGATTATTTAGATGAGAATATTACAATCAATTACAACGAAGACAATTAAGAGTTGTTTTTTAGTAGCATAACGATAAAATTAAAAAGCCGCTGATTAAGCGGTTTTTTAATTTTTATAATAAATATTTAAAGTGCAATTGATAGACTTAAAATCAATTGATCTGGTCTGGTGTCAATTCTACTAACAACACCAGTACCTATATTATTATCTATAAATATAGCTTCATTATCATTGAATCCTCTTTCGTATCTAAGGTCAATTCCCACTTTATTAAAGTTGAGTCCAATCCCAAAATTTAATCCTATTGAGAAATCATCCTCAACATTGTTAATATTTATACCATCAAATTCAGTATCAAGTATATATTGAAGAGATGGTCCTCCGAAAACACTTATAGGCCCTAAAACTTTTAAACCAACTAAAAGTGGAGCATCAATCTTTTTAACTGAAAAGCCATCACTGTCGTAGTCACTTTTTGTAGTTGTATAAACCAATTCTGGTCTAAAATAAAGTTTATTTCCTATTTTACCGAAAACACCAATATGGTAACCTAAGTTACGATCAGGGTTTTTAGCATTTTCACCAATAGATTCAAAATAATCTCCATTAGCACTGTAGTTTAATCCGCCTTTAAACCCAAAGGCACTTCCTTTTTGAGCATTCATTGAGAAACCAACAAATACCAATAGGGCAACTCTAATAACTGATTTTTTCAAAACTTTCATAATGTTCGTTTTTAAGATTAAGTATGTCTAATATCAAAAACGCTGCCAAAATGAAGTTATTTTCTTTTCAGTACAGTTTTAACAGCTTTTTGGATGGCATCACTATTTAAGCCATACTTATCCATAAGTTGTGCAGGAGTACCAGATTCACCAAAGGTATCGTTAGTAGCAACAAATTCTTGAGGAGTTGGTCTGTGTTGTGCTAAAACTCTAGCTACACTTTCACCAAGACCACCTAAATGATTGTGCTCTTCAGCTGTTACAATGCATCCTGTTTTTTCAATCGAAGCTAAAATAGCTTCTTCATCAAGAGGTTTAATGGTGTGAATGTTAATTACTTCAGCAGAAATACCAGCTTCATGTAATGCTTTAGAAGCTTCTAAAGCTTCCCAAACTAAATGACCAGTTGCAACAATAGTTACATCAGAACCTTCAGTAAACTTAATTGCTTTACCAATTTCAAACTTTTGGTCGGCAGGAGTAAAAATTGGAACAGATGGACGGCCAAATCTTAAATAAACAGGACCGTCATAATCTGCAATAGCAATAGTAGCTGCTTTTGTTTGGTTGTAATCGCAAGGATTAATAACGACCATTCCTGGAAGCATTTTCATTAAACCTATGTCTTCTAATATTTGATGCGTTGCACCATCTTCACCTAAGGTTAGACCTGCGTGAGAAGCACATATTTTTACATTTTTTCCAGAATAAGCAATAGATTGACGAATCTGATCATAAACTCTACCTGTAGAGAAATTAGCAAACGTACCTGTAAAAGGAATTTTTCCTCCTATAGTTAATCCAGCAGCTATTCCCATCATATTAGCTTCTGCAATTCCGATTTGAAAAAAGCGTTCAGGATTTTCATCTATGAACTCGTTCATTTTTAAAGACCCAATTAAGTCAGCACATAAAGCAACGACATTTGGGTTGGTGCGTCCTAATTCAGCTAAACCAGCTCCAAAACCGCTTCTTGTATCTTTTTTGTCTGTGTATGTATATGTTTTCATTCTGTTATTTTGAAACTGTAATTAATGTTTATTGTCTTTTTTGTTGTATTAACTTTTATGGCTTCTATAAGTGTCTGATTATTGTCACCTATTTTTAAGATTAATCCGTCAGGAATGTCTGAAGATAATATCTTTTCACCAGTTGCAATTGCAGCGATTTCAAATAATCTTTGAAAGATGATGTTATTGTTCATCTTATAATCTTTATCAATTGCTACTTCAATTTGGTCTATTTCTTTACCTTCTGGATAAATAGTAAAAATATTAACTTCCTTGTCTAATACTTTTGTTGTTACATCAGTAGATTCAGTTATTAAATTCATATCCTCTACGTTTGTAACATTGCCCTTCTTTGGTATAAATAAACCAATATTGATTTTGAAAAATATTTGATTTTCATCAATATTAATGTCCATTACAATCTCTTTTGTAGTGGTATTATAAATTATATTAGAGTTTGCTTTTTTGTATAAATCTGGATTTGGAATCATTGATTTAGCAAGACTCTCGGCAAGTGCTGTGGAATTCGTCCAAAGAAATTTACCATCCATATTATAACCTATAGAAATTGTGTCTTTTATGCCTTCCTTATTAGGTATTAAATAATCTACAGTATAGTCAATAATTATACTCTCATTTTGAGAGTAAATTACTGTACTAATAGAAAACACAAATAAAAGAATAAACTTTTTCATTCTAGTAATCTCCTAAAGTTTCAGCATTTTGAGCCAATCCAATGGCAAGTTGCTCATCATTTGGTGCTTTTCCATGCCATGCATGAGTGTGCATCATAAAATCAATACCGTTACCCATTACAGTTTTTAGTAAAACACAAATTGGTTTTCCTTTACCTGCTAAAGATTTAGCTTCAGCCATTCCTTTTAAAACAGCTTCTATATTATTTCCTTCTTCAATGTCTACAACTGTCCAACCAAAAGCTTCAAACTTTCCTTTTATACTACCCATTGGTAATACATCGTCAGTTGATCCATCGATTTGTTGTCCGTTTAAATCTATTGTAGAAATAAGATTATCTACTTTTTTAGCAGAAGCATACATAATAGCTTCCCAATTCTGTCCTTCTTGTAATTCGCCATCACCATGAAGACTATATACTAAATGGTTATCATTATTAAGTTTCTTAGCTTGAGCTGCGCCGATGGCAACAGACATACCTTGACCTAATGAACCTGATGCAATTCGGATACCAGGCAAACCTTCGTGTGTTGTAGGATGACCTTGCAAACGAGAATCAAGCAATCTAAATGTATTTAATTCATCCACAGAAAAATATCCTGATCTTGCTAATACACTATAATAAACAGGAGAGATATGACCGTTGGAGAGAAAGAATAAATCTTCACCTTTTCCGTCCATATCAAAATGGTCGTTTCGATCCATGATTTCTTTGTATAGTGAAACAAAAAATTCAGCACATCCTAGAGAACCTCCTGGATGACCAGAATTCACTTTGTGTACCATTCGTAAAATATCTCTACGAACTTGAGTTGTTAAATCTTCTAATTCTTTAATGTTTGGCATGTTGTGTTGCTTAAATTTTGATTGGACAAAAATAACTTTTTACAAAAGCCTTTCAAAGATTGAGAGAGGTCACTTATTAACGATTTTATAGATTTGCTAACAATTTTTATTTTTAATTAAGATTGAATGACATTGAGTTAATTATATTTGCCAGCAGACTTACAAAAAATGAAATTTCAGAGATTAGCAAACGATAAAGCTACTAAAGCTAGAGCAGGTTCAATTACTACAGATCATGGTATTATAGAAACTCCTATTTTTATGCCAGTTGGTACTGTTGCCTCAGTTAAAGGTGTGCATCAGAGGGAGTTGAAAAATGATATCAATCCAGATATTATACTTGGTAATACCTATCATTTATATTTAAGACCACAGACACCAATTCTTGAACAAGCTGGTGGATTGCATAAATTTATGAATTGGGATCGTAATATTTTAACCGATTCTGGTGGTTATCAGGTTTACTCATTATCTGCAAACAGAAAAATTAAGGAAGAAGGTGTGAAATTTAAATCTCACATTGATGGAAGTTATCATGTCTTTACTCCTGAGAATGTGATGGAAGTGCAAAGAAGTATAGGAGCAGATATCATCATGGCTTTTGACGAGTGTACTCCTTATCCTTGCGATTATAATTACGCAAAACGTTCTATGCATATGACACATCGTTGGTTAGAACGTTGTTTAACGCATTTAAAGAAGACACCTTTTAAGTATGATTACGAGCAAACGTTTTTTCCGATAGTTCAAGGTAGTACATATAAAGATTTAAGAAAACAATCTGCAGAGTATATTGCTAATGCTGGTGCAGAAGGAAATGCTATAGGAGGACTTTCTGTTGGCGAACCTGCTGAAGAAATGTATGCTATGACAGATGTTGTGTGTAGTATTTTACCAGAAGACAAACCACGTTACTTAATGGGTGTTGGGACACCAATCAATATATTAGAGAATATTGCGTTAGGTGTAGATATGTTCGATTGTGTAATGCCTACACGTAATGCAAGAAATGGAATGTTGTTTACGGCTCATGGCAGTATAAATATTAAGAACTTAAAGTGGGCAGATGATTTTTCTCCAATTGATGAAATGGGAATCACTTTTGTAGATACCGAATATAGTAAAGCATATTTAAGGCATTTGTTTACGGTTAATGAATTACTAGGAAAGCAAATAGCAACCATTCATAATCTAGGTTTCTATTTGTGGTTAACTAGAGAGGCAAGAAAGCATATTATTGCTGGAGATTTTGGTGCTTGGAAAAATAAAATGGTAAAACAAATGGATAAAAGATTGTAGATAGTGAAAATACTAGATTGGTACATATTAAAGCGGTATTTATTAACATTTCTAATGATGTTATTACTGTTTATTCCTATCGGAATAACAGTAGATTTAGCAGAGAAAGTAGGGAAAATGTTAGAAAACAAAGCTCCTTTTGGAGAAGTGACTGCTTATTATATTGATTTCACAGTCTATTTTGCAAACCTATTATTTCCTTTGTTCTTATTTCTATCAGTAATTTGGTTTACCTCTAAGTTGGCTAATAATACAGAAATCGTTGCCTTTTTAAGTTCTGGTGTGTCATTCACTAGATTTTTACGTCCGTATTTAATAGGTGCAACTATAATTGCATCTTTTGCTTTGTTTTTAGGAATGTATTTGGCACCTATCGCAAGTCAAGGGTTTAATGAATTTAAGTATAAATACTTAAAAAAGAATAAACAAATTCAGCAAACAAGGGATGTTTACCAACAGATAAATGACAATGACTACATCTATGTTAGTCGTTTTATTTCTAAAACTAATACAGGTTTAAACTTTACGTATGAGCATATTGAAGGTAATGAATTGAAATACAAAATATTCGCTGATAATATTAGATACATTGAAGAGGATTCTAGCTATAGACTTACAACCTATGTAAAGCGTTCGTTTGAAAATGGTATAGAAACTATTGAGAAGGAAAGGCGTACAGATATGAAGTTTCCTTTTGAACTCGAAGATTTAACACCTGTTGAATATGCGGCTGAAACTAAACCTTATGGTGAACTTTTAGACTTTATTGCCGCAGAGAAACGAAGAGGTTCTCCAAATATTGGTCGTTATGAAGTAGTGAAATTGAAAAAGTGGAGTTTACCAGTTTCAATTTACATTCTTACAATAATTGCTGTAGCAGTTTCTTCTGTAAAGCGAAGAGGAGGCATGGGAGTTAATCTTGCTTTTGGTATTGCTATAGCTATGATCTATGTTTTCTTTGATAAGGTTTTTGGTGTTATGGCTGAGCAATCTAATTTTGAGCCTATAATAGCAGTATGGTTTCCTAACCTAATATTTGGTATTTTAGCTGTATATCTGCTGCAAAATGCCAAACGCTAAACTAAAGGATTACTTACATTTACATCTTCTTGTTTTTATTGCTGGTTTTACGGCAATTCTTGGTGAACTTATTACTATAGGATCATTAGAGTTGGTTTGGTACAGAATGGCGATAGCTGGAGTTTTAATGTTCATTTACATTAAAATCATTAAGCTTAACATAAAAATTACTAAGAAAACCTTTTGGCAGTTTTCAGTTGCAGGTATAATCATAGCATTACATTGGATTACTTTTTTTGAAGCGATTAATCAGGCAAATGTGTCAATAGCCTTGGCTATGTTTTCTTCGGGTGCATTTTTTGCTTCTTTTATCGAACCTATTTTTTTTAAACGTCGCATACTAGCTTACGAAATTCTCTTCGGAATTGTTGTGATACTTGGAGTCTTTTTAATCACGAGTAGCGAAATGGGTTACATCAACGGAATTATATTAGGACTACTATCTGCTTTATTTTCAACCTTATTTGCAGTAATAAATGGCCGTTTTATTGAACGTTATAATTCTACGGTTATTTCATTTTACGAATTTATAAGTGGTGTCGTTTTTCTAACTATATTTATTCTTGCCACAGGAAATACGTTTAATGCTGAGTTCTTCACTTTATCAAATTCAGATTGGATTTATATATTTATTCTAGCATCAGTTTGTACAGCTTATGCTTTTATTGGAGCAGTTGAAGTGATGCGCTATATAAGTCCATTTACAGTGATTTTGAGTTATAATTTAGAACCAATTTATGGCATTGCTTTGGCATTAGTCTTATTCCCTGAAACGGAGAAAATGTCACCACAATTTTATATAGGTGCTATTCTTGTTTTAACAACCGTTTTATTTGATGCAATATTCAAAAACTATAAAAAACGAAAAAATAAAACAAGTGAAATTACCGATTAAGTTTTTATATTTTCTTCGATAAATACTATTTTTGTTTTGGTCTCAGAGAACCTACTTTTTTAATAATAGTTCTAAAAATTAAATAAGAATACGTAGGTTTGTAATAACTAACTAAACAAAAAACTAACTTCAAATTGTATGGAATATTTAGAGTTTGAATTACCCATAAAAGAACTAGAAGATCAACTAGATAAATGTCAGATTATAGGTAAGGAAAGTGATGTTGATGTCACTGAAACTTGTAAACAGATAGAAAAGAAATTAGCTGAAACTAAAAAGGATATTTATAAAAATCTTACGGCTTGGCAGCGTGTTCAATTGTCTCGTCATCCTAACAGACCTTATACATTAGATCATATAAAAGCCCTTTGTGGTAATTCTTTTTTAGAATTACACGGAGACAGAAATGTGAAAGATGATAAGGCTATGATTGGTGGTTTAGGTAAAATAGGTGATCAATCATATATGTTTATTGGTCAGCAAAAAGGTTTCAATACCAAAACTAGACAGTATCGTAATTTCGGAATGTCTAATCCAGAAGGTTATCGTAAAGCATTACGCTTAATGAAGTCTGCAGAAAAGTTTGGAATTCCTGTGGTAACTTTAATAGATACTCCTGGAGCATATCCTGGTTTAGAAGCTGAAGAGCGTGGGCAAGGAGAAGCGATTGCAAGAAATATTTTAGAGATGTCACGCCTAAAAGTGCCTATCATTACCGTTATTATTGGTGAAGGAGCTTCAGGTGGAGCCTTAGGAATTGGTGTAGGCGATCGCGTAATGATGTTAGAAAACACTTGGTATTCAGTGATATCACCAGAATCTTGTTCTTCAATTTTATGGAGAAGCTGGGAGTACAAAGAACAAGCAGCTGAAGCTTTAAAATTGACAGCTAAAGATATGAAGCGAATGAAGCTTGTAGATCAGATAATTAAAGAACCACTAGGTGGTGCACATACCGATAGAGAAAAGGCATTTTTAGCTGTTAAAGATGCGATTGTTAAATCTTATGAGGACCTTAAAAACTTATCACCAAAAGATTTAGTGAATCAACGTATGGATAAATATGATGCTATGGGAGTCTATAAAGACTAAATGCACTAAACATAGGCAACTAAAAAAACCGAAGTTTAGTCTTCGGTTTTTTTTAGCGCTATTAACAATATATTAAAGTTATTAACAGTTAGATTGTTAACGACCTGTTGAGATTGTAAAATGGTCTACATGCAGTTCGTCGATAGTATTTAGCTACTTTTGTTACTTATGAAACAACCAAATCCAATACAAGGCTACAAAATAGATAAAAGCACAATCATTAGCTTAGAGAAAGGAAAAATCCCACCACAAGCAATTGATTTAGAGGAAGTTGTGCTTGGTGCAATGATGATTGATAAAAAGGGTGTAGACGAGGTTATTGATATTTTGAGTGCAGATGCTTTTTACAAAGATGCTCATAAACATATTTTTGAATCAATTTTCAAATTATTTGAAAACAGTGAACCTGTTGACTTATTAACCGTTTCTAGTCAACTTAAGAAAGATGAAAAGTTAGATTTAATTGGCGGAGATTTTTATCTCATTTCTTTGACACAACGTGTGTCTTCTTCGGCACACATTGAGTTTCATGCTCGTATTATTCTTCAAAAGTATATTCAACGTAGTTTAATAAAAATTTCAAACGAGATTATTGAAGAGGCTTATGATGAAACCAAAGATGTTTTTGATCTTTTAGATCATGCTGAAGCCAAGTTGTACGAAGTTACCCAAGGGAACGTTAAAAAGTCAACTGAGTCGGCTCAGAGTTTGGTAATTCAAGCAAAGAAAAAAATTGAAGAAATTTCGAATAAAGAGGGAATGAGCGGAATTCCTTCTGGTTTTGATAAACTAGATAAATTAACGTCTGGTTGGCAACCATCAGATTTAGTTATTGTAGCTGCACGTCCTGGTATGGGTAAAACAGCATTTACACTAACGATGGCTCGTAATGTTGCGGTAAATAGTAATATACCTGTTGCTTTTTTCTCTTTAGAGATGTCATCAGTACAACTTATTACGCGTTTAATTTCTAGTGAAACAGGTTTATCTTCAGAAAAATTAAGAACAGGAAAATTAGAAAAACACGAATGGGAACAGCTAAATGTTAAAGTTAAAACTTTAGAAAAAGCACCATTGTTTATAGATGATACACCTTCGCTTTCAATTTTCGATTTAAGAGCAAAAGCACGTCGTTTAGCCTCGCAATATGGTATAAAGATGATAATGATTGACTATTTGCAATTAATGACAGCAGGTGGAAGCCAAAAAGGAGGTAATCGTGAACAAGAAATATCAACGATTTCTCGTAACCTTAAAGCCTTAGCTAAAGAATTAGCGATACCAGTTATAGCATTATCACAATTATCGCGTGCTGTAGAAACACGAGGAGGAAGTAAACGTCCTTTATTATCTGATTTACGTGAGTCTGGTGCGATTGAGCAAGATGCGGATATTGTATCTTTTATCTATAGACCAGAATATTATAAGATTGATGAGTGGGACGATGAAGAGCGTTCTCCAACAGAAGGTCAAGGTGAATTTATAGTTGCTAAACATAGAAATGGTGGCTTGGAAAATATAAGATTGAAGTTTATCGGTCACTTAGGTAAGTTTGATAATTTGGATGATTTCGATACTCCTTTTGGTGAGTTTCATTCTAAAATGAATGCAGCAGCCAATGATGATACTTTTAAACCAGATAGTTTTCCTTCGCCTTCAGATGCATTTGATGGACCAGAGGATGATGGTGTTCCTTTTTAAGTTTTAAAAATAAAAAAGTACCTTTATAATTAATCACAAAATCAATATTTATGATTAATTGGAATGCTACCTATGAAAAAATCTTAACTTTAATAGATAAAGCTAAGATACCTACTGCCTATGTGTTGTTCATTTATATTACCTCAGTTCAATATATTCCATCAGAATGGATTTCAGAGGAGTTCAAGGAAAAATCTTTGCTTCCATTTGCTATTCCGTTAGGACTTATAATTTTGAAGATTTTTTTTGATATATACAAAAAAATAAATGAGCCAGTTGAGAATTTACCATTTTATAAGGATTGGAAAACTCTAACAAAATCAAATGATTTGCTAAACGCTTTTGAAAAAAAGTTAGATGATGATAAAATTATTAATATAAAGGCAATAGGAGTTTCTTTAAGAAATTATTGGGCAACTATTAAAATATTAATTGATGAATATGTAGCTGAAGACAAAAATTATGAATTTCG
>NZ_JADGDZ010000064.1:12931-13197 GCF_016744625.1 Winogradskyella sp.
ATACTAGATCCTAATTTCTATGATACTGCTGAATTTGTTGATGATGATTTTAAGGATAAGTTTGATAATGTTGATGGTGTACTGAAACAGATTAATTATTTCTTAAAAGAAGCTGCTGATAATAAAAGATGCATATGTACAATTGATACATACAAGTATAGATTTTTACCACCTTTTTATGGGGTCTCTTTTGATGATAAATATTTATTCACAGGTAATACTTTTTGGGAGAATGGGAAACTGAAGAGCTCAGGGCAATCATACAA
>NZ_JADGDZ010000064.1:13207-19387 GCF_016744625.1 Winogradskyella sp.
ATCATACAATATGTACAGAGAAGATGATGAATTTAATGGAACTGAAAAAGTACATATATTTAATTCATGGTTTGATTATATTAAAGAAAATCATAAATAATAGTTAAATCAATAAAACTATAGATTATAAGTTTAACTTTCTTTTTCTACAAGTAGTTTTTAAGTTAAATTTGAATGCTATTTAAAAAGAAATTAACCTCATGTTAAACGAAAGACGAACAACTAATATTCTGTTGTTAATCATAGTGATTCCTTTAGTATTTTATCTACTTAAAATACTATCATTTATATTTGTTCCATTAATATTTTCAATGTTTATTGCGCTGTTATTTTTGCCTATAATGCGATGGTTAGGAAGACGTAAAGTGCCAAAGGTTTTTAGTATTATTATAGTTCTTCTTTTAGTAGCTGGTGGTTTAAAAATTGGTATAGAATTAATTCAATTATCTAGTAAACAGATTTTAGCAAATAACACAGGGTTTTTAGACAAAGCTGAAGTAAAAATGGCTGACCTTAAAGTGTACCTTTCAGACGATTTTGGTATTGAATTTGAACAAGACAAGAATATCATAGGTCAGTTTTTTGCAAAAGAAAATCTTGGTTCTACATTAGGGTTTTTAAATTCGTTTTTAACCTCACTTTTAATGACGGTTTTCTTTGTTGTTTTATGGCTGGCAGAATCTATTAATGTCCATAAGCTGCTTAATAATACGTTGCTTAAACGAAAACACACGTCTATTAAAGCTTTTATGAAAATTGAAAAAGATTTGATTAAATTTATTAAAGTAAAATTTTTAGTAAGCGCTTTAACAGGTTTGTTTACAGGATTAATGTGTGTGTTCTTTGATGTTAGCTTTCCAATTTTTTGGGGATTATTTGCGTTTGCCATCAATTTTGTGCAAATGGTAGGTTCATTTATATCTGTTATTTTACTTTCAATTTTTGCTTTTGTAGAATTAGATCCAACAAGTACATTATTCTTTTTTATACTTTCAATCACTTTGGTTCAAGTGACCTTTGGCGCTATTTTAGAACCTGTTTTTATGGGAAAATCTTTTTCTATAAACATTATTGCAGTTCTTGTGATGCTTATGTTTTGGGGATTTTTATGGGGAATACCAGGTTTGATTATGGCCATACCAATCACAGTATTTATCAAAATTATTTTAGAACAGTTTGAAGGTACTAAGGTTATTGCCAGTCTGCTTTCTGGTAATGAGACCAGATTAGAATAGTATTTACTCTGCTTTTTCTGTCTTAAAAGAATTATAATTTTGAACGGAACAGACTAAAAATTAGTTATATTTCGTTCTAAACCTATGAGCTTGAAAAATCTTCTTGTTATAATTCTCACACTATTTTTAAGTATTAATGCTTATGCATCCTACATTCTTATTCCAATGGATGCAGAAACTCAAGAGAATCATTTAAAGGCTTATGGAGTAACCTATTGGACTCTTGAACGCGAGTTAAAAGTAAAATGGTTGTTGAATTATAGAGGAGGCTCTTTCTTATTACCTGATGCAGAGATTATTCAGCGCGAATGCCAGATTAGAGGTGTATCGTTTGAGATTATTTCCGACTCTAAAGCGACTCAAATTTTAGCGGAAATTGCAAGTCCTGCGGTAAACCAAGAAGCTGTAGTATTAGAGAAAGCTCCAAAGATTGCTGTTTATACACCTTATGGAAAACAGCCTTGGGATGATGCAGTAACAATGGTACTGACTTATGCAGAGATTCCTTACGAAACTATTTATGACGAAGAAGTTTTAAAGGATGAATTGTTATTGTACGATTGGTTGCATTTGCATCATGAAGATTTTACTGGTCAATACGGAAAGTTTTATAGAACCTATCGTTCTGCAGCTTGGTATATTAAGGAGAAGAAAAATGCTGAGGAATTAGCGCAAAGATTAGGATATGATAAAGTATCTGACGCTAAGCTAGATGTTGCACTTAAAATAAGAGATTATGTTGTTGGTGGTGGTTTTATGTTTGCAATGTGCTCTGCAACTGATAGTTTTGATATTGCATTATCAGCAGAGCTTGTAGATATTTGCGAGCCTATGTTTGATGGTGATGGCAGTGATCCAGGCTATCAGAATAAAATTGATTTTACTAATACCTTCGCTTTTAAAGATTACATATTAGAACGTAACCCTAATGTTTATGAGTTCTCTTCGATAGACATGACTCAAAAACGTAAGATTCCTTACACTACAGACTATTTTTCATTAATGGAATATTCTGCAAAATGGGACCCAATTCCAACGATGTTAACCCAAAATCATACAGCTTTGGTAAAAGGTTTTATGGGACAGACAACATCATTTTCAAGGGATCAGATAAAATCTAATGTTTTGGTAATGGGAGAGAATAGAACTAATGGTGAAGCTAAATATATTCATGGTATAAAAGGAAAAGGCTTTTTTACATTTTATGGTGGCCATGATCCCGAAGATTACACACATAGAGTAGGTGACCCAAAAACGGAACTCGATTTACACCCAACATCTCCAGGTTATCGTTTAATTTTAAATAATGTACTATTTCCTGCTGCTAAGAAGAAGAAGCAAAAAACTTAATTATTGTAAATGAATAGTAGAGTTAAAACCTTACTCTACAAAATTCAAATCTAAATTATCAATCATTACGAACGCATCGGAAGAACTTAAATTTCCCTAGATGAGATTTTTGAGGAATCTATGGAAACGCATAAAACAAAAAATCCGATTCTTGCGAATCGGATTTTTTTAAGCGAAATGTTGTTATTAATTTGGCTAAAAGCCTTACTTAACTTTGTTTATGATAGCTTCAAAAGCTTCTGGGTGATTCATAGCTAAATCAGCAAGAACCTTACGATTCAAGTCAATATTGTTAGCTTTTAATTTACCCATAAATTTTGAATAACTCATTCCATGTTGTCTAGCACCTGCATTAATACGCATAATCCATAACGCACGAAATGTTCTCTTCTTTACTCGACGGTCTCTGTACGAATATTGCATCGCTTTGTCAACCGCGTTTTTTGCTACTGTCCAAACGTTTTTACGTCTTCCGAAGTAACCTTTTGCTTGCTTAAGAACCTTTTTTCTTCTGGCTCTCTTTGCAACTGAATTTACTGATCTTGGCATTTCTTTAATTGTTTTTTTGTAGTAGGCGACCTAATTGGTACTTGCTAAATAATTTTGCCTAACTCCAGGGTTTATAATTTGTTTTAACCGATTAAAACAGTATTACTTTAAACGTAACAATGTTTTAATATTGTTCTCATCTGCTTTATGTACTAAACCATCATGAGTTAATTTAAGCTTACGCTTTTTAGATTTTTTTGTCAATATATGACTCTTAAAAGCATGCTTTCTTTTAATCTTACCAGTGCCAGTTAGTTTGAAACGTTTCTTAGCACTCGATTTTGTTTTCATTTTAGGCATTTTCTCCTATTTTTAATTTACGTTTCGCTTATTATCGTTTTGCTGAATCAACAGCTTTTTTTTATTTTTTCTTAGGTGCAATGAACATAATCATACGTTTACCTTCAAGCTTAGGCATTTGTTCAACCTTGCCATATTCTTCAAGATCCTGAGCTAATCTTAATAATAAGATTTGACCTTGTTCTTTAAAAACAATCGAACGTCCTTTAAAAAATACAAAAGCTTTAAGCTTTGCACCATCTTTTAAAAACTTCTCGGCATGTTTTTTCTTAAACTCATAATCATGATCATCGGTTTGTGGACCAAAACGAATCTCTTTAACAACCACTTTGGTTGCCTTAGATTTTAAAGCTTTATCTCTTTTCTTTTGTTCGTAAAGGAATTTTTTATAATCCATTACTTTACAAACAGGTGGTTTCGCATTAGGCGAAATCTCTACAAGATCTAAACCTTGTTCATCTGCTATGCTGAGAGCCTGTTTAGTAGGATATACACCTATCTCCACATTATCTCCAACAAGTCGAACTTCTTCAGCTCTAATTTTAGAATTAATTTTGTGTTGATCCTCTTGGACCACACGTCTATTGAAATTCCTTCTTCTACGTATTGCTATGACTTATATATTTAAGTTAAACGTTATTTATTTAAAAGTTTTTAAACTTTTATTTACTTTATCTTTTACGATTTTCACAAAGTATTCTACAGTAATTGTGCCAAGGTCTTCACCACCATGTTGACGTACAGTTATTGTATTGTCTTTCTCTTCTTGTTCACCTACGATAATCATAAACGGAAACTTTTGTATTTCAGCTTCACGAATTTTCTTACCTACAGTTTCATTCCTGTTGTCTGTGAGGGCGCGAATTTCGTCATTTTCTAGCAAATTTAAAACTTTTTCCGCGTATTTTTCATATTTCTCACTTATTGAGATAATGATTGCTTGCTCTGGCATTAACCAAAGCGGGAAGTTTCCGCCAGTATGTTCCAATAATATTGCTATGAAACGCTCCATGCTTCCAAAGGGGGCGCGATGTATCATAACAGGTCTATGCATTTCGTTGTCACTACCTTTGTAGGTTAAATCGAAACGCTCAGGCAAGTTGTAATCTACTTGAATTGTGCCTAATTGCCATTGCCTTCCTAAAGCATCTTTAACCATGAAATCTAACTTAGGTCCATAAAAAGCTGCTTCACCAGTTTCTACTATATAATTTAAGCCTTTATCTATAGCTGCATTTAAAATAGCATCTTCAGCTTTTTTCCAATTCTCATCATTACCAATATATTTTTCTGGCTTTTCAGGATCTCTTAATGATACTTGAGCAGTAAAGTTTTCAAACCCTAATGATCCAAAAACGTATAAAACTAAGTCTATAACTTCTTTAAATTCTTTGTCTAATTGGTCTGGTGTACAGAAAATATGAGCATCATCTTGTGTAAAGCCTCTAACTCGTGTCAATCCATGTAATTCACCACTCTGTTCATATCTGTAAACAGTACCAAACTCAGCAAAACGTTTCGGTAGTTCTTTGTACGAAAACGGTTTACTATTGTATATCTCACAGTGGTGAGGGCAATTCATAGGTTTTAATAAAAACTCTTCACCTTCAGAAGGAGTTGTTATAGGTTGAAAACTATCTTCACCATATTTAGCATAATGTCCAGAAGTAACATATAATTCTTTACTTCCTATGTGCGGTGTAACGACCATTTCGTAACCAGCTTTTTTCTGAGCTGCTTTCAAAAAGTTCTCTAAGCGCTCACGTAAATCTGCTCCTTTAGGTAACCAAAGTGGCAATCCTTGGCCAACTTTTTGTGAAAAAGTAAAAAGATCTAATTCTTTACCAAGTTTTCTATGATCACGTTTTTTAGCTTCTTCTAATAAATGAAGATATTCTGTAAGCTCTTTTTGTTTAGTAAATGAAATACCATAAACCCTAGTCAATTGTTTATTGTTCTCATCACCTTTATAATAAGCTCCAGCTACACTCAGTATTTTTACAGCTTTAATGATTCCGGTATTTGGGATATGACCACCACGACATAAATCTGTAAAAGACGAATGATCACAGAAACTAATAGTGCCATCTTCAAGATTTTCAATTAAATCAACCTTATAGTCGTTTTTATCTATATAATAGGATAGAGCTTCTGCTTTAGAAACATCACGCATTTTAAAGTCGTGCTTTCCTCGAGCTATTTCTATCATCTTATTTTCAATCGCCTTAAAGTCTTTTTCAGAAATTGTGCCATCACCAAGGTCAACATCATAATAAAATCCATTGTCAATAGCGGGACCTACCCAAAGCTTTACACCAGGATACAATTCCTCTAATGCTTGAGCCAAAACGTGAGCAGATGAATGCCAAAACGCTTTCTTACCAGCATTATCTCTAAATGTATATAAAGTAAGGCTACCATCTTCGGTTAATGGAGTGGTGGTTTCAACAACTACGTCGTTGAATTTTGCTGAAATAACATTACGAGCAAAACCCTCGCTAATATCTACAGCCACTTCATGTGGAGTTACATCTTTGTCAAAAGACCGAACAGAACCATCAGGTAGAGTAATTTTAATCATTATATATAGTATAAATTTTAGCATGCAAAGATATACCTATATATATAATAGACAAAGTGAAGTTTCTATTAATATTAAGGATGTTCTTTATTTACAAAGAGAGAGTATAAGTGTTGAGTTATTTGCTATATCTTTTTCATATAGCGATAAGAATAGAGTAGTGGT
>NZ_JADGDZ010000065.1:0-2782 GCF_016744625.1 Winogradskyella sp.
ATTTTTTTCCTCTAAACTCAGAAAAACAAAAGGCATCAAACATTAATCCTTGAGACTCCAAAAGACTCATTTGATACAGGTTTTTACTGAATTGAAATTCTTTAAGAGAAATCCAGCAATAATAAGCCAATTCTTGTTCATCATCAAATACACCAAAAGCTTTAAAGGTTTCTTTTGTAAACCTCGTCTTAAAACTCATTAATTTTATCGCATCAAATCTTTTTGAGTTTTCAAAATCGGAGTAAGAAAGTTTTTTCACCTTGAAGTTTTCGTTAATACTAATTTCTTGCTGATTTGCTACATCTATATCTTGAGTACAAACTAACCATTTGTTAATTTGTATTCCAAATTTTCTCAATACTCCAAGACTTAATCTCTGGATAAAGTTAATAAAACCATATTGTTTATATTTTTCTATAAACTTCATTGTGGCTTAATTTTTAAGTTGTTCAGGGACACATTAATTATTGCATAACCTATTAATAAATATATAAAATTAGGCGTTTCGAAGTTTCCTGAATATATCGATTTAAAAAAGAAAATAACAAAGAGCATAAAATACGGTATTACTAATTCGCTTTTAACTATAAATAACTTCCTAATAGTTTTTATTTGATTTAGAACAAAAACTAACAACAAACTAATACCAACTAGACCATAACTGTGTAAAAAATTTAAGCCATCAGAATGCGCCATTAAAGCATTACCTGTTCTTATTTTTGTTAATACTTGTACACTATTGTAGCCTTTACCAAGAAAATAAGTAATAAAATCGTTGGACTCGAACCAATCCTTCCAAATTAAATTATAAATATTTCCTCTTCCAGATCCAATCGATGCATCATCACCTGAGAAGTCTTCTAATCTTTCGATAAATAAATCGGCAAACTTCGAATACAAAAAGAACAACAGAACAACAAAGGAAACCAATACAAAGACTCTCTTCAATTTCTCAACAATACCTTTTCTTTGCAAGATTCTTCTTTCAAAAAAATAGGCACCTAAAAGACAACCTAAAAGTGCAACAATTGCGCCTCTTTTTAGGCTTAAAAAAACACCTAAAACTAATATAATTACTAGAAATCTTTTGATTTTTAATTTTCGGTTAAAATGTATCAAAGGAAGAAAAGACAATAGTATGTAGGCGTTATTATTACCATAAGTTTTGACTGTACTAACATTGCCTATTAAGCCGAATCTGCTGGCAATAATATGCACTGATAAAACTAAAACTGAGGCTATAACAAATAAGTTTAAATATTTTATAGTTTGTCTATTCATAAACACACTATAAAACTTAAAAAAGAAGAGATAAACAAATAACAAATACAATATTTTTGATAAACTAATTAAAGAATCAATACCAAAAGAAGTACTGTAGATAATATGAAGACTAATCAATCCGTAAATAACAATTAATTGCCTGTTAAACTTAGCTTTCTTTATTTTATCGATTAGCAGATAAAACCACCCAGAAATAATTAGTATTAAAATTCTATAGATTCTAGGAAAGTCTCTTGCTTCAGTTACTTCTCCCCTTTTATCAACCTCATTAAACAAATCATAAACTAACAAAACTAAAATGCTAAAAAGCATAAAAATAATTAATGATTTATGTGCCTTGTTATACTTCATTTACTTATTCTTTTTTGCATAAATGAAAGACAAAACCGCATATAACAATTGAGCAGAAACTATAACAATAGCAGCACCATAATAGGTGAACATAGGAATAAAAACAAAAGCTAACAAAAACCCAAAAAGTGATGAGAACAGAGCTATATTCATATATAACTTATCAAGCTTTTTTACTAGTAGAAAATTAATACCATAAACTGTTCTTATAGCCAATAGCAACGGTGTTAAACTCAAAATCATTACCAAAGGTATCGATTTAAGCATATCTAATCCTAATATTAGGCTCACAGTATGTTTTGCAGTCACTATCATTAAAATAGAAACCAATAAACCACTCAATAGTATTACATTATTAACCTTGCTAATACTGTTTTTTGTCTTATTCACAAACGGATAAAAGGTTCTAGTTAAAATTGCATTAAATGATGAAAATGCATTGCTAATTCTTAACGCACCAGACAAATATCCTACTAAAGTATTATTAGTAAAAATACCTAGTAGAAAAACCGATGTATTAGAATATAATGTTGGAACTATTAGAGTTACAAAAGAACTAAATGATAATTTTAATTGAGCTTTTACTTCAGAAAATGCAACTGGTCTATACCTAATACCGTATTTCTTATAAATTATGAATAATGAAAAGATACCGCCTAATATGATACCTATAGATTGTAAAAGTGGGACATAGACAAAATCACTCTCTTGCTTAATAAATAAAAAGACTAATATCAAAAAGGTTAACTTAAATAATATATTTATAATAGTAATGAACCTCATTTGTTCTACACCTTGGAAAAACCACTTTGGAAATAGAACATCTCCGACAACTAAACCAAATGAAAAAATATAAAGAAGATAATACTCTGAAAATGCAGGTACAATTATAATTAATAGGGCAAATACTATTGCTGATAAGATTAAAAGAAAAAATTTCGTATTAATTACAGCATTATAGATTTCTTCCAAACGTTGAGGGTTATCCTGGTTTTTTGATAAATCCCTAACAGCAGATAGTGAAAACCCAAACTGTGTAATGTTTAAAAAGTAATTAACTAGTGCTGCGGCAAAAGCCGTTAATCCAAACTTTTCGACTCCCAACACACAAATTAAATATGGTAGTACTATTAATGGTAATAGAAAA
>NZ_JADGDZ010000065.1:2792-19319 GCF_016744625.1 Winogradskyella sp.
CTCTTATTAATGATAGTGATAAAAAATTTTCGGCAATTTTTTTTCCATCACTATTATTAAAAACACTTTTAATCTTATTTCTTATTTTATCTAATAAACCCATTTAAAATTTATGAAACTTAGTCCAAGTATTTCTTAAAAAAAGTTGTGCCGGCTTTTCTATGTAAAAAGTAATGCCATAAGCTATCGACATTGTAACTACGCTAGGAATTAAAATTAACAACATATTATTTTCTACACCATTATCAATCAATGTATTAATAATAAAATACCCAATAAACTGATGAATGAGATATAATGCATAAGATATCTCACCTAAAATGATTAATGGTTTCAGTTTAATCCATTTCAATTTATCATATACAAACAGATAAAATATAACAATAAACAACAATAGAAAAAGGTGCTTATATAATGAATCTGAAATAACAAAAGAAGTCAAGAAAGAACCAAAAATAAGAAGGTGAGTCCACCATTTCGCTTCATTACTTTTTATCTTGTAAAAACTAATACCAATAATAAAAAGATGCCCGAAATTCAAATTTAGCAAAACTCTAAGTGGCATAACATCATGCAAAGAATTAAGTGAAATAGCTAATAACCATATAAAGCATAACAAATCAACATGTCTAATTTTCTTAAAAAGTAGCATACAAAACATTAAAAAATAAAACATTAATTCTGGTAATAATGACCAATACACACCATCAACTCTTTTAACACCAAAAATATCTGGAATCATAGTTAGATTAATCATCAACTCAGAAAAATTGCGATGATACAATACTAAATCACTAGATCTTATCAAAAAGAAAGTTAGAAATACACAAATCCAAAATGTAGGATATAATCGAGTAAAACGTTTATAAGCAAACTCTATTGGTTTTGTATTCTTTTTTATCGTAAGAAAAATTACAAATCCGCTTATTATAAAGAACAAATCAACTCCTAAACCTCCATATTTAAAACTAAATAATTGAGTAGTGAGTGATGTACTAAATATTTCAGAGTACTTTGTGGTGTAATGAAAAAGCAAAACCGAAAGACAAGCTATTCCTCTAAGACTATCAAGTTCTTTTAATCTACCCATTCGTTATTTACAATGCCAGTTTAAACTATTCTAATAAACACATTCACTAAAGAAATAAAACCTTAACTATTTTCTTGAAATGCAAATAAACTTCCTAATTTAAAAAGAGTAATCACCCCCCTCTTAAACATAAAAGCTTATTTTAATTCACCTGCAAATCTAAAACAATTCCAAGACTATTCAAGTTCATTCTTAAGATTTAAAAATCAGTGATAAATTATGAAAAACAGACAATGCTTAAAATCAGTGATTACCCAAAAACCAACGATATGTATCTTTAATCCCTTTCTCTAAAGCAATCTTAGGTTCCCATCCCAAACTCCTCAACTTAGAACTATCCATTAACTTTCTTGGTGTGCCATCTGGTTTAGTACTATCCCAAATAATGTCGCCTTTATGACCAACAATATTTTGTATGGTTTCTGCCAAAACATTAATGGTAATATCTGTACCAGTACCAACATTATATAAGTATTCAGGCAACACATTCTCTACAGCAAATAAAACCGCTTGTGCTAAATCATCAACATGTAAAAACTCGCGCATTGGTGTACCACTTCCCCAAAGTTCTACTGGAGAATTACTATTCCCCTTAGCTTCATGAAATTTGCGTAACATCGCTGGCAAAACATGTGAACTTTTTAAATCGAAATTATCATTAGGACCATAAAGATTAGTTGGCATTAAACTAACAAAGTCTTTGCCGTATTGTTCTCTTATAGCTTCGCAAGCTTTCACTCCCGCAATTTTAGCTATTGCATACCATTGATTAGTGGGTTCTAAACTATCTGTAAGTAGATACTCTTCTTTTAAAGGTTGTGCAGCAAATTTTGGATAAATACAAGAGCTTCCTAAAAAGATAAACTTTTGGATTTCTACTTTATGAGCAGCATCAATAAGGTTATTCTGAATTTGCAAGTTCTCCATTAAAAATGGATAAGGATTGTCATTGTTAGCTAAAATCCCTCCAACTCTAGCTGCAGCATCTATAATGATGTCTGGCTTTTCTGATTTTATAAAATTAATAACTGATTGCTGATTACGTAAATCGAGATCTTTGCTTGTTTTACCAATAAGATGAGTATAACCTTTAGCTTCAAGCACTCGCCAAACTGCAGAACCAACCATACCACGATGTCCTGCAATATATATTTTTGAATCTTTATGAATACTACTCAAAATAATTCATGGTTTTAAAACCGCCTTCATCAAGATATTGCTGTTCTTGCATTACTTTAATATCCCCTTTCATCATATCTTTTACTAAATCAGCTAAATCATACTGACATTCCCAACCTAACTTTTCTTTAGCCTTAGAAGCATTACCAACTAACAAATCGACTTCTGTTGGTCTAAAATAACGTGGATCTACAGCTAAAACTTCTTTACCAATTTCTATTTGATAATCGGGATGATTACATTTTGTAACATAAGCCTTTTCTGCTTCTCCTTCCCCTTTAAATTCTAGTTCAACACCAACTTCTGCAAAACTCATAAGTACAAACGCTCTTACTTTTGTGGTTACACCAGTTGCAATTACCCAATCCTCTGCTTCATCAGCCTGTAGTATCATCCACATCATGCGAACATAATCTTTGGCATGTCCCCAATCACGCTGAGAATCAAGGTTCCCTAAATAAAATTTATCTTGTAATCCTAGTGCAATACGAGAAACTGCTCTTGTGATTTTACGCGTCACGAATGTTTCTCCTCTAATTGGAGATTCATGGTTAAACAAAATTCCATTACAGGCATACATATTATAGGCTTCGCGATAATTAACCGTAATCCAATACGCGTACATTTTTGCTACCGCATAAGGTGAACGCGGATAAAATGGAGTCGTCTCCGATTGTGGCACTTCTTGTACTTTACCATATAACTCAGATGTTGAGGCCTGATAAATTCGTGTCTTATTTTCTAAACCTAATAAACGTACTGCATCTAAAATACGTAAAGTTCCTAAACCATCTGCATTACCCGTATATTCTGGGATCTCAAAAGACACAGCTACATGACTCATTGCTGCTAAGTTATAAATCTCGTTAGGTTGAATTTCTTTTATTAAACGAATAAGATTAGTGCTATCCGTCATATCACCATAATGCAAAAAGAAGTTTTTATGATCAACATGAGGATCTTGATAAAGGTGATCAATTCTGTCCGTATTAAACAATGACGAACGTCGTTTTAAACCATGAACGACATAGCCTTTCTTTAATAAAAATTCACTGAGATAAGCACCATCTTGCCCAGTAACTCCAGTTATAAATGCAATTTTACTCATAAAATGACACCAAACTCACCTGATGTGAGCCAATTTAGATTAGTTTTTTACAAATCTAAAACAAATCCAAGACTATTCTATAGTATTTGAATATTTTAAAAAAGTCACCTAATTTATAGGATGAAAAATTATATTTCATTTAGAAATCTCTTTATCTAAAAAATAATACGATAAAATATTGCTATCATAAAATTTATGAAGGACAGCACTCTCAAAAAGTGATTCTAGAATAGATAAAATCTATATTATATGAAATCTAAAGGCGCATCTTAAACAAAGGTTCTTTTTTAAATATATAAGAATATTTTTAAAATTCACAAGGGTATTTTTACGATTTGTCTAAAAAATCATATCATTTACTATCGAAACTGCAAATAAATCAATAGAATTTTTATATTTGTTCACTAAGATTTTTTAACTCCTACATAGTTTTAAATCTTAAACCCCAAAAGTCTTAAACGAATTCCTACTTATTAATAATTACTGCATAATTAATCGGTGCAGAATAATTTAACTAATTGACTTATATGAAACATTTTTACATTTTTTTAGTAACTCTTTTAATTAGTAGTTTAGGCTTTGGTCAGACCACTGTGACTTATGACTTTTCAGCAGGTGGAGCGAGTACATCAGACAATTTAGACGCAAATATAAGTTTTACTACAGCCCAGAATTCTGGTACAACAGCTCCAGTTATTAATAGCGGTCAATTACGTTTATATCAAAATGCCACAAAAGGAGGTTCAATTATTATAACACCTTCAAATGGAGCTACTATCACATCAGTTATAATCAATGCCTCTGGCACTACAGGTCCTGCAGGCTATACTGTAGATAGTGGTACTGCAACAAATTTATCTGCTAGCACTACTTATACCATTAATAGCATCTCAGCAAGTACTGAAGTTGAGTTTTACCAAAGAGATGCCTCTAGTGGTAATAGAATATATGTTGACAGCTTTGAAGTTACTTATACACCTTCTGGTGGCTCAAGCAACAGTACTATAGAAATTACTACAGCAGGTGGTTGCTGTGCAGGTGAGAAATGGTCAAGTATTACGACTGGTATTGATGGCACTGGAACTCAAGTTTGGGGACAAGGGAATGGTACACAATGCAATAGCTCAGGTTTATTAACCAATGAAGTAATATCATTACCACCTGGGACATACTATGTAAACTGTTACGATCAATACGATGATTCTTGGGATGGCACTACAATATCAGTTACTGCATATGGTAGTGTAATTGGTGATAATGGAGGTGTTACACCTGATGATGGAGCAGATACTGATTCTGCAACTAGTTGTGAAGGAACACCCGAAGAACTGGAAGCCTCTTTTCAGATTATTGTACCTGCTCCTCCTTCGTGTCCAGATATTACTGGTTTAACGATAGATAGTTTTACAGATACAACTGCAGCCATTAGTTGGACTGCAGGTGGCTCAGAAACCGATTGGGAAATTGTAGTGCAAGCCGATGGTCTTGGGACTCCTGGTGGTTCTGGCACAGCTACAGCTACTAATCCTCATAGTGCAACTTTATTAACTGAATCTACTGCTTACGAAGTTTATGTAAGAGCAAATTGTCTAGGAAATGGGTTCAGTGCTTGGGTTGGTCCTATAGACTTTACGACAGCTCCTTCTTGCCCAGATATTACTAGTTTAACGGTAGATAGTTTTACAGATACAACTGCAGAGATTAGCTGGACAGTTGGTGGCTCAGAATCAGCTTGGGAAATTGTAGTACAAGCCGATGGTCTTGGGACTCCTGGTGGTTCTGGTACAGCAACTACATCTAATCCATATAGTGCTACAAGTTTGACAGCTAGCACAGCTTACGAAGTCTTTGTTAGAGCAAATTGTCTAGGAAATGGGTTCAGTGCTTGGGTCGGACCAGTTGATTTTACAACAACTGCTGCCCCAATTACATCCTTTCCTTACAATGAAGACTTTGACTCTGGAGCTGGTGGTTGGATTGCAGATAACACAAATAGTGGTTCTTGGGCTTTAGGAGCACCAGCTGCTACAACCATTAATACTGCAGATTCTGGTACTGATGCTTGGGTAACTAACTTAACTGGAGATTATGTTACTAATGACGATTCTTTTGTTATAAGTCCACCATTTGATATGTCTGGTCTTGCAGCTCCTGTGATTGAACTAAGTATTTGGTACGAAGCAGAGTTTAGTTATGATGGAATGGTATTACAATCATCAATTGACGGTGGTACAAGCTGGCAAAATGTTGGTGCACTAAGTGACCCTAACAATTGGTATAATGATGCTACAATTTCTAATGGAGATCCTGGAGGGCAAGAAACAGGCTGGACAGGTAGTTCTGGTGGATGGCTTGCAGCAAAAAATGATTTAACTGGTCTTGGTGGTCAAAGTAGTGTACTTTTAAGAGTAGCCTTTGGTTCTGATACTAGTTCAAATGATGAAGGTGGAGCTTTTGATAGCATAAGCATTTATGATCCTGCGTGTCCTGACATTACAGGATTAACAATAGATAGTTTTGCTGCTGAAACAGCTGAGATTAGCTGGACAGCAGGTGGAACTGAAACCGATTGGGAAGTTCTAGTACAAGCAGACGGAACAGGTTCACCTGCTTCTGGTACAGCAACGACTAGCAATCCTTATAGTGCAACTGGCTTAACCGAATCAACGGCTTACGAAGTGTATGTTAGAGCAGATTGTGGTGGTGGTCAGTATAGTGCTTGGGTTGGACCAGTTGATTTTACAACAACAGCCCTATGTCCTGAAGTTTCAGGTGTAACAATAGATAGTTTTACAGGTGATTCAGTAACGGTGAGTTGGACCAATGGTGCATCTGAAGATGATTGGGAAGTTTTAGTTCAAGCAGATGGAACAGGTTCTCCTGCATCTGGAACTGCAACAACTACTAATCCTCATACTGAAAGTGGATTAACTGGAAACACAGCATATGAAGTTTATGTGAGAGCGGATTGTAATGATGCTAGTAATGGCTATAGTACTTGGGTTGGTCCTGTAGATTTTACAACATCTTGTGTTGCAATCGTACCAGACTATATAGCAGACATGTCAACAAATGTACCTGACTCTTGTTGGGATGAAGCTACAAATGGCGAAGTCGCTGTTGGACCAACTGGTCTAGGTTCATCATCATGGAGTAGTACAGGTACAGGTGATGATAATAATTATGGAGCAGGAATTTTTAGTAATAGAGTTAATATATTTGGGACAACTGCCTTAAGAGATTGGTTAATTTCACCAACATTTAATTTATCATCTGGTGGTCCTTACCAATTAGAAATAAATGTTGCAGTTACAAACTATAATGATGGTGATACTGATGATTCTATGGGATCTGATGATGAAGTACAACTATTGATTAGTACTGATGGTGGTAGTACATGGACTAATCTTACAACTTGGAACTCAGCTAACGAACCTGCTTTTACAGGCACTGAATATACAGAGGACTTAACAGCTTACTCAGGCAATGCTCAATTTGCTATTTGGGCATCTAATGGAACTACAACTGGACAAGATTATGATTTCCATGTTGGTAAATTTAATATAAATGCTATACCATCAAGTCAAACCGTAGATTATTGTAATCTACAATCGCCAAGTGACGGTAGTATAAATGAAGGTTCAAACTTTGATGCTTATGCTCGAGTATATGTAGCTGGTTTTACTGAAGCAGCTGGCTCTAACCCTGACATTGAAGCTTGGATTGGTGTAAGCACAACAGACGCAACAACAGCAGCAGATTTCACATCTCCTAATTGGACATGGGTTCCTGCGACGTTTAATAACCAATTTGGTAATGATGACGAATACCAAGCAGAAATAGGGTCTTCGCAGTCAGCGGGCACACACTACTATGTGAGTCGATTTAGAGCAGATGGTGGACCATATGCTTATGGAGGTATTACACCAAGCAGTACTGGTGGTAATTTCTGGGATGGAACTAATTTTGTTTCGGGACAACTTACTGTTATTCCTACTGCACCAACTACAGTAGCAACGATTAATATTAATGGCTGCGGAGATTCAGGTAGCTACAATGGTGCTTACGCATCCATTACAGACGATGTTGTTTGGGTAGAATTGATATATGACGGTAACTGTTCAGAAATAACAGTAGATACCGAATCAACAACTGGTGTAGATACTGAAATAGGGCTTTATGATGCTTTTGGTAACCTTATTGATAGTAATGATGACGGAGGAACTGGTAGTTTAAGCTTATTAACAGAACTCGGTTTACCTGTTGGAACTTATTACATTGCTGCTGGAGCTTTTAATATAGATTTTGCCAGTAATTTTGGTGCAACTTCATCAGATACCACTGATTCAGGAACGCTATACATTAACGCTAGCACACCTAATTTACCTGATTACGTTAACTTACAATTCCCAGGAGCTGCAACGATAATAGCAGGGAATACTGCAAATGTATATGCGCAAATTTATGAAGCAGGAAATACTCCTGGAGCCGGTGCTGGAACAAATATTACTGCAGAAATTGGTATAAGTGCTGTAAATGCGACAACAGCAACAGACTTTACATCCGGAGATTGGACTTGGACAGCAGCTCCTTACTTTGGAGAATCTGGAAATAATGATGAGTATGAATTAGCCATTGGTGCTTCACTGACACCTGGCACATACTATTATGTAAGTCGTTTTAGTGTCGATGGTGGACCTTTTGCTTATGGTGGTTATAATGCTACTAATGGTAACGAATGGGATGGTTCAACTTATGTCTCAGGAGTTCTTACAGTAAATCCTGCAACAGAACCAACAAATCATGTGCTAACTTTTACAGCAGTAGCAGATTCTGACACTGAAATCACAGTAACTTGGACTGATAATGATGGTTCGCAAGCCGCTGATGGCTTTTTAATTGTTGCAAAAACTAGTGCTGCATCGTTCTTTATACCTGTTGATGGTACTGAACCAGCAGATGATACTGATTGGTCTGATGATGAAGCAGAAATTAAAATAGGCTCTGGGGTACAGACTTATACCTTTACAGGATTAACAGCAAGTACGTTATATGAATTTGAAATCTATCCTTACACAAACTCTGGTAGTCTAATAGATTTTAAAACTGATATTACTGTGCCTTCTGCTAGTGCAACTACAGATGCTGACCCTTGTGCTTTAGCAGTGACTACATTCCCTTTTGAAGAAGGATTCGAAGATTTGACTTTCCCACCGCAATGTTGGTCTTCATTTAGAGGTACTAATGGTGAAGGTACTGGGCAAGATTGGGAAAGATCAACTACTGCTAATACAGGTTCTGGATCAGCATTTGTGAGATATGAGGGAGCTACCCCTTTTGCACAAGATTGGTTAGTAACTCCTGCATTAGATTTAAGTGCACTACCTACGCCTGAGTTATCCTTTTTTGCTAGAGATGCTTACGGAACAGACTATGGTAATATATATACTATTAGAGTATCTACAACAGATACTAATATAGCATCTTTTACTACAGTACAAACTTACTCAGAATCTGACTTCTCAAATACAACTTTTGGGCAGTTCACAGTTGATTTAAGTGCCTACAATTCTGACACAACCGTATATATAGCTTTTGTTATGGAAAATGACAATGGTGACAATTGGTATGTTGATGATGTAAAAGTTGAAGATGTAACACCAGTTATATACACTTATAATGGTACTTGGTCACCAAGCGACCCAAATGGTACAGCTACAGCAAACGATGATATCCTTGTTACTTCTGGTAATGCTACATTCAGCTCTAACACAACTGCTAATACAATTACAGTAAATGCTGGAGCAAGTATTACAGTTAATACCGGTATTACATTAACAGCCATGGATGCCACTGACGGACTTACTTTAGAATCAATCTCTACCAGTTATTCAAGTTTAATCTTAAATGGTACGATTACTGGTACGGTTAATTACAAACGACATGTTAATGGAAATTCTACATTAGGAGACGTCAATGCCATTGGTGATAACGATTTAATTTCTGCACCACTATCTGGTCAAACATTTGGAACTTTCGCTGCCGCAAATAGTAATTTGCTTGCCAACCCTGGAGATGCTACAGAAAAAGCATTTGCAATTTTTGACAAGACTACTGGAGCTTATGAAAACTATTTTACAACAACAAACGCTAGTACAACCTTAGACGCTGGTGTTGGTTATAGAGCTGCAGCTAATAACACAGCTACGCTGACATTCACAGGTACGGTAAACACTGGTGTAATTACTAATAATATTGAAAATTCTGGACCAGCCTTTGCTGATTGGAATTTAATTGGTAATCCATACCCTTCTTATTTAAAGGTTCAAGACTTTTTAAATTATGAAGTGGCTACTGGTGTTGACAATCTTAGTTTATTTGTACCAACTACAGCTGCAATTTATGGTTATGATGGTGATGCTACAGGTTCAGGTGGAACTGGTTATACTATTTATAATTTAGCCAACACAACACCAACCTCAGTAGTTGCACCAGGTCAAGGATTTTTAGTAAGTTCTGATGCTGCTGATGTTACTATGTACGATGTTACATTTGATCCATCGATGCGTACAACTGGTACTAGCGATGATTTTATCTTAGGTCGTGATAGTAATGTAATTATTAATTTAGAGTTACAAATTACTTCTCCAAATGATTTATTTGTTACTGACTTTTACTTTAATGAAAGTGCAAGTTTGGGGTTAGATCCTGGCTACGATGCCGCAATTTTTGGAGGTAACGCACCAGCTTTTGCATTATACTCGCATTTAGTAGAGGAAAATATGGGAACTCCTTTTGCAATACAAACTCTAGGAGAAATGGATTTTGGAAATACAACTGTAGCTTTAGGTGTAAATGCTAATCAAGGAGAACAATTAGTATTTAACATTTCTGAAAGCACTTTACCTAGCACAATAGATGTCTATTTAGATGATGCATTAAATAATACCTCGACGTTATTAAATACTTCAGATTATATTCTAACTCCTACTACTAATTTAAATGGTACAGGAAGGTTTTATTTAAGGTTATCTGACAGTGCATTATCAAATACGGATTCGGACTTTAACGATATAAAGATATATACCACAAAAACTCCTAGATCAATATATATTCATGGAGTACTTAATGGTGAGACAACTGCTAAAGTTTATGACCTTCAAGGACGTTTAGTTTATAACTCAATAATAGATAATAATAATGTATTAAACCAAATAGATGCTACAGACCTATCTGATGGTGTTTATGTGATTACATTAAGTAATGGCTTACAACAAAAATCACAAAAAGTGATAATTAGATAAGGCCTAAACTTATTTATAAATGAATCTAAAAGTGCATCCTAAGGGTGCACTTTTTTTATTACAGTCAATTGAGATACTGACATTTTCGTCAGTAGTAGCAATCTATTAATCAATACTATATTAACTTATTCTATTTAAGTAAGGGTACCACATACTGTCCAAAATTAGTGACCAAAACACAAAAACCGTGTCCAAAAACTATAATTAACCGTTTGTTAATATCTAATTTACACTTGGGCACTAATACTTAGTATCTTTGTTGCCCTCTTTGCGGATAGCATAATTGCTGTTTAGAATAAAAAAACTTCAACATGAAACATTTTTACACTTTTTTAATCACACTATTAGTTAGTGGATTTGGGTTTGGGCAAACTAATCCTGGAGATATAGCTTTCACAGCATTTAATGCTGATGGAACTGACGAATTTGCTTTTGTTACTTTGGTAGATATATCTGCTAACACAACAATTTGGTTTACAGATAATGAGTGGGGTGGAAATTCATTTAATGATTTAAATGAAGGAGAAATACAGTGGTCTCATTCTAGTATAGTACCAGCAGGTACTGTGATTTTAATTGAAAACACTAATAATAGTTCTCCAACTGTTAATATTGGAACTGTATCTGGAGGTTCAGTAAATTTAAATGCTAGTGATGAAGAGTTATTCGCTTTATTGAGTCAACCTAGTTCATCAACTATGGCTACACCTGGATTTTTAGCTGGAATAGCAAGTGATTTAGGCTCTTCAACACTAACAGGCACTAATCTAACTTTGGGAACAAATTTTATTGACTTTAATGATGACAATGATGGTTATGAATATACTGGTCCTATTTCCGGTGAATCTAGTTTTGCCAACTATTTACCTCTGATAATGGATACAGGAGTAAATTGGTTCAATGCTGGTAGTAGCGGTAACAATATTTTACCAATTTCAACTACTGTATTTACAATAGCTTCTGGCTGTACATCACCTACAACTCAAGCTTCAATTTATAATACAACTTCCATAGGTAATACAACTGCAACATTAAATTGGACTTCAGGAGATGGTAATGGAGTATTAGTAGTTATGAGAGAAGGCTCTGCTGTTAATACTGATCCTACAGATGGAACTACTTACATTAGTAATACTATCTTTACTTCAGGAGACCAAATTGGAACAGGAAATTATGTTGTACAATCAGGTTCTGTTGCAAGTTCTGTGAGTATTACTGGTTTAAATCCGAGTACTATTTATCATGTAGCTATATATGAATACAACACCACAGGCACCTGCTATGAATTAACTGAATTAACAGGTGATTTTACTACAGATTGTTCAACACCATCAGATGTTTCGGCATTTACTGCAACATCAGGCGACACATCAGTTGATTTAAGTTGGACTAATGGTAGTTGTTTTGATGAAATTTTAGTAGTCGCTAAAGCGGGTTCTACTTTAACTAACTCACCAACTGGAGATGGCACAGCTTACACTGCTGATGCTTCTTTTAGTTTTGGTACAGATATAGGGTCTAATGAGTATGTTGTTTTTAAAGGTTCTGGTACTTCAATCACTGTAACTGGTTTAACAAATGGTACTACTTATCATTTTGAAGTTTTTGCTCGTAAGGCAACAACATGGAGTTCTGGTGTAACTAATTCTTCAACGCCAAACGCAGTTGAAGAACCTCTTGCAGGCGATTTAATTATCACTGAAGTTTCTGGTGATAATTCTGACGGGTCTAACAATGACAATGGTTATATGGAGATTTACAATAGAAGTAATAAAATAATAAACCTCGATAATATAGAAGCAAGATATTTTAATTCAAATCCTGGAAATTCTACGCAGCAAGTTACTCTTAGCGGTACATTAAGTCCAGATAGTTATATTATTGTGACTCAAAATGCAAGTAACTACACTACCGAATTTACTGATACTGCAGATGCTATTGGCAGTAATTTTTTCTTTAATGGAAGTGATGATGGTTGTGATGTTTTCCACACAAGTAATGGTATCATAGATCAGTTTAACCATAATGGAAGTGGTCAAAGCCCATGGACATGGAATGATAATTTTTCTTATAAAAGAAATTCATCTGATGGTGGTGAAATTGAAGAAAATTGGACAGCAGATGGAACAAATAACAACCCAAGAACAAAACCCAACTTATACTTTTGGACAGGAAACTCAGATAGCTCTTGGACAACTACTGGAAACTGGGATGAAAGTAGTGCTCCATCTAGCACAACAGATGTTGTTATTACTGACCAAACCAACCAACCTTCAATTTCTACGCTTGTGGATGTATCGCATGCAACAATTGAAACTAGTAGTGCATTAATTATAGAAAAAACAGGTAGTCTTGAAATAGCTGGAAACCTAAACAATAATGGCAGTTTAACTTTAGGGTCCGATTCTAATGAATACTCGAGTTTAATTGTTCAAGGAACTGCAATTGGTGGAACAGTTCAATATAATCGCTATGTTAATAATAACGCTTCTGTAAATGGTAATGATTTAATCAGTGCACCACTTTCTGGCCAAGCTTTTGATACTTTTATTACTAATAATCCTAATATTTTAACCAATACAAGTGGACCAGAGGTTTTGTTTGGTGGTTTTGATAATAATAATAGTAGTACCAATCCATTTGAGCTTTGGGATGAAACAGATGCAACACCATTAATAGCTGGTAAAGGCTATCGCAGTGGTATTTCAGTTGGCGCAAGTTCTAATCTTGTAACTTTTGAAGGTGCTGTAAATACTGGTTTAGTAGAAATTGCGATAAGTCAAGGAACTGAAAGTAAATTAAACCTAATTGGCAACCCTTTTCCTTCTTATCTCGATGCACAACTATTTTTAACTCAAAACGCAAGTTTACTCGACCCTAGTGCAAGTGTTATCTACGGTTATAATGATAGCACTGATGGAACTTCTGCTGGAGATTATACAATTATTAGCGCTTTACTAAACAACACATTGGATATTGCACCAGGTCAGGCCTTTTTTGTAGCTTCAGATGCTGCTCCCGCTGGCGATGTAGAATTTACAACAAATGGACCAGATATGCGTCTAGCTGCAGGTGGAGATGACTTTATTGCTGGAAGAAACACTTCTGCTATTACTAATTTGAAGTTAAATTTAAGCACCGCAACCGATAATTTTATTACAGATATTTTCTTTACGGAGTCTTCTAGTCTAGGATTAGACCCTGGCTATGACGCCAGTTTATTAGGTGGCACCGCACCTACATTTGCTTTATATTCACATTTAGTTCAAGACAATGCTGATGTACCAATGGCTGTACAAGCTCTAGGTGAAACTGATTATAGCGATGTAACTATTCCACTAGGTGTTAACGCAAACCAAGGTGAACAATTAACGTTTAATATTACTGCAAATACATTGCCAAATACTGTTGAAGTATATTTAGATGATACAATAGAAAGCACCACTACATTATTAAACTCTAGTGATTACATATTAACCCCTAATGCTAACTTAATAGGCACTGGCCGTTTCTTTTTACGCTTTATGAAAGATGCCTTATCAACTCCAGAGAACAATTTTGATAGTTTAAATATTTTTACAAATAAGGCAGATAAAACTATTGTTATTGCTGGTCAGCTATTAGAAGCTACTAAAGCTAATATTTATGATTTGCAAGGTCGCATAGTCGGAGTAACAAGTTTAGACACTTCTAAAAGAAGTCAATCGATTGATGTTAGCAATTTAAGCACTGGAGTTTATATTGTACAACTAAGTAATGCTATGCAAACTAAATCACAGAAAGTTATTATTAGGTAGCACTTATTATATAAAATATTAAAACGCATTCTAAATATTTTAGGATGCGTTTTTTTATAAAACCCTATTCCCTAAACTCTATAAATTAACTTAAAACAACAACTTATTAACACGAAAACGTTTTCGCTTTCATTTTTTATTGAAAAAATAATATCTTTATATCACCATAAAAATCAATTTATCATGATTAAAAAATACACATTCATAATTATTTTTTGCCTCTCTTTGTTCTTCATAAATAAAGGAGTTTCACAAGTTAGTTATACAGGAAATAGCAATAGTGGATTTGGAGGACCAATAGGTGGTGCCTCAATGACTGTTGATGACAATGGCACCGCAGTAACCTTTACATTCACAAAAGGTGGAGGTGGTTTTAACGACACCATGGTAATGTACATTTCTAATGGTGAAACTGGTAGAACATTTATAGGCTCGGATGTCAATGATACTGCAGACTCAAATCGAAGAGCTATATCAAATACTGGATCTTCGAATTTAAACTTTCCTACAGGTTTTGAAGCTACACATGGGATTGCCATAAATACTGGTTTTGGTGGTTTATGGGGAATTCCCGTAACTGGACCAGTTGGTTCTAATGGATTAAATTTCATTACTGGTGTTGGTGCGCCTGCATCCTCTGCCACTACATCTTTCACTTTTAGTTTTGACTGGTCACAAATTGGGCTTACTGATTGCGATAAATTTGACTTTGTTGTAACTTATGGCAACCCAAATGATGGGGGATCAAACATGTTTTCATCTGATGAAGCGTTTGGAGGTGGTATTGGTTCTGGAAATCCTGGATTAGGTGGTATGACCTTTACTAGTCATAGTAGCTACCCGAATACATGGACTGGAACTACAAGTACAAACTTTAATATAGGTTCTAACTGGTCGGAAGGGTTACCAAATGGAAATCACACTCTTTTTATTCCTAATACGACTAATCAACCTATTTCAATCTCTGTTATTACTATTAAAAGAATTGTGGTTGATTCTGGCTCTTCATTAACGGCTGAAAATTCTCTAACGGCTAATGTTATTTTGAAATCTACCTCAACTTCATATTCTAGCTTAATAGTTGATGGTAGCGTAACAGGCACTGTAAGATATAATCGTCATATTAACAATAATGCGCCTGTAAATGGTAATGATTTAATCAGTGCACCACTTTCTGGGGAAGCTTTTGATACCTTTATTACTAATAATCCTAATATTTTAGCCAATCCAAGTGGGTCAGAGGTTTTGTTTGGTGGTTTTGATAATAATAGCAGTACCAATCCATTTGAACTTTGGGATGAAACTGATACAACACCTTTAGTAGCAGGAAAAGGTTATCGCAGTGGTATTACAGTCGGCGCAAGTTCTAACCTTATTACTTTTGAAGGCATTGTAAATACTAGTTTAGTAGAAATTGCGATAAATCAGGGAACAGAAAGCAAATTAAATCTAATTGGTAACCCTTTTCCGTCTTATCTCGATGCACAGCTATTTTTAACTCAGAACGCAAGTTTACTCGATCCTAGCGCAAGTGTTATTTATGGTTATAATGATAGTACTGATGGAACTTCAGCCGGAGATTATACGATTATTAGCGCTTTACTAAACAACACATTAAATATTGCACCAGGTCAGGCCTTTTTTGTAGCTTCAGATATTGCTCCTGTTGGCGATGTAGAATTTACAACAAGTGGACCAGATATGCGTCTAGCTGCAGGTGGAGATGACTTTATTGCTGGAAGAAACACTTCTGCTATTACTAATTTGAAGTTAAATTTAAGTACCGCAACCGATAATTTTATTACAGATATTTTCTTTACAGAGTCTTCTAGTCTAGGATTAGACCCTAGCTATGATGCCAGTTTATTAGGTGGCATCGCGCCAGCTTTTGCTTTATATTCACATTTAGTTCAAGACAATGCTGATGTACCAATGGCTATACAAGCTCTTGGTGAAACTGATTATAGCGATGTAACTATTCCACTAGGTGTTAACGCAAACCAAGGTGAACAATTAACGTTTAATATTACTGCAAATACATTGCCAAAT
>NZ_JADGDZ010000066.1 GCF_016744625.1 Winogradskyella sp.
TTACTGATAGCAAATTTTCAATAGTGTAAGGAGGCGGCACTGGTTCAGTTGAATGGGATTGTTTGAAATAATTGACAAAAGAAGGAAAATGGTTCATAAAAGAGCCTCTTGCAGATAAAATATTTCAGAATAATCGTATACTCTATATAGTATTATCACTCTCCACAGATACAAAATATAGCCAATAAAATTAGATCAGAAAGAGAGTGGAAGGGAAGGAGTTGATCTTGTAATTGGAGCTAATGAATTCTTTTTACAAGCATTAGATACTATTGATCGTAGTGCTAAAATTGTAAAAAAGGATTTAAGCGAATTAAACGACCATTTATTTATCATTCTAGTTTTAATATTAGAATTTCTATACATACAATACCAAAATTGGTTAAGTATTCTATAGAAAACATGATTCACAAACTAAAAACTTAGTTTAACGTACTATGAGTTTTTACCCAGATGATGAGATGGCAAAACGACCTCATATCATTTTGGTAAAACAATAGGTGAATGAAGCGTAACATTTTAAGGAACTAGTAATACACATCCTTTAGAGTTCTAATTTTTAATAGAATTACAAAGCAATCTTAAGAAGTTCAAAAGTTTCTTAAAATGTAGCATAGTGAGCCGTAATTGTTTCCAAAATTATATGCAGTCTTGATTTTTTTGTTTCTTTTTTTAACAAGAAAAAAAGATATTATCTAAACCTTGGTGAGTTGTAAAGATTCAAATTCTATTTTACATAATATTGGTAGTACTAATAAAAAAGCTTAATAGGAAGTAAGAATCTAATAAGTGCTTAGAATTTTATCCTTCATAAAATTTAAGCTCTTATGGCAAGTCTCTGAGAATCGCGTAGAAAAAAATATGTAGTACAAATATCCAAATACCTCAAAATTTTAATGATTACTAAAACTTAGCTTTTATGTGCGGCTGGCAAGCGGCTGGAAATTGCATATAAAATAAATTACAATAGTAATTTGATTTTATCAAAGCAATACGCGGTTGACAGCGGACATTTGACATAACGACAAATTATAGGAACAATGCTTTTTTAACGCTGCGAAGCAAACCGTTTCTAGTTTAATGCCCAAGTACTGCAAATAGAAATGGAATTATAAAGTCTCTGGGATATTTTACATAATATCATTATAGTTGACTAATGGTATGTTCTAAGCAAATAACCAAAAATAGCATTTGTCCTATAATTTATATTATGTAAAATACTATATTAAATAATACATCCTATCAAATTAACATTATACTCTATTAAGATTCTTTTAGTATAGCTTCTAATTCCGATTTAGATCTTTTAAGATCAAAATAAAAACCATCAATAATACTTCCATAACCATTGATATACAAAAATCGTAATGAAGCTATCCTAGATTTATGCTCTTCATTATGTAGTAAATAATTAATGCAATCATTTTTACAAATAAAATCAGTAATTAATTCGGTATACCATGGCTGAGTGGTTTCAATGATTTCTAGATTAGTAGTTAGTTTTTTATATATAATGGATTCAATATCATTTATGTTTTTAAAATATATCTTATATGTGCTGCTAAGCTCTAATAGCATTTCTGAGGCTTTAGAATTATCCAACTCAGCATTATCAATCCAGTTTACACTATGCTTATTAAGAGCTAATTCCTTCACTTCAAACAAAATCGTAGAAATCAATGCACTATTATCAACCTTGCTTTTATCATAATCGCGACCTAGTGTTTTTAGATACACATTGTTAAGTCCATCTAATTCTTCCTTAAAACTCTCAATATTATTAATATCATGTTCTAATTGAACTAAAATCTTTTGTTGTAAGTTTTTATTGGTTTTCGCTATTTCTTGTTCTTTATTCCAATTATTGAGCCATAATGCAATGAGAATACCAATGACCACAAGTATAATTTCACCTATAGCATAGACAAAATATTTACTTAATTTCTTCCCTTTTAACATACTAAAACGTGCTTTATTAAAAAATTTCATATAGTGTAAAATACAAAAAAAGCCCATCACTAAGTTAAGTGATAGGCTTTTATATTTAGGTTAAGCGATATATTTAAATAACTTTTACGTTTATGGCGTTTAATCCTTTTTTCCCTTCTGTAAGATCGTATTCTACGTTATCGCCTTCACGAATTTCGTCTACTAATCCAGAAATGTGAACAAAATGTTCTGTGTTTGAACCTTCTTCTGTAATAAATCCGAAGCCTTTAGCATCGTTGAAGAATTTTACTGTTCCTGTACTCATTGTATTATATTTAATTTATTAATAATACTTTGAGATATTCAACAAGTGTGCCAAAAAATTTAGCGCGCTAATTTTCGTAGCGCAACCCATTGTTTTAGCATCTCACGAGAATCTACTGCTGGATAGCCTAATACTGTTTTTCCGGCTGCTACATCATTCATAACACCAGAACCTGCACCAACTGTTGCTCCAGAATGAATCGTTGTATGATCTTTTATAGAAGCACTTCCTCCAATTACAACTCCATCTCCTAAAGTTACTGAACCTGCAAGACCACTACTTCCTGCCATAATACATGAGCGACCTAATACACAATTATGACCAATCTGTACCAAATTATCAATCTTACAACCATCTCCTAAAATCGTTGAACTGAATTTCGCACGATCTACACATGAGTTTGCACCTATTTCTACACTATTACCAATAACTACATTTCCTATATGTGGAATCTTAACCAGTCCTCTCCCATCATCACTTGGACGATATCCAAAACCATCAGCTCCTATGCTTACATTAGTATGAAAAATACAATGTGCTCCAATCACAGAACGTTCTCTAATGATTGTGCCAGACCAAATTGTAGTATGGTCTCCAATAGTCGTTTCGTCTAAAATCGTTACGTTAGGATATAATGTCACATTATCACCTAACACCACATCTTTACCAATATAACAACCAGCTCCAACTCTACTCCCCTTTCCTATTTTTGCTGAAGCATCAATAGTAGCTGCAGGATGAATTTCAGTTTCAAAATGAGGTGTTGTTGGTGCAAAAGCATCTAGTAATTTAGCCATAGCCAAATCTGCATTCTTCACTTTAATCAATACACGATTGTCTCCAGGTTCTAAATCTATATTGTCATTTACAATGGCCAAACTTGCTTTAGAATCTGTCCAATGTGAAGCAAATTTTCTATTACCTATAAAGGTTGCCTGCGAGTTGTTTGCCTTCTTTATAACCTCTAATCCAGTGATTTTATTTGATGTTTTACCTATGATTTCACCATCTATAATGGCATTTATTTCTTGAAAAGTAAATGATTTCATGCTTGATTTAGTGTATGTTAATTAATAGACATACAAGATACTCTTAATAATATAAAGTCGAAATATTTTTATATGAGATTCTAAGTAGTTACCAACTAATCGGACGATAATCCTTTAAGAATTTTCCAGACCAATGTTTACCAGTATTAATACCATCAAACAAAGGATCCATAACACGTGCTGCTCCATCTACAATATCTAATGGAGGCTGAAAATCGTGCAGTTCTTCTTTCTTCTTAGCCAATTCAGCAGGATCTTCGTCTGTTACCCAACCTGTATCAACCGCATTCATATAAATACCATCTTTTGCTAAACTACCTGCTGCAGTATGCGTTAACATATTTAAAGCGGCTTTTGCCATATTGGTATGTGGATGTCGATCTTCTTTATGGAAACTATGAAACTTCCCTTCCATTGCTGAGACATTAATAATATGCTTCTGTCCTGTCTGGTCTTTTTTCATCACTTCAGACAAACGATTACACAATACAAAAGGTGCTACAGAATTTACCAGCTGAACTTCAATCATTTCTGTGGTTTCAATCTCACCAAGCTTTAATCTCCAGCTGTTAGTTTTTCTTAAATCGACTTGTTGTAAATCAGCATCAAGTTTTCCTTCAGGAAACACGTCTTGAGATACCAATGTATTATCAAAACTATATGGAATTTGAGATAATTTTGCAGACGATCGTAGTCCAATACCTGGTTCTGGTCCATGCCATGTTACAGGCATATTTTTATTAGACGATGCACCAGTAGTTAACTGTTTTAATTCCTCTAAACATTCAGTATGGTCGTTCAGTAAATCCTTAGCATACTTTGGTAGCTCTTCAATTGAACGCTCTTCATTAGGCATTAAATGACTATAAAAACCAGCTGGTCGTCTTACAGTTTGGGCTGCATTATTGATTAAAATATCTAGTTTTTCATATCGCTGTTCTATAAAATTACAGAAGATTTCTACACTTGGAATATGTCTTAAGTCTAAACCATGAATTTTTAGACGATGTCCCCATTCTGTAAAATCTTCTTCCTTAGAAAAACGTAATGCTGAATCTACTGGGAAACGTGTTGTAGCAATCACTGTAGCACCACCTCTTAATAACATCAAAGTAATATGATAGCCAATTTTCAATCGAGATCCTGTAATGACGGCAACTTGCCCTTTTACATCTGCAGTTTGAAATCGTTTGGCATAATTAAAATCACCACATTCAGTACACATTGCATCATAAAAATGATGGAGCTTAGTAAAGAGTGTTTTACAGACGTAACAGTTACGAGGTGATTCGAGTTCTAATTGCTCCTTGGCTTTTAAGTCTGCTACAGGTAAAAGCTTGGGAGCTATAAATACATGTGCTTCTCTTGCACTTCTAATTCCAGTAACTTTTCGAGCATGTTTATCACGTTCAGTTTGCTTGCGTTTGGCAGCTTTTTTACCATCTTTTTTACGACGTTTATGCTCTTCTCTACTCGGTCTAGATAATTGACCTGCCGCTTTCATTAAAGCTGTAATCTTAGATTTTGGGAGTTCAAATATCTGATCTGTATCAGCAACAAGCCCTTCTAAAATAGAAATACATTTATCAATCTCTTCATCTGAGATCTCTTTAGATTGGTCTGTATTATCGTTGCTCATACCTGTTTTAAGCCTCTTGAAGTTCTTTCTTAGACTTTCTATATAGATAAGAATTAAAGATGCTACGTCTTGCAAATCTCATCTGCTTATCTGAATTCACAAATTTAATAAATACCTTTTTTGGTACACCGAAATATTCATAAGTACTACCATCTAAAAATGTGATTTCTAATAGCAAACCTTTATGTTGAAAATCTAAAATACTAGATTCCATTATTGTGGTTGTGTATTCCTCAGTATTTAAAGCTTTAGTTTCTGGAGCAATGCTTACTAAAAAATGATAACCATCTATGATTTGACGGCTTTTTAATTCAGCTTCTTCTTGTCCAACATCACCATCTTGAAACTTATCAGGATGCCATTCTTTTACTAGATTTCTATAAGATTTCTTTAATACTTTTAAATCAATAGAATCTTCAACAGAAAATAGTTTTTTATACGCGTTGATACGTTTCATAATGTATATTTTAAATGCAGGCGCGAAACTACACTAATTTATGAGTTATCTGTCTATATTTTTAAGATATTAGAGCCTTTAATCTTCCGGAGGAAAACCATGAATTTCTTCAAATTTTTCATCAAAGTTGGTGCGTAAATAAGAATTCAGTTTTGTCTTATAATCGTCTTTTAGCCACTTCAAGAAATTATGTGTGCTTTTACTGATACACTTCGCATAGATTTCAATCCTTTGGTTAGTATCATCTTTAAGCAATTTCGCCAATGCTAAAGCGTCATAAACATCTTCACTATTCTCAATACAGATTTTAGCATGTTGCTCTATAGAACGTTCTAAAACTACTTTTGAAGATTCACCTTTTGCAATAGCATCCTTATACGTTTGTTTAATATCGAAGTATGTATCTTCAGATTTTGAAAATTCGTCTTTTATTTCATCAGATAAATCGTGCTTAAAATTAGATTCAATGGCTTCATCATCCTTAATACGATCTGCGTACCAATTTGGCGATTTAAAAATAAGTTGCCAATCCAAATCCGCTCCCCAAGGACCAAATCGATAAAGATTGTTACCTAAATCTATGGTTGTAAACTTAGCTTTATTGTTTAAGATACGAGAGCCACGACCAATCATTTGGTAATATAATGTTAAGGATTTTGTAGCTCTGTTTAAGATGATAGTATCAATGGTAGGTTCATCAAACCCTGTTGTTAAAATACTTACAGAAGTTAATATTGCATTAGGAGTTTCATGAAACCATTCTAAAATTTGCTTTCGCTGTTTTTTTGTTGCCGTATTATCTAAGTGCATAATTGGCAAGTCAGCTTCTTTAAAAGCATAATACACATTAATAGACGTATTAATACCATTGTTAAAAATCAAGGCCTTCTTCCCTAGCGAATGTTTTTTATATGCATCCACTAATTTTTGAAGCATTGCAGGACTCGAATATAAATCTTCTGAAGATTTTACGGTATAGTCTCCATTAGAACCCACTTCTAATGAGGTTAGTCCCATATCATAAGCATAAGTCTCAGCTCGTGCTAAAAATTCATTTTCAATTAAATTTTCAATCGTTTCACCAGTAATAAGTTCATCGTAGTTATCCTTCATAGGTAACTCTTTATTAGAACTTAATGGCGTTGCAGTAACTCCAAGTATGAAAGACTTTTCGAAAAACTTAAATAGTTTGGTGAATGAGTTGTAATGTGCTTCATCAATAATTACTAAACCAACATCAGAGATGTCTAGCATGTTGTCATTCAAACGATTGTTTAAAGTCTCAACCATTGCCACAAAACAAGAGTACTCAGCTTGATCATCTAAATTCGCTTTACTATTTACCACTTTATTAGTCACGCCAAAACCATCTAACATTTTAGAAGTTTGATTACAAAGCTCAACTCTGTGCGTCATTATCAACACTTTCTTATTGTGGTTTTTTAAGTACTGACGTACCATCTCTGAGAAAATAACCGTTTTTCCACCACCTGTTGGTAACTGATATAATAAGTGATAATCGTCACGTTCGGTATCGAATTTTTCGAAAATCTGACTAATAGCACCTTGTTGATAATCGTATAATTCTTTATCTGTCTTTTTTTCTTGAACAGCTTGGTTTGTCTGAGACATAGATTGTAATTAAATTAATGCGTTGCAAAATTACGTTATTTTGGGAGATGTTAAAGCGATTTGTAGTTAACAATATTTGTTTTAATTTAGCGTTCTTTCAGACCGACTAAGATTATTAAATAAAATGAAAAACATCTTTTTTTGCTTTGCATTTGTAATGAGTGCAATGTGTTCCCTTGCACAAGAAGATACTCTAGCGACTTCTATTAAAATTAAATTACCAACAATTACACTTAATAAAAAATCTGTAGTCAATGAAATTGAAATCCCTATGATTTCTAAGGAGAACATAGTTACTACTCCAACAATAGATATTAAAGCAGATTATTGGGATACTACAGTTTATAATCCTTATAGAAATACTATAACTGAATATCCTTTAGAAATAACATTTAATGATAGTACTTATGCTTCACCAGTTGCACATAAAAAGGTTATAACTTCGCGTTATGGCTGGCGTAGAGGACGCCCACATAAAGGTATTGATATAGATTTAGTCACTGGAGACTCTGTTGTATCTATACTAAGTGGTATTGTACGTTTTGCTAGGTATAGTCGCGGTCATGGTAAAACTGTTGTTGTTAGACATTATAATGGATTAGAAACGACGTATGCACATTTATCTCATATTGGAGTTAAGGCTAACGACACTTTAGCGACTGGTCAATATTTAGGTAAAGGTGGAAATACGGGAAACTCTAGAGGTAGCCATCTTCATTTGGTAGCAAGTTATAAAGGCGAGTATATTCATCCTGATTATCTTTTTAATTTTGACAGTAGTAATTCTATTAGAGGAAAAGAACTTTGGGTGACTCGTAAATGGACAAGACCTAGTTCTCATAGTTCTAAGAAGTTGACTAAACTCTCTCTTTATAATACAAAAGAATCAGCATTGGCCAGTTTAGAAAAAATACATAAAGTATATGTTGTAAAACGAGGTGATACTTTATCTAGAATTTCTAGACGAAATAATACATCAATCTATTCGATTTGCCTTACCAATAAAATTAAGAAAACTTCAACATTAAAGATTGGTCAAAAATTAGTTTTAGAACTCTAAAAAATCACATCTTTAAAGTATAAATTTCTGTACTTTGCAACTTCAATAAATTATTTCATTTGAAAGTCTGTATTGCCGAAAAGCCAAGTGTTGCAAGAGAAATTGCGTCTGTATTAGGAGCCACAACAAAACGTGATGGTTACTATGAAGGTAATGGTTATGCAGTAACTTATACATTCGGTCATCTTTGTACCTTATATGAACCTGCTGATTATAAATCTTATTGGAAAAGTTGGGATTTAAACAACTTGCCAATGTTACCTGAAAAATTTCAGGTTAAGGTTTCTGACAATGATGGCATCAAAAAACAGTTTAAGATTGTAAAAAGTTTATTTGACAAAGCTGAAGTGGTCATAAATTGTGGTGATGCTGGGCAAGAAGGAGAATTAATACAACGTTGGGTTATTAATGAAGCCAAGTATAAAGGTGAAGTTAAGCGTTTATGGATTTCGTCTTTAACAACTGAAGCGATTAAAGAAGGCTTTAAAAACTTAAAATCGTCTAAAGACTATGACAACCTCTACTATGCAGGTTTTTCTAGGTCAATTGGTGATTGGCTTTTAGGAATTAATGCTACACGATTATATACAGTAAAACATGGTGGTTATAAGCAAGTCTTATCTGTTGGACGTGTACAAACTCCAACACTTGCTATGCTTGTGAATCGATTTAAGGAGATTGAAAACTTTAAGTCACAACCGTATTGGGAACTACAAACACTTTATAGAGATACACTTTTTAGTTATGAAGAAGGACGTTTCCTTAAGATGGAAGATGGTGAGATTTTAGCTAATAAAGTTAAAGAGCACGAATTTGAAATTGTGTCCATTACCAAAAAGAAAGGCACCGAATATGCTCCTAAGCTTTTTGACTTAACTGGCTTGCAAGTATATTGTAATACTAAGTTTGGATTTTCTGCAGATGAGACTCTTAAAATTGCCCAAAAACTATACGAAAAAAAGGCGGTTACTTATCCTAGAGTAGACACCACTTTTTTACCAAATGACGTGTATCCTAAGGTAAAAGGAATTTTATCTAAACTTACTGATTACTCGATTTTTACAGCACTTCTTCTAAACCAAAAAATAAAGAAGTCTGTCAGAGTCTTTAATGACAAAAAAGTAACAGATCATCATGCTATAATTCCAACCGGAATGCAAACCCATTTACAATACAATGAACAACAAGTTTATGACATTATTGTAAAACGTTTTATTGCTGTTTTTTATGAGGATTGTAAAGTATCAAACACAACTGTTATAGGAAAAGCTGCAGATGTAAACTTTAAAACAACAGGAAAAGAGATTTTGTCCAAAGGTTGGCGCATAGTATTTGAGTCAAAAGATAATTCAACTTCCTCTAATACAGCAAAAGATAAAATGTTGCCTGCTTTTGTGAAAGGCGAAAAAGGACCACATGAGCCTTCGTTTTTAGAAAAGCAGACTAAGCCACCAAACCAATTTACAGAAGCCTCTCTCCTACGTGCTATGGAAACTGCTGGCAAACAAGTTGATGATGATGAACTTAGAGATTTAATGAAAGAGAATGGTATTGGTCGTCCATCTACACGTGCTAATATTATAGAAACACTCTTTAGACGGAAATACGTAAAACGGAATAAAAAGCAATTGATTCCTACCATTACCGGAATTCAGCTGATTGATACTATAAAAAACGAATTACTGAAATCTGCTGAACTTACTGGTTCTTGGGAAAGGCAATTAAAAGATATTGAGAAAGGTAAAATTAGCGCAAGTGCTTTTATAAAAGGCATGAAACGCATGGTTGATGCCTTGGTTTATGAAGTACGAAGTGAGAAAGTACAAACTAGAATCTCAGCAGTAAATAATAAATCTGCTGAAAAATCAAAATCTAAAACAAAGACCAAACCTAAAACTGAAAAACTAATTGGAGCTTCTTGCCCTAAATGTAAAGCTGGTGAGCTTATAAAAGGGAAATCGGCTTATGGCTGCAGTCTTTATGGAAAATCATGTGATTTTACATTGCCCTTTAGTTTTGGTGAAAAGAAGGTGTCTGAAAATCAATATATACGTTTACTAAGTAAAGGTTCTACTGTAAACCTAAAGGGCTTTAAAATTAAGGGAAATACTCAGGATGGCTTATTACGTTTTGATGATAATTTTAAACTAAAACTTGAACCTAAACAAGCTAAGGTAAAAAAAGCCTCAGCTGGTGATGTTTGTCCCAAATGTAAAACTGGCAAGCTATTAAAAGGAAAAGCTGCTTTTGGTTGTAGTAATTATAAGAGTGGTTGTGATTATCGGATTAGCTTCTAAGCCTAACAGGTACATAAAAATCCTCTTCAGAATCCGAACTTCCATTCTTGTACTTATCTCCCATAACTTGAAAATGTGATCGATTATCAATTTCATAACCAGAATTAGGCAACCATTCGTTCATAACACGTTGATAGGTTGCAGAAGCATCCATTCCTTTGTGAAGAAATACAGCATACTCACCTTCAAGAATTGTAAAAGCTTCCATAGTATCTGGAATAGTCTCTATACTTGCAACTTCTACACAAGCCCAAACATCAAAAGACACTTCAAAATTATCGAAATCAGTATAGTTTTGCATCGCTATAAATTCTTCGTTTGCAACATTTTTAATTGCTTTTCTATTTGGCATAAAGCGTTTCCATAATGCAACAATATTCCCAAATTCACCATGATGCATACTACTCTTCATGCCAATGACTGTCTTTTCTGAGATATGTATAAGTTTAGGCTTCATTATTAGCGTTTAATTTTTGAAATTATATTAAATGAAGATTCTTTAAGTGATTTTAATTCACTTTCAGATAATTCAATAGCTGCTTTAATCAGGTTTTTAACATCTTCATTATCAAAGTCTTCAGAATTAGTAATAGGAATATGCCTTATCAATTTCCCTGATCCTTTTAATAGCTTTCTTGGATCTGGCAACAAAGCTCCTTTATTAAATCCAAGGTTTAAATGGTTAGTGTAGATTGGAATCATACAAAAACTGTCTCCTAATTTCTCAGATAATGAATACACAGAAGTTAAAGCATGTGTATGATATAACAATTCAGTCGCTTGAGGATATACATCTAATAAAAAAGTTCGCAATTCTAAATACAAATCTATAAGTTCTTGGTCTTTGTATTTAAGATAATAAAGAAAGTCTTTATGCACTTCTCTGTTTGAACTCATAACTTAAAGGTATAAAAAAACCATCCTAATAAAAATTAAGATGGTTTATATATTTATAGAATATAAATTATGCTTGTTTTACTTTAACAGCATTCATTCCTCTTTGTCCTTTTTCTAATTCGAAGGTTACCTTGTCATTTTCAGCAATATCATCAATAATACCACTAACATGTGTAAAATGTTTTTCATTGGTATCCATATCAATGATAAATCCAAAACCTTTTGAACTATCGTAAAATGATACTTTTCCATTTCTAACCGGATCGAATACTTCGTCACTTTCTTCCTTAGTAGGAATACCGATAACTATATTCTTAGCTTTTACTTTAATTTTCATTGAAGGGTCTGGTGGAGTATCTGTAAGGTTTCCGTTATGATCTACATAAGCCAAAGGAATACCTTCTGATCCATTTTCTTCTCTTTCGAGTTTACGCGCTTCCATTTTCTTGCGCTTATCCTCTCTCTTTTTTAATCTCTTTTTTTCTTTTTCACTTTTACTAAAAGTCTGTTGTGATTTAGCCATTCGTTGTTTTAAATAATTAATATATGCTTGCTAATGAAAATATAAAATAATGCAGACAAGTTAAATAATTAACAATGACTAGTATTAAAATCCTGAATAAATAACTTAGAAATAAGGTTACTAGTGCGGTATATCTTCAATAATCTAATTACAAAGATACAATTTCTATACCAAATATTTTAGTTTAAAGCTTATAAACAACCCCAAGCATTATCCTAGGCATAAGGTTTGGTTGTTTTATAGCTTCATTAGCATCACTAAACGTAAATTCTTCGTCATTATTTTGGTTGTCATTTCTAGGATTTACATTATCATTATCAGGACTGTATGAGGTGTCGTGTCCCTTGAGTGTATTATTAAAAAAATAATCCAATCCTGCTAAAGCCACTAAATTAAGCCTCTCTGAAATTTTAAAGTGCGTTTCTGCTCCAATTCCAAATCCAAATTGCTTTGAGGTAACATCAAAATCCTCATTACCACCAACATACTTAAAATTGGCTCTAAAACTAGAATAACGTGGACCAAAAACAATATAAGATTCTTCTAAATTGAGTAAACTAGTTTTCCACATAAAATCTAAACGATAATCAAATGCTTTACCTTTTTCTTCAGGAACACCGTTTGTAGCGTTATTAATAAAAATACGTCGTGCATCAGCAGAACTACCAGGATCTAAACTTGTATAACCAATACCAACACGCAAATGTACTGGTAAGCTTTCTATAGGATTAAGTGAAGTGAAATTTGCTTGAAATCCAAGACCTCTATTGTAGCCAGTTGAAAATCCTAATGCAAATTTAGACTCATTAGTTGTAGTGTTTTGTGAAAAAGAAAAAATAGTAATGCAAATAAACGCCAATGATAGCGTCGTTTTAAGTAGGTTCATAATCAACGATTTAGGTTATAAGATTGGGTATTGTCTCAATTGACAATACTATATTTACGTTTAAAACCTAAATCGAGATGTTTCCTACTTTAATTTTTTATTCTACCTGTCCAAGATATAGTATTATTTGCACCAGATGAAACCGTTAAAAATGCATTTCCATTAGGCTTAATATCAATGAATACATTATATTGATTTACACTAAATTCAATTGATATTCGTTGATTATCATCATTAAACGACACCATATAATCCTCTATTTCACCATCTAAATCAAAGGTTTTATTAAGATTACTTAACGATTTTACTTGTCCTGAAGCCTTAGACTTATTTATGCTAATCGTATTAGTATTGCTATCTAACCTTTCTCGTTTCTTGTTATTATAGACTACATTACCTATATATTGAAACGCTTGGCTTTTCACTAAAGCTTTTGAGCTATTATAGGTTGTTTGGAATTTTTCCTTTTGAGATGTTTTCGTCTGTGCGTAACTAAAAGTTGTTGCACTAAGACTAAAAAGTATAACTAGTAAAATTAATTTCCTCATATTATTTTGGGTCTAAAACTTTGTCAATTCTTTCGATACAATCTCTATAATGATACTTTGTTTCTGTACTCAAAGCCATTTTAGATGCCACATTAAGTCTGCGTTTTAATTGATTTAATTCTCCACGAACTAATGCTCTTACATCTGATTGATTAACATTAAAATATTGTCTGCTACGTCTTGGATCTAATTTCTCCGTCATTAAATATGCCATTCTATCCAAATAAACACGTTGCAAGTTACGTCTAAAAACTGAAACATTTGATGCTATTTTGGTTTCTGACCAAAGCCCTAAACGTACATCTCTCAACATATCTAATGCCGAATAATTCTTATCACCCATGGCTTTATGATCAATAAGTCTACCTAAACGTTCAAAATTTAATAAATTATTTAAATGACGACTTTGCAAACTTCTAATGCGATCTGTATAACCTGCATAATTGATATTCTGAAGTATTGATTTATCTATTAACCACGTTGGTGTTTCAAAAGCATTTTTATGTAACCATGTCATAGCGGATTTCTGATAAGCTTTAGAAACTGGATTATAAACATCTCCTTCTTGAGATGGATTTTTTGTATCTTCTACGACTCCACCAACATGAGTAACTACATGCCCAACATAACGACTCCAAACTCCTAACATTTCTCCATATAATTCTTCTAAATCTTCGTAGTTATCTGTTTGATCACTAGTCCAACTAGGTAAATTCTTAGCTACTATTTTTAAATTTTTAAGTCCATATGTACTTGCTAAAATACTGTTATTACCAATATCTTCGGTTTGAGATGTTGGGTCGAATCGACTACTTTGCTTTCCAAATTTATACTTAGGATCACCTGCTTTTTCTTTAATCCAACGATTTAAAGTTCCTCTTTCATCATCTGCAGATTGAGCTTCAGAAATATAACGATAACCATAGTTAATTGCGTAATCATCATAAGGTCCTAACTGTCTAACAAAACGAATATTTGTATCACCAGGTTGTGCTATATAATTATAACGAGCATAATCCATTATCGTTGCTGCAATTCCGTTCTTTTGAGTGAATGCACCATTTCTGTAATTCTCTACATCATAAGCGTAACTCGCACACATATTATGTGGTAATCCTAGTGTGTGACCAACTTCGTGAGCAATCACCATTTTCATCATTTCACCAATCTCTTCATCTGGAGTATTTAAAGTTCTTGCTGATGGATTTGCAGCTCCAGTCTCTAGCATATATCGGTTTCTATATGAACGTAAATGATTGTGGTACCAAATAATATCACTTTCAATAATCTCACCACTTCTAGGATCTGAGACGCTTGGACCTATAGCATTTCGAGTTGTACTTGCCACATATCTTACCACAGAATAACGAATATCTTCTGGACTAAAATCCGGATCCTCATCTTTGCTTGGCGGATCTTTTGCAATGATCGCATTTTTAAATCCAGCGGTTTCAAAAGCTTGTTGCCAAAGTTCAATGCCTTCTTTCATATACGATCTAAATTTTTCTGGAGTGGCAGGATCTAAATAGTAGATGATTGGTTTTACAGGCTCAACTAACTCACCTCTATTATATGCTTCTACGTCTTTAGGAATCAACTTCCAACGTCTTAAATACGTTTTTCTATCAGCCTTTAATTCGTTACTTCCGTAATCGTATTTACTTAATGTAAACCAACCAACACGCTCATCAAAATAACGTGGTTGCATTGGTACTTTAGGTAATAAAATCATAGATTGATTCATCTGAACACTAATAGTCTCATCTCCAGTATTTACAGGAGGTGCAGACGCATTATAGGTAAAGTCTTGAATCACTTCTATATTTTCAGGAAAACTCTTCATGGTATTGATAAAGCTTCTAGATTTATCCAAATTCCTGACTTTATATTGCTTTCTAAAAAATGAAGGCAATCCGCTAATAGCCTTAACATCCGAACCATAAAAACTAGTAACATCAATAACAACAGAGGAAGAATCTTTTGAAAATGCAGCAATATCAAAAGCATATAATGTTGGTTCATAATTATTGGCACTTACAGAAACATTTATTGGCAAACTATCTGCTGCTACTGCGCTTGAGGACTTTTCTTTAATTAATATTTTATTCTTAAAGCGTTTCCAATTAATCAATCTGGTATTGGTTTTTGTACCAGCATTAACATAGCCACCACCTAAATTTGAAGGTAATTTTGCAAAACGTGTTACCAATAGCATATCTGTATTTAAATAATCCATCGGAATTTCGAAATAATATTTCTCTCCTACCAAATGCACATCAAACAAACCTTCATCAGATATAGCATCTTTGGTAATAACTTTATTATAGTCTTTAATTTTACCTTGCTTCTTTTTTGGTGTAGGTAGTTTTGCTTGTTCCTGTTTTGCGTCTTTCTTTTTTTGTCGTCTAGATTGTGCATCAATTGAATTAAAACTCGAAATAAAAAGGATACAAATAAAAATTGAAATTAGGTTTCGCATAGTAAATAAGATTGATTGATTAATAATACAGCTAATTTTGTTTAAAGATAAATAATAGAATTGTAGTTTTTACTAATTTCTTAAAAGCTGTTAAAAAACTATTGTTGTTACTTAATTCTAGACTATTTTTGTTTAAAATTTACTATGATGCCAAAGCTCTTACCAGTATTTAGAATAACAGCCTTATTAGAAGGTATTTCTTATATCTTATTGCTGTTTATAGCAACACCTATAAAGTATTTGTATGAAGATCCGCAATATGTAAAGATGCTTGGTATGCCTCACGGCATTTTATTTATGGCTTATGTTGTCTTTGCAGTAATAATTAGCTCTGATATGAAATGGTCTACCAGAACCTTATGGATAGTGTTAATTGCCTCTGTGATTCCGTTCGGCACATTCTACATTGATAAAAAGTATTTAAAGAAATCACATGCTTAGTATTAAACATTTTATATACGATTTGCTTATAGAGAAAGGTCTATCTGAATCGACGGCTGAATATCTTAATATGCTAGCGCTATTACTCGCCTTGCTTATAATTGCCTTTATCGTTGATTTTATTACTAAACGTATACTTTGGAAGTTTTTTTCTAGCATAGCAAAAAGGACAAAGACCAATTTTGATGATATTCTTATTGCAAATAAATTGCCAAAAAATATCGCTCATATTATTCCGCTATTAATTCTTATTGAGTTTGTACCACAAGTGTTTTCAGATTTTGAAACTGCTGAAAATATTATTAAAAAAACACTTGAAGTTATCACCATAATTTTAACGCTTCGTATTATTAGCAGCTTTTTAAATTCAATTAAAGACTACTTAAAAACATTATCTAGATATAAAGACAAGCCTATAGATAGCTACATACAAGTCTTTATGATTTTTGCATGGCTACTTGGTATCTTCTCTATTTTTGCTATCGTCACAGGTGTTTCATTTACAACGTTTGCAGCAACTTTAGGAGCTGCTTCAGCTGTGATTTTACTTATTTTTAAGGACACTATCTTAGGTTTTGTAGCCAGTATACAAGTATCTATAAATGACATGGTTCGTATTGGAGATTGGATAACTTTTGAAAAATATGGCGCAGATGGTGATGTTACAGAAATCAACCTAGCAACTGTAAAGGTTCAGAATTGGGATAAAACAATTACTACGATTCCGACTTACGCCTTAATTTCAGATTCTTTTAAAAACTGGAGAGGCATGATGTCATCTGGTGGAAGACGTATTAAGCGATCAGTTATAATTAAGACGTCAACAATAAATTTCTTAACAGAAGCAGATATTGAGCGCTTCAAAAAAATAGAATTGGTTTCTGATTATTTAGAAAATAGCTCTAAAATAATTGAAACGCATAATAGTGACAACAATATTGATAAGTCTATTTTAATCAATGGACGAAACTTAACCAATTTTGGTGTGTTTAGAAAATACTTACAGACATATATAGAAAATCATTCTGCAATAAATAAGGACATGACCTTAATGGTACGTCAGTTAGAATCTACTCCTCAGGGAATTCCTATGGAAATTTATGCCTTCAGCAGTGATCAGCGTTGGCAGAATTACGAATATATAATGGGAGATATTTTTGACCACGTATTGGCATCTGTTAAATACTTTGACCTTCAGATTTATGAATTGGCAGTTACTACGGCAGATTAATCCTTTTTTAAACGTTCTCTAACAAACTCAACTTCAGTTTTACCATGTGGTTTAGGTTTGCCATCATCACCAAGATTTACCATAATAATATTATCAACTGTTAGAATAGTTTCTCTGGTCATTTTATTACGAGCTTCACATTTCATGGTAATTGAAGACTTACCGAATTTTGTAACCTCAATTCCAATCTCAACAATATCTCCTTGTTTTGCTGAAGCCATAAAGTTAATTTCTGAAATATACTTCGTTACTATTTTAGAATTCTCAAGCTGAATGATGGTATATAGCGCTGCTTCTTCATCTATCCATGCTAAAAGTTGTCCTCCGAATAGTGTACCATTAGGATTTAAATCTTCGGGTTTTACCCATTTTCTTGTGTGGAATCTCATTAAAGTAAGGTTTGTTGTGAGTCAGAATCGTCATTAGGCATTTTTAGATTACATCCTAACTCAGAATTTAATTGTTTTATTAAGTATGCAGAAAGTAAAGGAGATTCCTTTTCAATGTTCTGATGAACAAAGAAATCTATTTCCTCTATTCCATTATCTTTCCAATGTTTTAAACGTTCTACCCAATCATTAAGCCTAGAATAATCGCTTTGATGGTTTGCACCAACATAGCGCACAAAAGCTCTTGAGTTAGTTAAACGCATGTGCATAATGTCACGTCTACCAGCACTATCTACAATAATGTTAGAAATATTATTTTCTTCGAAAAGCTGATATAAATCTTCTGCAATAGCTTTATCATTATACCAATTGGTATGTCTAAACTCAACAGCTAGTGGAACCTCTTTTGGCCAACTTTCAGTAAAAGTAACAACTCTGTCAAAATCCTTTGGTGCAAAATTGCTATGCATTTGTAGAAATATACAACCTAGTTTTTCTTTTAAATTAATGGCGCTATTTAGATAATTATCTACAACAGGATTTATATCTTCATTCAAACGTTTCCAATGGCTAATCTCTTGGCTGAGCTTAGGGAAGAATCTAAAATTATCAGGTGTTTTATCGTACCATTTGGCAAACTGCTCTGGTGGAAATATGCGATAAAATGTAGCATTCAATTCTATAGAGTTAAACTGACGAGAATAATACTCTAATTCATCTTTAGTTCCTCTAGGATAAAAGCCTTTTAAATCAGCTTTATTCCATTTCGCACAACCAACAAAGACATTTGTTTTATCTGATGGATTTTTCTGCAATGCCTTTATTGTATCTGGATGATCTGGAGGTAAAGTGAAATCTATTCCTCCTGGATCATCTACACTTCCAAATTTCATATATCATTGTTTTACTCAAATATAAAGTTTAATCAGTGATTTTAGGATTGAAAAGTATATGAATATTGAATGAGAAAATTGGTATTGTTAATAACAGCGTTAACAACATATTTATGCTTTAAATAGTGATACGATGTAAAAAGCTAAATTTAATTCCGAATTAATCCTTAATCATAAAAACCATGACTACGCGATCAGAAAACCTACTATCAATTAGACCTATTATTGCATCTGCTAAAATTTATGATTCTATGAGTTCTGAAGAATTATTTCAGAATAAAACGTTACGACCTATAATTAAAATGCAGCACGATTTGTTTATTTCGATTTTTAATAACTACATCATTAAACGCAAAAGTGTATTCTACGATTTGTCCTTACAAAAGCAATTATCTTATATAGATAATGCGATTCAAAAGGATATGAAGTTTAGAAATTCTGTAAAAGGAATGATTATTGGACAATTTACTGTTGAAGAGTACGAACTTTATATTAAGAATTCATCTGCACTAAATAAACG
>NZ_JADGDZ010000008.1 GCF_016744625.1 Winogradskyella sp.
AGAAAAGAATTAATTGAAATCACACATGCAGCAGGCTATGAACATCCTAGTCAGTTTAAAATGAGTGATGTAGAAATAAATGTCGATGACCATAATTTATCTAAAGAATTTGATAAAACTTTTGGTTATAAAAAATCACCTGTTAAATTTGAAAACTTTCAACAATTAAAGGATTGCGAGTATCTTGGCGGACAAATAAACTAAATTAAAAAACTAGAATTTTAATGGATTTAGATAAAATTATCGAATTACTTTTCAGCTTATTACCAGCACTAATTGTTAGTGCAATAGCCTATTATTTTTTCAAACAACATATTGAGAATGAAGAAGGTCGAAGACGCTATTTATTACAAAAAGACATGCAAAAAGAAGCCTTCCCTTTACGCCTACAAGCTTATGAACGTATGGCATTATTCTTAGAACGCATAACACCTTCTAAATTATTAACAAGAACAAATCCAACGTCCTCAAATAAAGAAGATTACGAAGGTTTACTTATAGCAACAATTCAACAGGAATTTGAACACAATTTATCACAACAAATCTATGTTAGCGACGAATGCTGGAACATTATTTTGGCTGCTAAAAATGCAACAATTCAATTAATCAGAAAAGCTAACATGCTTGAAAAAACAGATACCGCAAATAAGCTTAGAGAAGTTGTCTTAACCGAATTAATGGACAAGCAAGCACCAAGTAATGCCGCATTATCTTATATTAAACAAGAAGTTGGTGAGATGTGGTAATTAGCTTGAATGTTTCTGCTCTGCATGACCATAACCTTGTTGCCACCATTTTTGCATAAGACGTTTACTAAATATCAATGAGTTTTCGGTTAATTTTGTTGGCGTATAATACAAGTTAAGTTTTACATTTTTATTCTTAGCCGCTAATTTTCCTATCATAATATCATTGCGCTCCACCTGATCCATTAAATGACCAAATAAATTAATCATTAAGGAAAAAGGATTTTTTCCGAGCACCTTTTGCTTTTTAAGACTCTCAGACTCTAAAACAACCGCATCAACTTCTGTTGCACCTCTTCTAATTGCTTCTCTAATAGGAATTACACAACCTAAACCTCCATCTGCATATTCATAGCCATTAACTTTTGCTAAAGACATAAACGGAACATAATTACAAGAAATCCATATCCAATTACAAAATTCTTCATAACTACAGTCATTAATAGACTTATACTCCACTCTATTCATAGACAAATTAGAAACAGTCACTACAACATCTTTCTTTTTGTTCTTTATTTTTTGATATTCTTCGAAAGTAAAATCCTTACGTATTTTTCGTTTCAACGCCTTACTCTCACCAAATGTACGCTTGCGTTTTATAAACTGCCACAGGGAATTCACAAAATCAATAGAAACGAACTCTCTATCACCTTTTTGACGCTGCACAAATGGACTAACACTAAAGATATCTTGCTGCTGCACATTAGTAAATATGTCGTATAACTTAGAAATATCATTTACAGCTAAATGCGGAACTAAAAGACTCCCAGTAGAAGTACCCAAAAACATATCGTATTTACGACCTTCTCGCTCCATGAGGTATTGCGCTACACCACCAGCAAACGCACCTTTACTTCCACCACCAGATATTACTAAAGCTCGCATTAGTTCTTTTTTTGCTCCAATTGTTCAGATAATTGTTTTGCAAACTTAACCAATCTCCAGTTATGATGCGATTTTGCAGTTTCCAAATTAGATTTACACTTTTCATTACAAGCTTTTATTAAATCTAAATACTGAAAAGCATTAATTCTTAAATCAGCATTATATTTCTCATTAGTATAACCCACCAACTCATCATACAACCCTTGCTTATTATCAGCTTCATAATACGGTGTATTTAAATTTAAAACCAACCATAGTAAACGAACATTCTTATCACTAAAGCCAACAATATTTCGTGTTTTAAAAAGATATTTAGAGCGCTCTAAAGGAAAATTAATCCAAAGATTATATAATGCGTTCTCTATAGTAATATAAGACTTATCATTGAGCAAAGACTCATAATCCGATTTTAAACTCTCAGGTATCTTAGTTACATGTTTCGCAATAGCCTGTCTTACTTTTAAACCATTCTTAAACACATTTGATATCACCAGTTCCGGCACTTGCGAAATTACCTTTGCCTTTGCTTCATCTGAAACATAATATTTAAGATACTCAGCACATTTAGAAGATTTAGCCTCACAATCAACCTGAACAAATTCATTAATAAAAGTAGATTGCCGCTTCAATATTGCGAAAGCCATATCATATGGAAATGCTTTTTGCTTAATCCACAAATTAACGAAAGTAGACAAAGACCTCCCATACAAACGTTCAACTTCTGAAATAAAATCAGAGGTTTCCACACTAGCCAATTGATATTTTTCGAGGTAATTCTTAACCGCTTGTTTAAAAACTACATCTCCAACTTTATTACGCAATGCATATAAAACCCATGCGCCACGCTGGTAAAATGTTAAACTACTCGACTTAGGGTTTAAAAGCGATGTTCCATTACCTGAAAGATCTTGCCGACCAAGCTCCACAACAGATTCATATAGCTTGAAATAGTAATAATCATCACCAAAAATCTCCCGTTCTGATAATAATGCATAATAGGTTGCAAAACCTTCCTGCAACCAATGGTGCTTACTAGATTTTGCAGTTACCAAATCACCAAACCATTGATGCGCTAATTCATGAGCATTGACATTCACATAGTTTTTATCATTAAAACCAATAGAATCAACAACAAAAGCATCCGAAAAAATAGTAAGACTTGTATTCTCCATGCCAGCATATAAGAAATCATGAACAGGCACTTGCTTATAATTTTGCCATGGATAAGCAAAACCTATTTCTTCTTCTAAAAAATCGAACATTTGCTTAGAGTAACGATAGGTTGACTCCACTTTTAAAGAATCCTCAGGATAGCAATAATACTCTAATGGAATTCCGCTTTTAGAGGTTTCTGTTTTTTTGTTGTATTTACCAATAACCAAAGCAACTAGATAGCTTGACATTGGTTTTTGCATATCAAAAACATGCAAGCTTTCCTCTTTATCCTTTACAGGCTCAGAACCAATTAAATTACCGTTAACAACAACATTATACGCTTTATCAAAAGCGACCCTTAAATCAAACTCAATTTTATCATTAACATCATCAATACTAGGCAACCAATTACTCGTGTATTTCCCTTGACCTTGTGTCCATATTTGCCACGCATCCTCACGCTTAAGAAAATACAAGGCTTTTTTAGGATACGCCACATAATTAAAAATCACAGAATAAGTCTCACCTTCTTCAAAATCAGATTTAACCCACAACTTCTCGCCATCATTCTTCAACTTTATATTTTCATCTGATTGTACAAAAAATTTAAAATCCATATCAATAGCATCTAGATAAACTGAGTCTGTCTTTTTAAGTATCTTAAACTCTAAATAAACGCCTCCTTGTATTTTGGAAGAATCCGGAACAAAACCTAGAGTAGCCTCTAACTTCTTAAAATCCACATAATCCGCTTGCTGAGCAAAAGAAATACTCAACATAAAAACACAAAAAATGATTAAGATTTTTTTCATAAAATAAAACTAAACAAGGATAACGCCAAAGTACAAATTTTTAAAAGTATTGTTCTAAGAGAATATTAATTAAACATTTAATTAACCTTTTCCTACACTCAACTTATAATTAGAACACTTCAACGAAATATAAACGTCTATTTCTTTTAATTCTTTTGCTTAGAAGTATTTTTGCGCAAAATTTAAGAGATTAAAAAAAAACAAAGTATGAAAACATTCCTAGTACCTATTAGCTCTTTAAGAGAAAAGAAAGCAACTTTAATCTACGCCATTGACTACGCAAAAGTAGTTGGAGCAGAAATGATTTACGGAATTCAACTTAACGAAATAAACGAAGAAGACCACCTAGAAGAGATTATGGCTCACGCCAAGAAACAAGGCATTAGTATTAATTTTAGATTTTTTGAAGGAGACACATTAGATTACATTAAAGAGTTTTGCACTGATTACAATATAGACCTTATTATTGCCTCAGCTAGAACTCCAAAAACTAATGACAAACTTTATTTAGATGAATTATCTGGAAGTATTGTTAAGAAAACAGAAATGCCAGTATTACTAATTCCAGAAAATTATGAATACAAAACTATAAACACTGTATTAACAGCCATTAAATCTGGAATCATAAAAGCAAAAGGATCACTAATTCCACTAGAACACATGTTAATAGCCGCAAAAGCAGACATGACATTGTTACAAATAAAAACTCCTTCATATTTACCTGAAGATTTAATGTTTGATAAAGATTTAGCTATTCTTACTTCTAAATATTACTCTTCGGAAAATGCAACACTATTTCAAGGTGTTTTAGAATATATCCATGTGATTAATCCAGATATGATTTGTGTTTTTAGACGTAAACGTGGCTTCTTTGAAAAACTATGGAACGATGTCACTTTAGACCATAGCCTAAACAAAGCCGATTTTGAAAGCCGTGTTCCCGTTTTAGTTCTCAAAGGAGATCAGTAAACTTATATATTAAATTCTTTAAAAAAAACTTCAAAGCATACGCTTTCACACCCGAAATAAATCAACAAAAAAATATTAATCAGCAACTACAGGCTTAGCAATAGGAGTATTACTTTTTACCACAACATAAGTTGATGTTGCATAAAATGCGTTACCACCTACACCATCACTGACCCAATTCTCATAGTCATATTCAAAATCAAAAGTAGTACCAGCTAATGGTGTGCCAAAACTATCTACTCTAGGCGGAACGACCATTCCTGGGCACCATCCTGCTCTATCTGGCTGCCAGTTTCCAGGATTTTGATTATTTATTGGATTAGAAGCACAGCCTAATGGCTCTAAATTATGCTGAAAGGCTGCCACTCCATTAATAACAACATTATGAGTTCTAAAGCACCACTCAGCACAAGGCCTTCCATCTTGATCATTTGGCGTTGCGTGTCCCCAACCAGAGATTACCGTTCTTAAATGAGTACTTTCTGCATTAGACGGTACACTAATTTGTTTATCTAAATCAAAACTATGACCTACACCATAAGGTACACCATCAATAGAGTTAGCATGATACCCTAAAATCTCAGACACTGCGTAATAAGGGTAATCTGGAGTACCTTCAATATAATCAAAATCTACAGTAATTAAATCTGCTTTTGCTGTCCAGTTTTCTATATATATTCTTAATTCAGTAGTGCCAACCAACAGTGATTTAAAATCTGTAACATCAAACTCTAAACCTCTTTCCAACAACCCAGTACCAACCCAGTATGGCGTAATATACCTACCTATTTCATACCAATCACCAGTACTTTGGTCTTTAACTTTAACATTTGCAAATCGATCCCAATCATCACATCCAGTACCTGGACAATCAATTTGTAAGTACATTTTAATTTGAGATATATTGGACAAATCTGAATGTAAATTAAACACCTGACTAGCAGATTGATTAAATCCATTTCCAAAAGCCAAAGCTTTTTGATTAAACGCAACATAATTATACGTAACTGGCACTCCATTACCTGACAAAGAAATTTCTACATTCTCTACTTCAGCATTTATGACACTCAAAATCCCTGTAGCATCTCCAATTGTTAATGGAGCAAACCTTACATATACCACAGTTTCTACATTAGCAGTTTCTACAGGTATTTGTAAGTTATCACCATAATTAGTTCCATCAAAAGATATTTCAAAACGCTCTGTAACACTTAAATCTATAACCGTATTTAAGTTAGCTCCATCCACTAAAAACGTACTTGCATCTGAAACATTCATAACTGAAGTGTTTTCAAAATTAAGACTTGCATTATTCACACTAATCGCAGGAGCAGCACTCAACCCTACTCCATTTAAACTAACGGTCTTAGCTACAGCAGAATCACTCTCAAACATTAGCGTACCATTAATAATACCTATAGCATTCACCAATGGCGAAAACTTAACATAAATCGTTTGATTTATTGCATTTGCGTCACTTGCACCAATAGTTAGTTCACTTAAAAAATTCACATTATCTAAGGAAATCAAAAAACTATTAGTAACAGAAATTGACAAATTTGAAACTAAATTATCACCAGTAACCTGCAAATTCTGAGAAGATGAACTACCAAGCACATTAACTTCTCCAAACGGATTAATTGCTCCTGTAACAACAATAACAGAAGACTGCGCAGCACTATCTGAACTATCATCACCACTACAATTGACTATAAACAATATACTTAGCAAAATACTCAAAATCCCTAAACCCCTCTTAACTTGATAAATCGTCATAATTTTTTTATTGCATGATTAACACAATATACAATTATCATTTATAAAAAAACTAAATTATTAAGTACTCCTCAGAAAAAAATAATAATTTTGATTGAATGAGTGTGAATTTACAAACTCCCATTGACTACCTCAAAGGCGTTGGTCCAAACAGAGCGGATTTATTACGCTCAGAATTGGATATTAAAACATATCAAGACCTCATTAATCTATTTCCCAATCGCTATATTGATCGTACTAAGTATTACAAAATCAATGAACTTCAACGAAATAATGCTGAAGTTCAGATTATTGGTGTAATCACAGGCTTTAAAGAAGTAGCCCAAAAGCGAGGCAAACGTTTGGTCGCTGATTTTAAAGACGAAACCGGAATGATGGAACTCGTCTGGTTTAGAGGACAGAAATGGATAAGAGAAAGTCTTAAAATTGGGCAACCTTATGTGATTTTTGGCAAAACCAATTGGTTTAGCGGAAAATACAGCATACCTCATCCAGAAATTGAATTACAATCTGAACACAACAACAATTTGCGCTCAGCAATGCAAGCGATTTATCCTTCTACTGAAAAACTATCTAACAAGGGCATTACAAATAGAGTTGTAACTAAAATAATGCAACAACTATTTTTAGAAACCAAAGGACGCTTTATTGAAACTTTATCAGATTCTACAAAAAACGAATTAAAATTAGTTTCAAAATCTGATGCACTATTTAATATTCATTTTCCGAAGACTCCAGAGCAACTATCAAGAGCTCAATTTCGACTAAAGTTTGAAGAATTATTTTACATTCAATTGCAATTAATTCTTAAAAATTTAATTCATAAATCAAAAATTAAAGGCTTTCCTTTTGATAAAGTCGGAGACTATTTTAACAGCTTTTATAACAACCATTTACCATTCGAATTAACCAATGCACAGAAACGAGTTTTAAAAGAAATTAGACAAGACTTAGGTAGCAATGCACAGATGAATCGACTTCTGCAAGGAGATGTAGGCTCAGGGAAAACCATAGTCGCATTTATGTCAATATTAATGGGACTTGACAACGGTTTTCAATGTTGTTTAATGGCTCCGACTGCTATTTTGTCAGCACAACACTACAATGGATTATTTGAATTATGCAAACCGTTAAATATCAGTATTTCACTACTCACTGGTTCAAGTAAAACTTCAGAACGAAAAAAAATTCACGAAAACCTAGAAAATGGTAGTTTACAAATACTAATTGGCACACATGCACTTTTAGAAGATAAGGTGAAATTTAAAAATTTAGGGCTTGCTATTATAGACGAACAGCATCGTTTTGGAGTTGCTCAGCGTTCAAAATTATGGCACAAAAACACGTCTCCTCCACATGTCCTTGTGATGACTGCAACTCCAATTCCGAGAACCTTAGCAATGTCTGTTTATGGAGACTTAGACATTTCTGTAATTGATGAATTACCAGCGGGCAGAAAACCGATAAAAACAGTTCATAGATTTGACAATAATCGTCTTAAAGTTTTCAAATTTATGAAAGATGAAATCGCTATAGGTCGACAAATTTATATCGTCTATCCATTAATTCAAGAAAGCGAAAAAATGGATTACAAGGATTTAATGGATGGTCATGAAAGTATCTCAAGAGAATTCTCAATGCCAGATTACCAGATTTCTATTGTCCATGGTAAAATGAAGCCAGCTGATAAAGATTACGAAATGCAACGTTTTGTAAAAGGGGAAACCAATATCATGATGGCCACAACGGTTATTGAAGTTGGCGTAAACGTTCCAAATGCCTCTGTAATGATAATTGAAAGCGCAGAACGTTTTGGCTTATCTCAATTACATCAATTACGTGGCCGTGTTGGTCGTGGTGCAGAACAGAGTTACTGTATTTTAATGACAAGCCATAAACTGAGTCAGGATAGTAAAACAAGACTAGAAACTATGGTTCGCAGTAGCGATGGATTTGAAATTGCAGAAGTCGATTTAAAACTTCGTGGACCTGGTGATATTATGGGAACACAACAAAGCGGTGTTTTAAATCTTCGTATCGCAGATATAGTAAAGGATAAAGATATTTTAGAACAAGCACGCTATTATGCAAAAAATATTTTAAAGTTAGATTCTAGTTTAGCATTACCAGAGCATAGAGTGATTCTTGATACTTATAGACAAATGAGTAAATATCGTAATATCTGGAATTATATTAGTTAAAACTCATAGAACTACTAGATTCTGAAATACTGAAACAATTTCTGCACAGGCGAGTTCAGAATGACAAACACTGATATCTCATAGATTTACTATGAGATTCCTACTTTCGCAGGAATACAAAAAAAAGGCCTGGCACCAACTATGACCAGACCTTCCAAAACAGAACTATACGTGTTTTGCTGATGAAATTCTTATAGTACTCCTAATTCTTTTAGATTCTTTTCAGAATTGGCTTTTACATTTGCAGCTGGATTTAAAGCCAAGGACTTTTTAAAATGTTTAACTGCAGTCTTCTTATCACCTTTAGCTTTATACGCCTCTCCTAAGCTGTCGTGCCAATTAGCGTTCTTAGGATCACTTTTCACATTCATGCTAAAGTATTTTACTGCTCTATCAAAATCTTTTGCTGTAATCATAGCATAGCCCATTCTATTGATTTGGTTAGGATTCGCCATTGTTGCTGCTTCATCCATAGTTTTACCAAAACCATTCGCATCTCCTTTTTTCTGAAGTATTTGTGCTTTAATCGCTAAACCATTCACCGTTTTTTGACTAAAAAACTGTCCTTCTAAGGCTGAATTAACCCAACCTAGTGCTTCATCTAAATCGCCTCCATTATTCATTGAAAAATTAGCAGCCTGTTCCCAGTTTTGTCTTGTAAAGCCTTTTTGACCTTTAAACTGTGCTCTAATATCTTCTAGAACAACTTCAGTTACATTAACCTCAATTTTAAAAGGAATTGCTTTCTTTCCCCAAGTTAATGATGCAGTAGTCGAATTTGCTTTCACATCATTAAACTCATAAGTCAGTAATTCTGTATGGCCATTATCGCTAAGCTTTACATCTGCTCTTAATGCATCATTTGCTGGATCGTAGAAATAACTTCCCCAAGCATCAGTGTCTTTAGATAAGATAATAATGGCATTGTCTGCATCTTTTACGTTGATATGCAAACCATAAGTACCAGCTGCTATTGATTTACCCTCAATTTTAGCATCGTGTGTAAACGTAATCGTAGTGTTTTCGTTAGCACCAGCTCTCCAAGGTGCTGCTTTAGAAGTCCCAAATCCAAGATTATTCATACCATAAGGCACTAGCTTTCCCCAGATTTCACGATCATTTACACTTGGTCTAGAATAAGTAATCGTAACATCAGTAGTTCCTACACGTTGCATCACAGAAGCCATTTGACTACCACGTGGCGTGCTTAACTGTGCATTTGCAGTGAAAGAAAAACACAACATAAAACACATAACAAAAGAAGTAATTGTTGTTCTCATTTTTATATAAATTTTGATTAGTAGTACCAGCAAATTACTCTCATTATAGAAGCAAGGCTGTTAGGAAGTTGTTAAAGAAATTGAAATGTGTGTTAATTAACGTATTGTTAAGAATAAGAAAAAAATTATCTTAGTACTATTTAAGAACAGTAATTATGCCCACTAAACTAGGTCAAAAATTCACAGACACCTTTACCAAATATATGCCAAGTGCATATGTCTTTGCATTACTACTAACTTTATTAACCGGAATCTTAGCACTAACTTTTACTAACAGCAAACCTATTGCCATCTTAGAAGGTTGGTATAATGGGTTTTGGAATTTATTGTCTTTTGGAATGCAGATTGTTTTAATCATTATCACAGCATACTGCATTGCTCAATCTTCTCCAATAAAAAAAGGAATTGACAGATTAGCAAAGCTTATTAGAACACCAACGCAAGTCTATTTTATTATTATCGCTTTAGGTGCACTATTGTCATTAGTAAGTTTTGGAATGGTTGTTATTACAGCAATCTTAGGTCGTGAATTAGCATTACGGATTAAAGGCATCCATTATCCTTTTTTAGTCGCTTGTGTCTATTTTTCATTTGGAGGTTGGGTTTGCGGACTATCGAGTTCTATTGCTCTATTATTAAATACTAAAAATAATTTTCTAATTAAAAGTGGCATTTTAAGTGATACTATTTCTACAAGCTTCACTTTAGGCTCAACATTGAATTTACTAATGATAGGTCTTTTTGTTATTATTTCTCCAATAATTATCTGGCTATTGATTCCGAAATCATTTGATGGTAAAGAGCTTAACGATTTAAAAGCCGATTCTACAGATGAAGAAGGATCTGTGAAAGATGAAGCGTTATCTTATAAATTACCTTTTAAAGCCCTTTCTGATGCACTTAATAATGCTGGTTGGCTACAAGTTAGTGTCGCTCTTCTAGGCCAGACGTATATTATTTATCACTTTACTACTAAAGGATTTGATTTAAATTTCAACATCATGATCTTTATATTCTTAATCGTTGGAATGTTGTTACACATTACACCAATGCGCTATAGTATTGCTATGAAACGTGCAAGCAGTAATATCTCTGGTATTTTGTTTCAGTATCCATTTTACGCAGGCATTATGGGCATTATGATGGCATCTGGCTTAGGTGAAAAAATTAGTGACGTATTAGTATCTATTGCTACACCAAATTCTTATGCCTTTATTTCATATTTAACAGGAGGCATCATCAATTTTGCAATACCTTCTGCTGGTGGCGAGTTTGCAGTTATTGGACCAAGTATTATTAATATGGTACAAGAGTTAGGAGCTAACCTCTCGCCTACTGAAGTTACAGCAATGACAGCCAGAGCATCAATGTCTGTAGCTTATGGTGAAAGTTTGAGTAATTTATTACAACCATTTTTTCTGTTGATTGTGTTTCCTGTAATGGGAGCTGGTATAAAAATACAAGCCAGAGATGTCGTTGGCTATTTATTTATTCCTTTTTTAGTATTATTTATAATTCAGGCCTTGATGGTAACATATATACCACTCTAGATCATTTTTCATTAATAAAGCATGAATTCATTAGCAATTAAACTTAAATAGTATACAAATTTTGCGATAACGCTTTCTTTCACTAAATTAGATAAACATAGCTATAAGATTATTTTGAGCATAATTAAAAACATAAGAGAACAACGAGGTTTTACACAAGCCGAATTAGCAAAACAAACGGGTTTATCTTTAAGAACAATTCAGCGTTTAGAATCTAGCAATAAGGAACCTAAAGGTCATAGTTTATCTGTACTTTCTGAAGTTTTTAATATAAAACCTTCTGCATTACAAAATCAATTTAAAAGCATTAAACAAACAAAGGAATCAGAAGCCACTTCTATTCGGCTTATCAATTTATCGGTTTTATCATTTTTAGGAATCCCATTTGGTAATATCATTTTACCATTAATACTCTGGAGGAGAAACCGAAAATCTAAGTTTGTTGATGAAATGGGCAAACGGATTGTTAACTTTCAAATTATATTCTCTGTAGTGCTTTCATTATTGCTCTGCATCTCCCCTTTTATTAGTCGCGCTTTATTTTCAAACACTTCAATAATCTTATGTGTTTTGTTTGCCGCTTATGCTGTTAATGTGATTATTGTTTGTCGCATCGCTATGAAATTACAACGCAATAATTTCGACTTTCTAAACAGTCCACTTCGCTTTATATAGGCCTAAAAACTTGAATTGTCGTAAAATTGTCGGCATCCTAAACACTAATTACTTTCATTTTTAATATTACTTTGTGTATCTGTGTTTCTATAAACTCATAGATTTTCATCACATCAAAAATTATTAATCATGAAGAAAAAAATCGGCTACACGCTACTCATTCTTTTAATGCTTATGCTTTCTGTTGGGTTTTACTACATCAGAAAATTTAATAACGCTTTTTTTAAAGAAAAAACAGCTTACTTAGAATATACTTTTGAGTCTAAACCCATTCATTTTGATTGGGCTGCTAATTCTACAGGTTCAGAAGGTTATCACGAACCACAAGCGGCAATGATAATTCCATTAAAGATTAAAGGATTAGCACATCATTTCTATATGCAGTTTGATACTGGTGCGCCACATTCCTTTATCTATGAAAATGATTTAAAATCCTTACGTGCTATTGGAATAGACATTAAAGAAGTTACAAAAGGTGGAGAGCGTTTTGTAGAACAATTAGAATTTGTATTAGATGACAACCATATTAAAGCTTCTATGATTAGAATTTTAGGTAATTACGGAAATACTTTTGGTAAAAATGACACCATCTCTAGAATAGGCATAGGTACTATTGGTAGTGATTTTATAAAAGATCAGATAACAGCAATTGACTTTAAAAATCAAACATTAGAGTTCTATAATGAGCGTTCAGAATGGATGAAAACTTTACCAAAATTCAAACCCTTTGATTTTACTGGAAGACGTATTATGTTGCCAGTAACTATCAACAACAAAGATTACGAACTCTTCTATGATTCAGGCTGCAGTGCTTTTGGATTAATCACTATAAAAAGCCGATTTGATAAGTATAGTAATGAGAATACTGAAGTTATTGCATATAATGCCAAAAGTTGGGACAGCAGTATACCCATTACAAGTAAAACAACTAACCAACCTATTAGCATTGGTGATTCTAAGCTAAGTTTAAAACGTGTTAGCTTTATAGATATGTACACTTTTATACAACCCGTAGTAACACCTTTTACTCGTATTGGTGGATGGTTAGGCAATCAACCCTTTAATGAGAGTGTTTTAATTCTCGACACAAAAGCTGAAGAGTTTATTGTAGTTAATAATTAAATCAGACTTAAATCACTAAATTGTGGGTAATAAATCTAATGATATGAACATTTTTGAACAAGCTGCAAAAAAAAATGAAACAAGATGAAGGTTCTGCTTTTTTAGAAAACCATACTTCCAACTCATTTTTTGAAATAAAAGAATCTTCTGATAATAAAAAAATTGGACGTCAATATCCACAAGTAGATTCTATTAATTTAACTTTCGCACATTCAATAACACACCATCAAATGCCTCGTCAAAACTTAAAATTTGACAAAATTTAATTATATAAATCTGCTAAACTGACTGATATTATTAGTTCTGGAGCAATATGTGCACATGGTCTTTTGCTAAGTGAAAAAGCCTTGAAAATTTTTCAAAATTATAAATTAGGTAAGCACAAAGTATTTTAAAGCTAAAGTTTTCCTTAAAGGAGAAAAGTATGATTATGGGTATTTGCAAATAATGAATGATTTAAAAAATCGTATTGATTATGAAATGTCTAGTTTTTATGTAACTGATATACTTGGTAAACCTTTAAGTGATTTTGAAATAAATGACATTCTGGAATATGAGAGGATGGATAAAAAAATTCACTCAGGAGAAATTGCAGAATTTGAAGAGTACAGCTATTTGAGCATCAAATCTGCATTTTTTAAAAACAACTCTCAAATACCAGATTTTTTTACTCTTGATCCATGTGGAATAACATTGTTTATTTCAAAAAGATTAAGAGATGATATAGTAAACAGTAATATATCTGGTTCAGAAATTAGACCGACAAATAAAATTATTACTACCTAAAACTACATGCATAATTTATTGCTGGCTCTGTGTGTACTCAGAAAACCTATACTAATTACCTCTGATTCGTTTCAATTTTGCTAAATTAGTTGCTTAACCATACATAAATACGTTAAGCCCATCAATGAAAACCTATTTTAAAATCATATGTATCTTATTGCTGATACTCTCTTGTTCATCAAACGACAATGATGTAGACACTTCCCAGATGTATCCTTCATTTGGTTCAGAAATCAACGTCACCATTAATGGTTTATCCTTTGATGCTATGGAGCCTTTTCTGTCACCAGATGGAAATTATTTATTCTTCAACAATTTAAACGATGGAGAAAACACAAAACTATATTATGCAACTAGAGTTAATGATTCAACATTCAATTATATAGGAGAACTAGTGGGAACCAACCAAACCACAGCACCGCATTTAGATGCCGTTGCCGACATGGATGTTAATGGCAATTTCTATTGGACCTCAACACGGAATTACCCAACGGAACTAAATAATCTCTTTCACGGCACTTTTAATAATGGGACAATTAGTAATATAGAACGTGTACAAGGAGATTTTAACAGAAATACTCCGGGTTGGCTCGTTATGGATCATGGTATAAGTTTAGATGGTCAATATTTATACTTCAACAATGCAAGGTTTGATGACTCTAATTGTTTAGGTCCTTGTGAAACAACCATAGGAATTGCTCAAAAAGAAAATGGATCTATGTTTACTACACTTCCAAACTCTAGTACAATTCTACAAAACATCAATGATGCAAATTACATTTATTATGCTCCTTGCATAAGTAGTGATAATCTAGAGTTGTATTACACAAGATATTTAAAAGGCAACATTACATCTAATACTGTTTTTGAGATATGCGTTGCAGTTAGACCTAATGCTTCGTCCAATTTTTCTCTTCCAAAAGTTTTGTTTTCAGAAGTGATTGCAAATTTAATTGAAGCACCTACAATATCTATAGATAAAAGCATTATCTATTACCATCAAAAGACTTTTGACTCACATAAAATAGTGATGAGGTATCGAAATGTTTTGTAAAGCTATATAACGGTTAGAATAAGTCTTTTAATTATTTATTTTTAATTTCAGTAATTGTTTTCTTAAGTCTGTTTATTAACTCATAAATTTCTTCTTCGTTGTATGCTGCAAAACCAATTCTTATACAATTGTGTTCTAATTTAGCACTATCATAACGCAACCAATCACCAATTTCTAATTTATGGGTTCTTGCAACTTCAGAAATAGTTTCCCAAGAATAATTTTCATTCAACTTCGCCCAAACTGCCATGCCTCCTTTTGGAATTTCAAACTGTAAAAAACTGCCCAATTCATCTTTTAAAAGTTCACAAAATAAATCGCGTCGCTGTTTGTAAATCTTCATCACTTTACGAATATGTCTATCTAAATCACCAGATTTTATAAAATCTGCAAATGTCAATTCTAATAAGGCATCTCCTTGCCGATCTACTATACCTCTTAATTTAGAGGCTTCATCTACAAATTCTTTTGAAGCAATTAAATAACCTATTCTAAAAACTGGAGCTACCGATTTACACACAGAACCAATATATATTACATTTCCGTTAGTATCGTGACTTGCTAATGGTAAAATCGGAGCATGATTGTAATTAAAATCGTAATCGTAATCATCTTCAATAATGGCAAAATTAAACTGCTTTGCAAGATTTAAAAGATGAATTCTCCGTTTTGCGGAAAGCGTTACTGTGGTTGGATGGTGATGATGCGATGTTACATATACAGCTTTAATTTGTTGTCGTTTACATAGCTTTTCAATCTCGTCAGTTAAAAGTCCATTTTCATCAACCAAAACACGTTTTAGTTTTGCTTGTTGATTTAGAAAAGTAGAATTAGCAGACTCGTAATTGGTATTTCCAACGACAATACTATCATCTTTTTTAAGCAATAATTGTGATGACAACCAAACTCCCATTTGACTACCACGTGTAATCAAGACATTTTCTTTTGTAATATGTAAACCTCTTGTTGTATTCAAATAATCAACTAAAACATCTCGTAACGTATCATTTCCATAAGTAGAACCATAAGACAAATGCTCAAACACATTTTTTTTAGCACAAACTCTTCTATATGTTCTTGCAATTTCATCAATTGGAGTTAATCTTCCATCGGAAGTTCCATCATTTAAATATATAAAATCCTTATTCTTTTTCGGAGCTCTTTCGCGTAAAACACTAGTCTGATAAAAAGAAAAACCTGTCCTTTTTTTCATGTCAAAAGCCACACAATTCTCAAGTTTCTCTTGATCTAATAGTGGTAAATTACGACGTACAAAAGTTCCTTTTTTAGGAATACTCTCTACCCAACCTTGTAGCAATAACTCTTCATAGCAGGCAACAATCGTTTTTCTATGCACATTTAATTGCTCTGCTAAAGTTCTACTACCAGGAAGTTTAGTATTAGGAGCGAGCGTTTGATTCTTTATTAATTGAATAATTTGATTTGATAATTGCAAGTACAATGCCTGATTGCATTTTCTATCAAATTGAATGCTAGTTTTAAATGGAAACATCTGGACTACTTGTTATATTTATTCTGGATTATTATAATAGTCCATAAATATAGTATTTTTGAATTATACAAGCAATAGAAATGACAAAACTAGACTTAAACCCATCCGAATTTGATGACTATTATTTAAGATATATTAATAAGTTATCTAACAAAACAGAACTTAGAAAAGGCTTTAAAAATGGTAAAGACACATTAATCGACTTTTTTAAATCCATTCCTAAAGAAAAATTAACGCATCGTTATCAACCAGAAAAATGGAGTATAAAAGAAGTGCTTCAACATTTAATAGATACCGAACGTATTTTTATGTATCGCTGTTTTAGAATTGCCAGACAAGATAAAACGGCCTTGGCAGGATACGATCAAGATGAATACATTACGCCTTCTGGAGCGGATGAAAAAACAATTGCCAATTTACTAAATGAATTTACTACAAGTCGTAACCATTCAATTTCATTACTAAATAGTTTAACCGATGACGACTTGTCTTTCATTGGAAATTCTAGCGGAAATGCAATGTCAGCAAGAGCTGCTGCATTTACTGTTATAGGTCATGATATTTGGCATAAGGAAGTCATAGAGAATAAATATTTATAAATCTCAATTAACAAAAATGATTTATTATAAGTATTATGATGGAATTCAAACCACACAGTATTGATTTTGCAAAAGAGTTTTCAGAACTGAAAAATGTACCTGAAATACTTGATAATGGATATGATAAAACACCAAATCCATACACTGAAAAAGATGCTATTGAATTTATAACTAAAGAAATTGGAAAAAAACCAGCAGAACGATTTCTTATTTACTGGAATAATGAGGTCGCTGGCGAAATAGGTATTACAATAAAAGAAGATGTGTTTCGGCTAAATGCGGAAATCGGCTATTTTATTTCTAAAAAATTCTGGAGAAAAGGATTAGCAACGCAAGCGGTGAAAAAAATGACAGATTATACATTTAAACATTTTGATGTCGTACGACTCGTTGCTGGAGTTTTTGATTTTAATAAATCTTCAATGAAAGTATTAGAAAAGAATGATTATTATTTAGAAAGTATCCGAAAAAATGCAGTCATAAAAAACGGTAAAATCATTGACGATTATATTTGGGTAAAATTAAGAGATACAGAGAATTTAACAGAATAAAAATGGAACTAACAATAGAAAATAAAGCCTATATAGATAGAAGTGTTCTATGTTGGCTTGCAACGGTATCACCTGAAAACGCACCAAATGTCTCGCCAAAAGAAATCTTCAAATATTATGGAGCAGATAAAATAATTGTTGCAAATATCGCTTCACCACAAACCGTTCGAAACATAAAGCAGAACAATAATGTTTGTGTAAGTTTTATTGATATTCTGATTCAGAAAGGTTTTCAAATAAAAGGAAAAGCAAAGATTATTGGAAAAACTGATTCTGAATTTTTGAAAATGAAAAAAGTATTAACTGAAATGACTGGCGGAAATTTTCCTTTTGCAACTATTACAGAAATTACAGTAGAACACGTTAAGCCAATTATTGCACCTAAATATATTCTCTATCCTGAAACAACAGAAGAAGAACAAATTGAAAGTGCAAAAAAAGCTTACGGAATTTAAAACACTAACTATATGCTAGAAATAAGACCCAATTGTGAGCATTGCAATAAAGATTTGCCAAACACATCTACTGAGGCAATGATTTGCTCATATGAATGCACATATTGCAAATCTTGTGCTTTAGAAATCTTTGAAAATGTATGTCCCAGTTGTAGCGGAAACTTTGTTGAACGTCCTATAAGACCACAAAAGGAAGTTGCGAAATATCCAGCCTCAGTAAAACGTGTATTTAAACCAAAAGATATAGAAAAAGCTAGAATAAATTCAGATGAATTTAAAAACATTCCACCAGAAAAAAGATAAGATATGAGCCCATTTTTAATTGATTGTATTGGTTACGGAGGTTTAGTCATCAATTTATATTCTATGTCAACAAAAGGTGAATATAAACTGAGATTAATCTCTCTAATCGCAAATGTAATTTACATTTTATACGGAGCATTAATTAGCGCAACTCCAATAATTGTAGGATGTACTATTGCTGTACTTCTACATGGATATCACATAAGAAGATTAAGAATAAAAGATAACAACAATGATTAAAATAAAAACAGCTAAGGAAGAAGATACAGACGTTTTAGCGCTTTTAGGACGACTAACATGGGCTGAATCTCATGGTCATTATATAGATGATAAAAACGATGTATCAAAATACCTTAATGAGAATTTTTCAGTTTCTAAAATGAAACAAGAAATAAAAGACCCTAAGAAGCTATTCTATATCATTTATGTAAATGATTTACCTGTTGGTTACGGAAAGTTAATAGTAAATGCTATACAAGAAAGTGTTGCCTCACAAAACAGCTGTCAATTGCAAAGGATCTTCATTTTAAATGAATTTATACCACTAAAGATTGGACAACAGTTACTAACTTTTGTTGAAGAGAAAGCTAAAGCATTACAATTAGATACAATGTGGCTTACCGTATACATAAAAAACAAAAGAGCCATAAGGTTCTATGAAAGAAATGAATTTAAAAACGTTGGAGAAGTAAATTTTATAGTTAGTGGAAATGAATATGAAAATATAGTCTTTTCAAAAAAAATATAAACGCGTTTAATATGAAAGAGTATTCAAAATCAAAATTAAATAGAGTTAAACGCGGGAAAATAAGAGCTACTTATGATGTTGAAAAAATCAATATCATTTTAGATGCTGGGTTTATTGGTTATGTAAGTTATGTCTATGAAGGCAAAGCAATTACATTACCAATGGCATACGGAAGAAAAGACAATAAAATTTATTTACATGGCTCACAAGCTAATAGAATGTTACTTGCTTTATTAAAAACTAAAGAAATGAGTATGACGGTTATGCATTTAGATGCTCTGGTTCTAGCACGTTCTGGTTTGCATCACTCTGTAAATTATCGCTCTGCAACGTTGTTTGGCTCGGTTAAAAACCTTGAAGAACCAAAAGAAAAAGACGCAGCGCTTTTCTGTTTTATGGAGCATATGATGAAAGGGCGTTGGGACGGCATTAGACCAATGCACAAAAAGGAGTTAGACAGAACTATAGTTGTAGAAATGACTATTGAAACTGCTTCAGCAAAAATTAGAGATGTTGGTGTTGGTGACGAACCCGAAGATTATAATTTAGATGTTTGGGCTGGCTTAGTACCTATAAAACAAATAGCTAAATACCCTATTTCTGATAAAGGATTACCACAAAACATGGATATTCCTAAACACGTTTTAGATTATTATCAAGAGCATAAAGCATAGAATGAAGGAAAAACTAATATTCCGAGAGTTAAAAGAAACAGACTGGGAACAGGTTTCAAGTATTTACCAAGAAGGACTTGATACAGGAAATGCAACTTTTGAAACAAATCTTCCTGATTGGGATAGCTGGAATTCTGGGCACATAAAAGAATGTAGACTTATTGCAGAAATAGACAATGAAATTGTTGGTTGGGCAGCATTATCACCAATTTCTTCTCGTTGTGTATATGGCGGAGTTGCAGAAGTGAGTGTATATGTTTCATCTAAGTTTTCTGGACAAAAGATTGGAACCAAATTATTAGAACAATTAATAGTTGAAAGCGAAAACAATGGTATTTGGACTTTACAAGCCGGAATTTTCCCAGAAAACAAAGGAAGTATTATTATTCACAAAAGACTTGGATTCCGGAAAGTTGGCTACAGAGAAAAAATAGGAAAAATGAATGGGATTTGGCGCAACACTTTTCTTTTTGAAAAAAGAAGTCAATCCTTAGGAGTGAAAAATCAATGAAAATAAATATGTTTTTTATTGAAGGCATATAATTACTAATAACAACAATCAAAAAAACGGAAAAATGAAATTCCCAGTTAACGACATAATTAATCTATTGGATGAAAGGCTCGAATTAAATTTAGCCGAAAGCACAAATAAAGATTTAGTATTAGAAGAGATTTGGGATGAATCTTTTAGTAAAGGTTTAAAAACAAGTCGCAGAATACCCAATTGCTGATGAAGGTTTACCACAGAATATAAAAACCCCTAAACACGTTTTAGATTATTATATTGTAAACAAAAAAAGAGGGTTAAACAACATGAAGAAACGTGTGCAAGAAATTAATGTTTCATTAAAAATTCAGTCACAAAAAGATACAGAAACTACCTTTTTGTTACAGAAAAGCATGGTGTAAAATATACGTAATTCATCGTATGGTATAATGTTGTAATATACTATAAGTTTACTTTTTAATTTTTTTTAAAAAACCTATACCATGAAAAAACAATTTTCAATATTATTAATAGTAGGCTTGTGTTGTGTTCATTTTTGTTTAGCACAAGATGTGCCTAGTCAAAACAAAATTTTAGACTTGCCTTTAATACATTTAGAAAAAGATTTTCAGCTAAAGACAAATAAATCACAAAATGCCATTCCTGTAAATGTGGAACATATTTCGTTTAAAAAAGAGTCTAATGTGTTTAAAAAAACCTTTGAGCAAACTTTGGTTTTTAACTCTAAAAATAAATTAATCGCTGAGCATAAATACCACAATATAGCTTTTGCATCAGCAGAACGTGTTCATAAAAAACATATATACGCAAGAAATAATACACTTTCAAATATCGAGTTTCATAACAGAAGTACAGGAGAGAAAAAAGTTGAAAACACAAAACTAGAATCTATAAATGGAAAACTTAGTAAACACATCTATTCTAGATATGGTTTTGGTGGCGATATTGTTGTCGATACTAAAGAAGTAAGTTATCCGTCATCAACACAAATAAAAATAAAAGCGGTCTATACAACCAAAACGTTTACTAGAGTAAATAACCTAATAACAAAGCAGATAACAGTTTATCAAAACGACAATAAACCTTCAAGCATAGTTTATAAATATGATAATAACGGACGAATAATTTATTCTGAAGAACCTTGGTTTGTAAACGAATATGTGTACAATAATAATGGGTTTTTAGAAAAGCGCATAAGTACAGAGCGTATAAACTCGCCTAAAGTGCACACTACATTTTATAAATATATGATAGATGAATTTGGTAATTGGACCATGTGTATGACTGTTACAAACTATAGCGAATATGCAGAGTTCACTGCTATTGCAAATCCGCCAAAGATACAGCTTAGAAAAATAACTTATGCAAACAAAAAAACCACAGGAACTTTAGATACAGAATCATCTACATTAAAACCTCATATTGAAAAATTCACAAAAGAATTAAGGCAACTAGATAATGAAACTAACATGCCTAAAGGTGTTGTTTGGAAAAAAAATGCAGATGGTTCATCGTTTTGGGTTTTAAAAGACGGTAAATCTATAGTTAGTGAAGGCGTTAATTGGCAAATGGGAAATACACAATTGTTTTTTTATAAGCCAACACATACCTTATATGTATTTAAAAATTTTAGAGAAGGCTCTAAGTCAGATGAGTTTCATAAAGCCGAAACACTTTTAGAAAATGCATCAAATGGTTTTTATTATACCATAAATCAAAAGGGTAATTATTACGCTTTCGATAAAAACGGAAACCGTATAGAAAAATTTGAAAGTAAAACATTAGCCAGCAACCAAGAAGATGTTTTTGTAACCCTAAAAGGAAATAACCAAATAACAGTAATGCCAAGCATGAAAAAAGCAACACCTTTTGTTCCAATTGCTTTTGAAAACTACGACGAGTATGTCCTTAAAAATAATGACAAGACTGTTGAGAATCAATTTACACTATTAAAAGGCAATAACCAAAACGGTTATGCCGAAGTAAAACTAACAAGCGATCAAACCTACGAAGGGTTTTATAGTAACGGCAAACCCTATGGCTTAGCATTAATACACAATGGTAAAGACTTTTTTCATTTAAGAGCATTTAATGGTACTTATGATAAAGACTATTACAATTTTTTGTATGAAAGAACAGCAACAGGCGAACTTGTATGCAGTTCCTCTTTAAAAGAAGGGTATTATCAAGATTATAAAACGCAAATATTATATCGTATTACTTTAGGAGATAACCATAACATAGTGTCTAAAAGCAAGGTGAAAAGTACGGGAAATACTAGTGGTTGTTTATTAGGCGATTGTGAAAATGGTATAGGATATTATACCTACAGTGATGGTTCTTTTTATATTGGAAGGTTTAAAAATGGCGAATTACATCACTTTGGAAAAATGCGATTTAGTAATGGTGATTTTTATATTGGGGAATTTAGAAATGGAAAAAGAGCTGGTAATGGCGAATATTCTTGGCCAGACAAAAAATATTATAGAGGTCAATGGAAAAACAATCAAAAACATGGTAGAGGTGTTATGTTTCATAGCGAAACCGTGTACGAAGCTGGTCAATGGGAAAATGGTGTGTTTAAAAAGAATCTAAAACCGACAAATATAAATTCAACAAGCTCTTCAAAAACTAGTAGTTTAAGAAGCACATCTAAAATTTCAGAAAAAGATAAAAATGATATTATTAATTGTAAAGATGATGGCACTTGTTTAGCAAAATTATACAACGCCAAATATGATGAATTAGCAAAAGTATATTCTAGAGACGAATTACTTCAGAAACTTGCCGATTATTTGGCCTCACCTTATATAACACCTAAAAACTTATTTTCTATATACGTAAAATACCGTAGAGGAAATATAGAGGACGTTAAAGAAAAATTGCCGCAACACGTAATAGACGGCTTAAAAAACTATTCAAGAGAATTAATGAACGGCTATAACAAACACATAAACTCTAAAGAAACACAAGATAAAGTTAAAAAGAATGGAGGTTCAATCATTAAAAATTAAATTATGAAAAAAATTATTACAATATTATTTTTTAGCGTTTCAATAGTTGCGCTTTCTCAAGACATAAAACCTATTGAAGCTAATACAGAGCTAATTGAAAAAACACAAGCTTTTTTTAATAACTATTTCCAACAAATAAAAGCACAGAACTGGAATGAATTAATGGATAATATGCCTAAAGATTTTTTAGAATTAGTAGGCAAAGAATCTTTAATAAAACAAACAAAGCAGGCATTTAATAACGAGGCATTTACAACAACTTTTAATGCTATGGATTATAAAAGTATAGCTTCGGCATTTCAACATGAAAACATAATATATGCTAATGTGAATTACCACAATTCATTTACATTTAATTTTATTCAAACAGAAAAACAAACCGATAAAGAATTTAATTTATATGTAGACTTCATGGCGGAAACATTTACCAATAAATTTAAAGACCAAAAAGTAGAACGCAATGGGAAAGATATTACTATTAGTGGCGAAAAGATTATTTTAGTCATTGATGACTCAAAAGTTGGTGCATTAAAGATGCTTGAATTTGATAAAAACATGGTAGAGTTTTATAAGTTGTTTTTAGCAGAAGCAGTAGTTAATAAACTATCTGAATAATATGAAAGTTTAAATAACCATAGTTTACGATAATTCATTTTTAATACATGTCGTAAAAGAAAACTTGTCTTTTTTTTAAGAAGTTAGCTAGTAAATTTTCAAGCAATAAACAGTTCAGATTTTCTAACAAAGCTTGAAGATAATCATAATCTAGAATCAAGAAATGTTGATTTTAAGAGGCCAAAAAACAATTAAGACAATCTATTTATTGCTTTTTCATGGATACTAAATTAGTTGCAAGCTTACTCAGCTAACAAAGCACCAACAAACCCTTCAAACTCAGCCTTAAACTCAACATACTTCTCGCCAGTTGCTGATCCATTAAAACCAGTATGAATCTTCCGAACTTCCCCTTTCTTATCAATAAAGATAGATGTTGGGTAAGACAATACATGATTCAACATTGGTAATTTTTCTTGTGCTTTAGCTTTATCAGACGTTCCATATTGTGCTAACAGTATCGGGTAATCAATACCAATTTTAGATTGCAAACGATTAATACGACTAAACGCAATTTCTTTGGTCTTTGCGTACTCAAAAGCAAGAGCTACAATTTCTACTCCCTTGTCTTTATTGCTCTTATAGAATTCAGCATAATATTTACTCTCATCCAAACAATTAGGACACCAAGTACCCATAATTTGTACAATAACCACCTTGTCTTTAAAACGGTCATCTTTTATAGACATCAACTCATCAGACGTATTAGGGAAAACAAAGTCTATACTGTCATAACCTTCTTTTAAAAAGGTTAGATCGTTAGCACTTGGTAATTCGTAAGTTTCATTACGTTTAGCTACAAAGGGTTCTTTCCAGTGATTACCTGAATAAAACTGCCCTTCTAAAGTAGAGTCGGTAACTTTTGCTGTGAATAGAAAAGCATGTGCACCATCAAAGGTGGATAATTTCATGGTGTTGCCATCCATTACGCCTTCCAAATAACGATAATCGCCAGTTGTGGTTCTAAAAGTACCTGTGACCTTCTCTCCTACTTGTTTAAAAATGCCTTTGGCAATATATTCGTCACCTTCAATATCTTTACTGAAAACGGTTTCCCATATTCCTGTTACATTTTGTGTTGGCTTCGATTCTACATCAAAACGGTTATCATTCTTATATTCAGCCGTAAATGGAACAACACGATTCAAGCTTTCTTTTATAAAACTCCCTTTTAAATTATCACCTTCAAATGTAGCAGCTATGTAACCTTCAAATACTGGTGTAGAAATAAAAATAGAATCGTTTCTATACTCTACTTCATCAACTTCAATAATTTCCTCAGCATTAAAAATATTGAGTTCTGTAGGCGATTTGACTTCGAAAACAAAAGGCAATTCTTCATTGCCTTGCACTTCTAAAATTGCTCTGTAAGTTCCGTTTTTAAGTACTTTTTCTTTTAGCTCCTCAGCTTTGGTTTCGTTTTTACAAGACAACATTGCTAAAGTTATAAGGCAAGCTATTAAATATCGCATAATTATTTAGACTTAAATTTTATCAAAATTCGTCAATTCGAGTGGTTTTTCGTCATTAAAAGCGAAAAATAGTATCGAGAATAGAATTTCACAAATTGGTTCTCGAAACTTTCCCTTTAGAAAACTCGAACTGAAAATATTTGTCGTTTCAAAATTCAAAAAATTACAGTGTTGATATCAATATTAAAAATTATCATTCCTCATTTCATTAGGAGTTAACTATTATTATCTTTGTGGCTTGATTAAAAGAGACTATGAAGATTTCATACAACTGGTTAAAGCAGTTTATAAAAGTAGATTGGGACGCTGAGAAAACAGGAAATTTATTAACTGATCTTGGCCTAGAAATAGAAGGTATTGAACCTTACGAATCTGTAAAAGGCGGATTAGAAGGTATTGTTGTAGGAGAGGTTTTAACTTGCGAGCAACATCCAAACGCAGATCGCTTAAAGGTTACAACTGTAAATATTGGAGCTGACACACCTGTACAAATTGTTTGTGGAGCACCAAATGTAGCTGCAGGACAAAAAGTACCTGTTGCAACTATAGGAACAACACTATATTCTGCTGAAGGCGAGGCTTGGAAAATTAAAAAAGGAAAGATTCGTGGAGAGGAAAGTTATGGTATGATTTGCGCTGAAGACGAATTAGGTCTTGGCAAATCTCACGATGGTATTATGGTTTTAGATGCTAAACTAAAAGTTGGCACTCCAGCTACAGAGGTTTTTGATATCAAAAACGATCAGGTTTTTGAAATTGGTTTAACACCAAACCGAGCAGATGCTATGAGTCATTATGGTGTAGCACGAGATTTAAAAGCGGGATTATTACAGCACGAAGTGTCTTTAGAGTTAATTACACCTTCTGTGAGTTCGTATCACATGGATGCCAGATCGCTTAAGATAGATGTAGATGTACAAGACAAGGAAAAAGCTCCACGTTATTGTGGTGTTACAATCTCTGGTTTAAAAGTTGAAACGTCACCAAGTTGGTTACAACATCGATTAAAATCAATTGGCTTATCACCTATTAATAATATTGTAGATGCAACTAACTATGTGTTGCATGAGTTAGGGCAACCGCTTCACGCCTTTGATGCTAGTAAAATTTCTGGTAATAAGATTGAAGTTAAAACCTGTAAAGCTGGTACAAAATTTACCACATTAGATGGTGTTGTTAGAGATTTACACGAAGATGATTTAATGATTTGTGATGAAGAAAAGCCAATGTGTATTGCTGGTGTTTTTGGAGGCATTGATTCTGGTGTTTCAGAAAGCACTACAGCTATTTTCTTAGAGAGCGCATATTTTGATCCTGTTAGTGTTCGTAAAACAGCAAAACGTCATGCTTTAAACACTGATGCATCTTTTAGATTTGAAAGAGGTATCGATCCTAACATAACAGAATATGCACTTAAACGTGCAGCACTTTTAATTATTGAAATTGCAGGTGGAGAAATAACAAGTGATATTTCTGATGCTTACCAAAATAAAATCAAAGACTTTGAAGTCCGTCTAAGTTTTGAAAATGCTAAGAAGTTAATTGGAGAAGAGATTCCGAGAGAAACTATTAAAAGTATTTTGACGTCTTTAGATATTAAAGTAAACAATGTTACTGAAGCTGGTTTAGGGTTAACTGTGCCAGCCTACAGAAACGATGTTACACGCGAAGCTGATATTATAGAAGAAATACTTCGCGTTTACGGTTATAACAATATTGGTACAACTGAAAAGTTGAATGCCTCTATTTCTAATTCGTCTCGTTTTGAAGATTATAAAATTCAGAATATAATTGGAAATCAATTGGCTTCTCAGGGTTTTTATGAGATTATGGCAAATTCGTTGACATCTCCAAAGTATGTAGAGCTAAGTGAAGACTTAAACGCAGACCATAGCGTACATATGCTAAATCCGTTGAGCAACGATTTAGAAGTAATGCGTCAATCGTTGTTGTTTTCTGGCTTAGAAGCAGTATCACATAATATCAACAGGAAACGTGGAGATTTAAAGTTATTTGAATTTGGCAAGACTTATCATCAATATTCAGATAACAGAGAAGAACACAAACACTTATCTGTATTTGTAACAGGACACAAAACAGAAGAACGTTGGAATGCTATTACAGCACCTGGTGATTTCTTCTATTTAAAAGGAACTATTGAAACCATCTTACAACGTTTAGGATTAAATCGTTTAAAACCAGCTCCGACTAAATCAGACATTCTTAGTGAAGGTATGAGTTTAACGATTGGAAAGAAAACCTTAGTCAATTTTGGATTGGTTAAAAAATCAGTATTAAAACACTTCGGAATTTCTCAGAACGTCTTATTTGCAGATTTTAATTGGGATAATGTTTTAGACATGGCGCTACATAACAAGATTAAGTTTAATGCGATTCCTAAATATCCTGAAGTACGACGTGATTTTGCTTTGTTATTAGACAACAGTGTTTCTTTTGAAGAGATACATACGATTGCTAAACAAACAGAAAAGCAGTTGCTTAAAAATGTAAATCTGTTTGATGTTTATGAAGGCAAAAAACTACCAGCTGGCAAAAAGAGTTATGCTGTGAGTTTTACGCTTCAAGATGAAAATAAAACGTTGACAGATAAGCAGATTGACAAAATAATGTCTAAGCTACAGGCAAATTTTGAATCTAAACTTGGTGCTGAGTTGCGATAGTCAATTATACTTCTTATTCATTAAATCAATTAAATTTCCTAGACGTGCTAATGCCATAGTTGGATGTGAGTATTCCTTAAAAGATTTTGCCCCTTGTAATGCATTATTAAAATCAATGTTCCATACCTTATGACTTGACTTCTATGGTCTATTTTTTCTACATCAATAGCACCTATAAAGGTTTTATAATATTCTAAAAATTCATTAGCATCAACAGAATTTCTGTAGATTATTTTCCACAACTGACTAGCGTGTAAAAACAAGCTTGTTGGTTTGTAATAAAGATGCGATGCTACTTTCCAAAACTCACCATCAAATAAAGTTTCATTTTCTACACCTACTTTAAAAGATTGCATCAATTCTTTCTTGGCTTTCCAATTTTTTTTGAGTTGCTTGGTGTTATAATAAAAATAGCAAATACCATGAGTAATGTTGTAGAGTACACAACAAGACCTAACTTCTCTGCAAGGTCTGAATCAAACACATAAGTTAAAAAGAATAAGCTAGCTACTATAGTTACAATCCATGTTGGCAAAAAAAAACAATCTCCCTTTTAAGCCTTTAATATCCGTAAACATTGTAATGAGTGCTGCAGCTTGTAATTGAATAATTGCACCTATAATCTCCATCAATAGTTTTACCTATATCAAAAGTTTCTGTTATGAGATATAAAATACATAAACAAACCGCTAAGATTATGGCTTGTATAAAAGCTTGTCCGTTAAATACTAGCATCTATTATTCTTTTGCTTCTAAAAGTATGTTAACTTTTTTAAACTTTAATTCTATATATGAGATCAATGCATACATAAAAATAATAGCGCCAGACATTTCTAATAGTTCTTCAAAGCTATACATCATAGCATAAGTCATAGTTTCCTCTCCATGCTTTTCAGCATGCATTCCGCTTATCGCTTCCATTACTACAGCTCCAGAAACAAATAATACACCAGCCAAAATAAATAGTTTTAAAATCGACTTAGGTAAACGCATCATAAATTTAAAATAAGCGATAACTATAATTAGCATAATGGCTATATAAGGAATAAACCATGCAAAATATAAGATGCCAGACGTATTAAAGAGTGCTTCCATTGGAGCTCTTAGTTGTTCATGTATTTGAATCATTTCGTCTAAAGCTAAAAAGACAAAAATAAATGCTAATCCAAACCAGTGCCAAAATTTTTCTCCAAGTGTTTTGTGACTCTTTCCTATTAATGCTAGTATAAACCCATTAAACAGTAATACTAAAGAAGAAAAATACGTTGGTAAATTCGCTTCTAAATTAAAATCCAACAGTTTTATAAGCAGCCTTGGAACCTTGTTATCCATTCCACCAGTATTAAAACGCAAGTAAACTGCTAAAAGATTTCCTATTAATAGTAGACCAACTACAATTAATAAATTACGTAGAACTTTCGACTTATTTAATCTGAATTTCATATTGTTAAAAATAAAGACAGTGTGGGATATCTGTCGGGTTGATAAAATTAGTTAGACATCGAAGGTAAAATATTAAACCAATTGAGCTTAATATATTATCCAAACGACAAATAACTTCGTTAAAATGTTGCAGCCTATTTTTCAAGACAACACACAAACACGTCAACACACTGAAAAACAAATACTTAAATTTGAATAAGGTTAAGTAAGTCAATATTTTTAATTGTTAAATATTATATTTTATTTAATACATATAAGCTCAAATATTTTTATTTTTAACACTTACAAAAAACATAGAAAATGGCAAATGTAACTTTAGGAGGAACTCCAGTAGAAACAACAGGAAATTTACCAGCAGTTGGCAGTAAAGCACCCAGTTTTAAACTCACAGGAAGTGATTTAGCAGATAAATCTAATAGAGATTTTAATGGCTATAGATTGATCTTAAATATATTTCCTAGTGTAGATACTGGCACTTGTGCGCAATCGATAAGAACATTTAACGAAAAAGCGAGTCAAATAGAAAACACTAAAGTATTGTGTATTTCTAAAGATTTACCATTTGCAATGGCACGTTTTTGCGGTGCAGAAGGGATTGATAATGTAGAAAGTTTTTCTGATTATAAAACAGGAAAGTTTGGCAACGATTTTGGATTAACATTTACAACAGGAGCTTTTGAAACACTACTATCACGTTGTGTAATAGTTATCGATACTGACGGAACGGTTTTGCATACAGAGCAGGTTTCTGAGATTGCTGATGAACCAAATTACGAAAGTGCTTTAGCAAGTTTAGCATAATCTTTTATGCAAAAAAAGGAATCATTTATTATCAATAGACTTAAAAGTGTAGGCTATGCTTTTAAAGGCATGCTTATTCTTGTAAAAACAGAAGCTAGTATTAAAATACAGATCTTCATTGCTATAGTTGTAACTATCGCAGGTTTTTATTTTGAAATTTCTAAAACCGAATGGATGATTCAAATAGGCATGATTGGTTTGGTAATAAGTATTGAAGGTATGAATACTGCCATTGAATATATTGCAGACTTTATTCATCCGGAATATCATAAGAAAATAGGATTAATAAAAGATATTGCTGCTGGAGCTGTTTTTATAGCATCTGTAGTCGCAGTAATTATTGCTGGTATTATTTATCTTCCTAAGATACTATAATACGAAAGTCAATAGAATAAACGTTACATAGTAATATTTTCACCTAATTATAATTCACAACACTTTTAAGCACAAAAATGAAACATATCCTTGCAACATTTTCTTTTGTGCTTTTCATCTTTAGTTATAATACTAGTGATAAACGAATAGTTTCTACTGAAATCATTGAAACACCTTTAGACACTATTCAAATAGTTGAAGAAGTGCAACCCTACATTACTAAAAATTTTATTCTAGGAAAGTTTGACTATAGGAAAGACTCAACGTTTGTAAAAGTAAGCTCTAAACATTCTACAAAGTCAGTTCACCTTCAAAATGAAGTATACACAGCTTTTTTAGAAATGTTAGATTCAGCAAGCAAAGTCGGAATTGAATTAAAAATAATATCAGGAACTCGTAATTTTGAAGAACAAAAAGCAATTTGGGAGCGTAAATGGAAAACCTATCAAAACCTTAAACCTCTAGAACGTACTTTAAAAATTTTAGAATACAGTTCTATGCCAAGTTCTTCAAGACATCATTGGGGAACAGATATAGACTTAAATAGTCTAAATAATTCGTATTTTAACAGCGGAAAAGGACTTAATGAATATCAGTGGTTAACAACCCATGCTAATGACTTTGGATTTTATCAGGTTTACACTGAGAAAAATAAAGATAGGACAGGCTATAATTTAGAAAAATGGCATTGGTCCTACTTGCCTTTAGCAAGCAAATATTTAGAGTTTTACAATACGCGAATTATTAATGACGACATTAATGGTTTTAATGGTTTTGAGCAAGCAGAAAAAGTAATGATTATTAAAAACTATGTGAACGGCATTTCTAAAAAAGCAAGAGGTTATAAATAAAAAATAAATTTTCGATACGTCGGAATTAGTTACCGAAATAAATTCGGCATAAAATGGCAAAAAAAACAACTAAAAAGAAAACCACAACTAAAGCGAAACCGAAGACTAAAACAAAGGCGAAGACGAAATTAAAAAAGCCGTCTTTTAAACTATCTAATCAGCAAAAACTTGTCTTTGGTAGTTTGCTTATTATACTCGGTGTGCTTCTTTTTATCTCATTTTTATCTTTTGTATTTACAGGTAAAGAAGATCAAAGTGTGCTTAGCAACTTCCCTGAACGCTCAGAGGAATACAAAAATTGGGCAAGCCAGTTAGGTGCTTGGGTAAGTGAGCTATTTATCACCAAAGGTTTTGGGATTCCTTCATTTATTTTTTCTGGCTTATTGTTTCTTTCTGGCGTTTATGTGACTTTAAATTTAAAGAAAGTCAAACTCAGAAAGCATTGGATTTGGGGGACATTAATTGTGATATGGTTATCGATTTTATTCGGATTCTTTACACATAAATATGACCTTCTCGGCGGAACCATTGGCTATGAAATGAATCATTTCTTTCAAGATTATATTGGTAAAGTTGGTACAGCACTACTCCTACTCTTTGGGCTTATCGCTTATTTAGCTATTCGATTTAAAGTGACTGGAGATACTTTTGTAAATCTTTTTAATAGAGCCAAACGTGATATTAAAGAAGACTTACAGTCAGAACGTGAAACTTCAGAATCAACCGTAATTATTGACAATAGCTTAACAGAAGAAGCTGAAGCGATTAAATCTGCTTTCGAAATTCCTTTAGATAAACCTGAACCAACAATTAGTAACCATTCTAAGCCAGAAACAAAAGTTGAAAAGCTTAAAATGGAGGTAACAGAAAAGCCAAAGGAAGAAACAATTGAGGTACCTGAATTAAAAGTCGAAACTGTTGAAGAAGAAAAGTCTGAAACAGATAACCTTGCTGACAAACTGGTTGAAGATTTTGGACAATTTGATCCTACTTTAGAGTTAGGTAAATATCAATTTCCTCCATTAGATTTATTAAAAAAATACGATAATGAAGGAATCTCTATAGATCAGGAAGAACTTGAAGAGAATAAGAACAAAATTGTTGAAACGTTAAGTAATTATAAAATTGGGATTAGTAGTATAAAAGCTACTATTGGCCCAACAGTTACATTATATGAAATCGTACCAGAGGCTGGTATAAGAATTTCAAAAATAAAAAATCTAGAGGATGATATCGCTTTATCTTTAGCTGCTCTTGGGATTAGAATTATTGCACCAATTCCTGGGAAAGGAACTATTGGTATTGAGGTACCTAATAAGAACTCTACCATAGTATCTATGCGTTCGGTCATTGCATCTCAGAAATTTCAAAAATCAGAAATGCAATTACCAATTGCTTTTGGTAAGACAATTAGCAACGAAACCTTTGTTGTAGATCTAGCTAAAATGCCACATATGCTTATGGCTGGTGCAACAGGTCAAGGTAAATCGGTTGGATTAAATGCAGTTTTGACGTCCTTATTATATAAGAAGCATCCTGCTGAAGTTAAGTTTGTTTTGGTTGATCCTAAAAAAGTAGAATTGACGCTTTTCAATAAAATTGAGCGTCACTATTTAGCAAAGCTTCCAGATAGTGAAGATGCTATTATTACAGATAACACTAAAGTTATAAACACATTGAATTCACTTTGTATTGAAATGGATAACCGTTACGAAATGCTTAAAAATGCTTTTTGTAGAAACATTGCAGAGTATAACACTAAGTTTAAAGCCCGAAAGTTAAACCCTAATGATGGTCACGCATTTTTACCTTATATCGTATTAGTGGTTGATGAGTTTGCCGATTTAATAATGACAGCTGGTAAAGAAGTAGAAACACCTATAGCTAGATTAGCTCAATTGGCTCGTGCTATCGGAATTCATTTAATTATTGCAACACAACGTCCTTCTGTTAATGTTATTACTGGTATTATTAAAGCGAATTTTCCTGCTCGTATTGCATTTAGAGTAACAAGTAAAATAGATTCGCGTACCATTTTAGATGGCTCTGGTGCAGATCAATTAATTGGCCGTGGAGATATGTTGTACACGCAAGGCAATGAATTAATCCGTATTCAATGTGCCTTTGTAGATACTCCTGAGGTTGAAAAATTAACTGAATTTATTGGTTCTCAAAAAGCGTATCCAGATGCACACTTATTGCCAGAGTATGTTGGTGAAGAAGGTGGCACAAATCTTGATATAGATATTTCAGACAGAGATAAGTTGTTTAGAGATGCCGCAGAACTTATTGTTATAGCTCAACAAGGATCAGCTTCTTTATTACAACGAAAATTAAAATTAGGTTATAACAGAGCTGGTAGAATTATTGATCAGTTAGAAGCTGCCGGAATCGTTGGCGGTTTTGAAGGCAGTAAAGCTAGGCAAGTATTAGTACCAGATTTATTAGCCTTAGATCAATTATTAGAAAACGAAAAACAATAAAAAAGATTATACTACATAAAGATGAAAAAATTAATTGTAATAGCATTTTTTGCACTAGGACTTACAGGATTTGCCCAAAGCGACGCAAAAGCTGAAACATTACTTACTGAGGTAAGCAAAAAAATTAAAGCATATAAAAACATTAGTTTAGATTTTAAATACGAACTAAACAATGCTAGCGAAAATATTAATCAAGAAACACGTGGTGACGTGGTTATGCAAGGAGAAAGATACAAGCTTAATATTTTAGGTGTTACTCGTATTTTTGATGGAAAAACACTTTATACAATTAGTCCAGAAGATGAAGAAGTTACAGTTTCTTCAGATAACACAGAGGATGAAAGTACAATTACACCAAGTAAAATGTTGTCTTTCTACGAAGATGGTTATACTTATAAAATGGATATTGTTCAAAATGTAAAAGGAAGAAAAATTCAATATGTAAAATTAAGTCCTATTGATACAAATTCTGAAATAAAGCATGTCTTATTAGGTATAGATGCTACTACAAAACATATCTATAACTTAATTGAAGTTGGCAAAAACGGAACAAAAACCACATTAACCGTTAATTCTTTTAAAACAGATGAGCCTATTTCAAAAACCTTATTTACATTTGACGAAAGTAAATACAGTGATTACTTTATCAATAAAATCGATTAAGGTTTAATGAAATATCAATTTTATTTACTCAAAAAGAGTAATACTTATATAGATATTCTATGTGACCATTCCGAATCAATAAGAATAGGCACATGAAAATATTAGATAGGTACATACTTATCACATTCTTAAGGACGTTTTTTAGCGTCTTTATTATATTCATGTTCATCTTTGTCCTCCAAGGAGTTTGGCTATACATTGCTGAACTTGCTGGTAAAGACTTAGATGTTTCAGTAACCGCAAAATTCATTATGTACTACATGCCAAAGCTTATTCCTTTGGTTGTACCATTAACGATTCTTTTGTCCTCTATCATGGTATTTGGCAACTTTGCCGAAAATTATGAATTCGCTGCAATGAAATCTACAGGTATCTCATTACAGCGTGCCATGAGAAGTTTAAGTGTTTTTATTATTGCGCTTGGTATTGGTTGTTTCTTTTTTGCAAATAATGTGATTCCTTGGGGAGAATACAATTTCTATAATTTAAGACGAAATATTGCCAAAGTAAAACCTGCATTAGCTATTGCAGAAGGACAATTTAACGAGATAGGGAATATTAATATTAAAGTAGATAAGAAATCTGGTGACAGAGGTCAATTTTTAGAAGGAGTTATTATTCATCAAAAAACTACAACGCGCGTAGGCAACTATAAAGTTATTTCTTCAGAAAAAGGTGAATTAAAAAGTAGCCCTAGTTCTAATATTCTTCAGCTCGAATTAATAAACGGAAACTATTACGAAGAAATCCTTAATAAAGACAATCGTAAGAATAAAAACAAACCACATGTCAAAAGTTATTTTGATAGTTATATTATTAATGTAGATTTAGAAATCTTGAATTCTGACGACTTAGAGGACAAGAATCATACTGGTCGTTATAACATGCTAGATGTAGAACAATTAGTTTATACCATTGACAGTCTTAAAGCTAAAAGAAATGACGATTATATGTCATTATCTAAAACATTATATAATCGAAGTACATATTCCGCATTAAACAAAAATATAGATACAATTAGAGTAGATACACTTTATTCTGGTAAGAATATCCTAGATTTATTTAACACGACTAACAAGGTTCAAATTGTAAACTTGGCAATTAATAGTACTAACAGTACTAAACAGATTATAGATTCCAACAAAACAACATTTGAAACAAAAAACATTTGGCTGAATAAGCATACTATTGCCCTACACGATAAATTTGTTTTAGCATTTGCTTGTATCATTCTATTCTTTGTTGGTGCTCCCCTTGGTGCTTTAATTAGAAAAGGTGGTCTTGGTTTACCAATGGTAATTGCTATTGTGTTATTCTTAACTTATCACTTCTTTGGTATTTTTGCTAAAAACAGTGCAGAAAAAGGAAGTTTTAGTCCAATTATTGGTTCTTGGCTTTCTACAGCTGTGATGTTGCCTTTAAGTATTTATTTAACTACGCGAGCAACTAATGATAAGGGAGTCTTTCAATTTGATGCGATATTAGTACCATTAAAGCGTTTATTTACACCAAAGAGTAAGTTTCAACTTTCTGAAAGTGACACAAAATCTTATAACTATTATAAAAAATATTCTGTTGAAGAATTAGTTGGTATCATAAAAAAACAAGGAGACTTTGATTTAGATAAAAAACCAAAAGAGATTGCGCTTCATAATCTATTAAATAGAAATATTCCTCTAGAAGGTTTAAAATCTGAAGGTTTAGATATTTCAGATAAATTAATTAAGGCTAAAGCATTGCTTAAAGACTATAAAGATTATTCAAAAACAAACCTCGTTAGCTTTTGCACTGGTACAATATTGTTAATCCTTTTCTTTGTATTTAAAAACAATAAGCTTCCCGAAATTGCTGAAACGTCATTGAGTCTTAGTATTGTTGCTTTTGTGTTTTTTATAATTTATGTGATTGTCGATGCTGTTGTATATTATAAATTTTATAAAACCATAGAGCAAAAAGCACAAGGAAATAGTCTTATTATTCTTATTCTAACACTCCCACTCTATCCTATAAAATATATCTTCCTCAGAAATAAAATAGGTCAAGACTTCTATAGGAGCTGTCTTCAGAATATAAAATAAGCTTACCTTTGTTAAATCAAATATGTCGCTATGATAGCTAATAACGTGAAGACTACAACCTGTTTAAATACAATTGAAGAAGCCATCGAAGATATTCGTCAAGGCAAAGTAATCATCGTTGTTGATGATGAAAATCGTGAGAATGAAGGAGACTTTTTAGCTGCAGCTGAGATGGTAACGCCAGAGATGATCAACTTTATGGCTACTCATGGTCGTGGTTTAATTTGTGCTCCTCTTACGGAACACCGTTGTGAAGAATTGGAGTTAAACATGATGGTTAGGAATAATACGGACCCTATGGAAACAGCTTTTACGGTTTCTGTAGATTTAAGAGGAAATGGAGTTAGTACAGGAATTTCTGCTAGTGATAGATCTAAAACAGTTAAAGCATTAGTACATAAGAACACAAAGGCTTTCGAATTGGCAAGACCTGGACATATTTTTCCATTAGTTGCAAAAGAAGGTGGTGTTTTAAGGCGTACAGGACATACTGAAGCTGCAATAGACTTTGCGCGTTTAGCTGATTTTGAACCTGCTGGTGTGATTGTAGAAATTATGAATGAAGATGGTACTATGGCACGTTTACCACAACTTATGGAAGTGGCTCAAAAATTCAATTTAAAAATTGTATCTATTGAAGATTTAGTAGCTTATCGTATGGAGTACGATTCGTTAATAGAACGAAAAGAAGATTTTGAGATCGAAACGCGATTTGGTAAGTTTAGATTAAGAGCTTATTTACAAACCACAAATAATCAAGTACATATTGCATTAACAAAAGGGACTTGGAAATCTGATGAACCTATCTTAACTCGTGTTAATGCAACACTAGTTAATAATGACATTTTAGGTACTTTAACCAATAATGCAGACAAGAAGCTTGATGATATGTTCAAAGTCATCAATAAAGAAGGCAAAGGTGCAGTTATCTTCATCAACCAACAATCCCAGTCTATGAACTTGTTGACACGTTTGTCTATTCTTAAAGAAAATCAAGTTGATGGGAAATTAGTAAAAGCGCCTAGCTTAGGAATGGACAGTAAAGATTTTGGTATTGGAGCGCAAATCTTACATGATTTAAAAATTAGTAAACTAAAACTTATTTCTAATAATCTTCAAACTAAACGTGTTGGAATGATTGGTTACGGTTTAGAAATTTCGGATTACGTTAATTACTAGTTTATTAGTACCCTTTTCGTTGTAGAAAGATTCCCTGTGTATATTTTAAAATATAAACTCCAGAGTTTAAATCTTCAATATTTAATTGCTTAGTATTTTTCTTTTTATGAAGGACCAACTGACCAATCGAATTATATAGTTCTAGATTATCGATGTTTTCTTCCGATATAATATTAATAATATCTGAAGTTGGATTAGGATAAACACCAAACTTACTAGCAAATTCGTCATCTATACTTAAATTATTATTTTGGTAAACCCTCACATAATCAATGACCATACTGCTCTCAATAAAATTTAGATCTATAGTACCAGCAACTCCACCCATTGCAATATTTAACAATAGATACTGATCTTCATAAAAGGGCCAAGTACCATTATCCTTAACAGCAGGATTATAAGTATAAAAACCAACGTCATCAATTAAAAATGTAATCTGATTTGGAGACCAGTTTACAGAATACTTATGAAACTCATTAGCTACATCATTTAAAGTGTAAGACTGAAAATTCATTGTAGCTCCAGAACAACCAGCACAAGGGGTATGCAACGCACTACTAACATGGTTTGTAGCACCCAAGCCATGCTCCATTATATCTATTTCACCACAAGCTGGCCAACCTACTGTTCCGTATTGACTATCCCAAAAACCGCCATCTTCGTTAACATTTTTTCCTAAAGTCCAAATCGCTGGCCAAGTACCATCTCCAAAAGGCAATTTTGCCATTACATCTACTCTACTATAAGTAAAAGCAAATTTAGAATTCAATCGTGCAGAAGTATATTGTTTTGTTTCATTTTGATCAGTAAAAGATTCTTTAATTGCTACTATATTTAAAAAACCATTCTCAACAAAAGAGTTTTCTATGCGATTAGTATAATGCTGCTGTTCTCCATTAAACCAACTTCCACCTGCTGGCAATTGCGTTTGATGATACCAATTACTAGAATTCACAGAACCATTTGTATCAAATTCATCTGACCAAACTAAATCAGTATATATTACATCTAATTCATTAGGGTCTGTTGCCTCTGAACCATCATTAATGTTATCTATTAAATAGGTTCTAGGTGTGGTTACTCCTCCATCTATAAAAATAGTTACCCTACTGTATGCACCTGTTGCAAAAACAGTATTACTTGTTCCACTAATGGTAGCATTGGCAAAATCGAAAGCAATATCATTTGCCCAACCAGCTCCAGAATTGTTATGAACAACTTCAACATCTGCATTAGTTCCATTCTCTAGTTTTATCATTATGGCATGTGCATTCGGATCAAATTGATAAAAAGATAAAGTAATTAGTTGTTGCTCGTCTAAATCTATAGGTTGAGATAAATCTTTATAGAAGCCTTGCCATCCTTCAGAACCATCATTAAAAAACTGACCAACATCATCACTAGCATCTTGAGGATTTACATTAAATGAAAAGCCACTATTACTAAATGCTGTAAAATTATCAGAGCTACCTGAAAAATCTATAGGTGTTTGTTATGCTAGCGACAAAAGATTAAATAAAAAAAGAAGTGTAGCTAAAGCGTAATTTAATTTCATAGTGTATTTTTTGATAAAACTATGAATAGAAATAAGCGCAAACTAATTTTTAGCCTATACAAGAACAATACAACAATATAAAAATGTACAACTTAAAATCATGACGATTGTAACGCTTTATATTACAATCATTATAATAATACGGATTTTATAATACCAACCATGTTCTCTGCTCGCTCTCTAACTTCTTCTTCAGTCCAAGATAATTTTATTAAACAAGATATATTACGAGCAATGTAATGGTCTGATTGCTCAAAGGTTTTTGTTTGAAGATATTCTAAACCTTTTTTAACTTCAGAAGAAATAGGATATAATGATTTCATTTCTTTTAAATGATTCCATTCTCTAATATAATGCCAACTGTTATCATAATAATTCCAACAAGCATCAACACCTTTGTTTTTATATGCAATAGAAACTTTTCTAGAAATCTCTATATCTGGTAAAAAGAAGCTTAAAAACGAGTAGCTTTCTACTCCACCTTCTGGAACTCTTCTAAATGTAACTTCAGGGATTTGAGAAAGAGCTTCTCTTATAATCGTATAGTTTTTTTTCTGTATTGCAACAAACTCATCTAAGCGTCTTAACTGAGCCAAACCAACTGCTGCATGCAATTCTGAAATTCTAAAATTATAACCTAAAAAAGGATGTGATTCTGCACCACGATCTTTACCAACATGGTCATGTCCATGATCACTGTAATGATCTGCATGTCTGTAAAATTGCTCATTATTAGTTAATACAGCTCCACCTTCTCCTGCAGTAATAATTTTAACAAAATCTAACGATAAACATCCTAAATCACCAATACTACCTAATGGTTTCCCTTTGTAAGTAGCTCCTGTAGCTTGTGATGAGTCTTCAATTAAAATTAAATTATGTGTTTTACAAATTGCAAGTAGTTCATCTAAGTTGGCCATACTACCACACATATGCACAGGCATAATTGCTTTGGTTTTAGACGTAATCGCTTCTTTAACTTTTATAGGGTCTAAAGTTAAAGTATCATCAATATCAACTAAAATAGGAATTGCTCCTAGCATCATAATCGCTTCAAAACTTGCAACAAACGTAAAGGTTGGCATAATAACCTCATCACCAGACCCAATACCAGCTGAAGCTAATGCTACAGAAACTGCAGCTGTTCCACTAGAAACCAATTGCGCATGTTTAACCTGTAATTGTTTTTCTAATTCTTGCTCTAACGATTTAGCTTTCCAATGTCCTTTGCGCATACCATCAAAACCATAGCGCATTAAAACACCATTGTCTAAAACATCACTCACTTCTTTTCGTTCTAAATCACTAAATAATTCGAATCCTGGCATAAACTTTAATAGTTGAATTTACTCTAACAAATATAATCTTTTGTGAATTTTGCTGAAGAAAACTTTTACATTTCTATAATAGTTTCTGCTAAAGGCTTACGTACTTTTTTAAAATCAGCAAACATATCATCTTCTGCTCTGTAACCAACTGGAAGCATTAAAACAGAACTTAAACCATACGTGTCTAACTTTAAAGCCTTATCAACTTCTACTGGTAAAAACCCTTCCATTGGGCAACTGTCTATATCTTCTATAGCACAAACCGTCATCAAATTACCTAAAGCAATATAAGCTTGTTTGGTTGCCCAATCTATCTTCTTATCAACTGGCATAGCATCGAGCGTAGATTTTAATTGATCCTTAAATGGATCTAAAATAGAATCAGGTGTATTTCTTATTTCCTTTACAGTATCAAAATGTTCATCTACATCTTCATTATCAATTTCAGTTTGAATACAAAGCACTAATAAATGTGATGAATCGGCAACTTGTCTCTGACCATAAGATAATTCTACCAAACGTTCTCTGATCTTTTTCTCTTCGACAATTACGAGTTTCAAGGTTTGCAAACCATAAGACAAAGCTGTTAAATTAAAAGCTTCCTTAAGAATTGTAAGTTTTTCTTCGGAAAGTTTTTTAGAAGAATCAAATTTTTTGGTCGCATAACGCCATTGCAATTTTTCTATAATAGACATTCTTTTTTTTTTGCAAAAATACGCAATATGACTATCATTTAAATTAAAGACCATTATTTTGAATAACTTTAGCATAAACAAAATTAATAGATGAATATTGCTATTCTTATACTAGCAGCAGGCAACTCATCACGAATGGGAGTTGCAAAACAACTTTTGCCTATAGGAAAAACGACACTTTTAGGAGTGACCATTGAAAATGCATTGCAATCTAATGCAAATCAGGTATCTTGCATTTTAGGTGCAAATGCTGAGGCTGTAAGAACATCCATTTCTAAATATAATATAGAATCTATTTTCAATCCAAACTATGAATCAGGATTAAGTTCTAGTATTGTATCTGGGATTCAATATATAATCAATCAAAATTTTGATGCTGTTTTAATTTTGTTAGGAGACCAACCTTTAATCAAAGGCAAGTATCTTAATGAAATGATTAATACTTATAAAAATAATGGTACGAAAATAATAGCATCTACATATGATAACACGTTTGGAGTTCCTACAATCATTCCTAAAACTTACTTTAATCAATTATTAAAACTAAAAGGAGACAAAGGAGCTAAAGACTTTTTGAATACTAGAAAAGAAGATATTATTCCATTAAAAAAAACAAACTTGATGGATATAGACACTAAAAAAGAATATCAAGACTATTTAAATTCAATAAATTTCGAATAAAATAGATTAACTTTAAAGGAAATATTAGGCATATGGCAAGTTATAATTTAAAGATTAACGGAAAGAAAGTTAGCGTTAAAGCTGACTCAGACACACCTCTACTTTGGGTACTCAGAGATGAACTCGATTTAGTAGGTACTAAATTTGGCTGTGGTATTGGTCAATGTGGTGCATGTACGGTTCATATAGATGGTGTTGCAACTCGTAGTTGTCTTTTACCAGCTTCGCGATTAGAAGATTCTGAAATTACAACAATTGAAGGCTTATCTGAGGATAAATTACATCCTGTACAAGATGCATGGAAAGAACTCGATGTACCTCAATGTGGATACTGCCAAGCTGGTCAAATAATGACAGCTTCTTCCTTTTTAAAGCAAAACCCTAATCCTAATAATCAAGATATTAGAAACGCAATGCATGATAATCTTTGTAGATGTGCAAGTTATAACCGAATAGAAAAAGCAGTGGCTTTGGCTGCTAAAAAAATGTCTTAAGCTAAATAATTATGAAAAATCAAAACAAACTAACTTTTAGCAGACGTAATTTTATAAGAACATCTGCACTTGCCAGTGGTGGACTTTTAATCGGGTTCAACTTTTTTAATTCTTGTAAAGAAGCAGCCGTTCCTCCTGTTGATGTTTCAAAACTGAACTTCAATGATTTTAACGCTTTTATCAAAATTGCAAATAACGGTTATGTCACTATTTTTTCTCCTAATCCAGAAATTGGCCAAGGAGTAAAAACCTCTATGCCAATGATTATTGCAGAAGAATTAGATGTACCATGGGATCATGTTAGTGTAGAGCAAGGTGCTTTAGATACTGAAAATTTTCAAAGACAAGTTGCAGGTGGAAGTCAGTCTATTCGTTTTGGTTGGGATGCATTACGCCAAACTGGTGCAACTGCAAAACAAATGCTAATTAACGCAGCTGCAGTAAAATGGGGAATTGATGCGGCTTCTTGTTCAGCTTCCAATGGAATTATAAAAAACGCTAATGGAGAAACCTTAGGTTATGGAGATGTAGTAAATGAAGCTGCAACTCAAGAAGTACCCGAAAATGTGGCTCTAAAAGAACCAAAAGATTTTAAAATTATTGGTAAAGATGCTATTAACGTAGATATAGATGATATTATAACCGGAAAACCATTATTTGGATTGGATTATAAAGTCGATGGTATGTTATATGCCTCAGTACTGAGACCTCCTGCATTTGGGCAAATTTTAGAATCATATGATGCTGCCGAAGCTAAAGCTTTACCTGGAGTAATTGATGTGATTACTATTGGAGAAAAAGCGAGGAATTATTTAAATCAAGATGAGTTTGACAGATCTGCACATTGGAGTGTACGCTTAAGTGAAAGTGATAAAGTCGTAGTCATTGGAAAGACAACTTGGGATGTTATAAAAGGTAAAAAAGCTATAAAAGCTATATGGAAAGATAAATCCTCGACTGAGAGCACTGAGCAGCATGATAAGGAATTGAATGATTTATTGAATGGTAAAAAGTTTAATACCATGAGATCAGATGGTAATGTAAAGAAAGTTTTTGCTGGTGCTGATAAAGTTATAGAGCGAGTTTACGAATCTCCTTTCTTACCTCACAACTGCATGGAGCCAATGAATTTTTTCGCAAATATCACAAATGAAAAAGTGCATTTAGTTGGACCAATACAAACTCCAGAAGCTGCTGCAAAGGTTGTAGCATCATTATTAAATCGTAATCTTGAAGATGTACATGTAGACATGACGCGAATGGGTGGAGGTTTTGGAAGACGTCTATATGGAGATTTTGCATATGAAGCTGCTGAAATTGCAGATAAGATAAAACAACCTATAAAATTAATCTCTACAAGAGAAGACGATATGACTACTGGTGTTTATAGACCAGCTATTAAATACAAAATTGCTGCAGCATTAAAAGATGGTAAGATTACTGGGTATCATTTAAAAGAAGCTGCTGTTAATAGTAATATGTATGGTCTAATTCCAAACTTTTTCCCAGCTGGAGCCATTGAGAACTATCAAGTAGATATCGCTAATTATCAAAGTAATATTACTACTGGAGCTTGGAGAGCACCTTACACCAACTTCCTCGCCTTTGCTGAACAAAGTTTTTTTGATGAATTAGCAACAGAATTAAATATCGATCCTGTACAACTACGTTTAGATTTACTCAAAAATGTAAAAGATGGTGAGGATGTAACTATTGAGTATTCCGCAGAACGAATGACAAATACTATTAAACTTGCTGTTGAAAAAGGTAATTGGGGAAATAGCAAAAATGGAGTTTACCAAGGATTTGCAGCTTATTATAGTCATAATACACATGTTGCAGAAGTTGTAGATATTACAATGAAGAATGGACAACCATCAGTTGAAAAAGTTACTGTAGCTGTAGATTGTGGCATTGTTGTTAACCCAACAGGCGCGAAAAACCAAATTGAAGGTGGTGTTATTGATGGTATTGGCCATGCAATGTATGGAGACTTTTCTTTTAAAAATGGTAAGCCGCAAGATGTCAACTTTAATACCTATCGTTTAATTAGAATGAAAGAAACACCAATAGTTGAAACCTATTTTGTTGAAAACGAGTTGTCGCCAACCGGATTAGGTGAACCGGGTTTACCTCCTGCAGGAGGTGCTTTGGCTAATGCCATTAAAGCTGCAACAGGACAAATTTTAACTAAACAACCTTTTATTAAGTCTTTACAAGATCGCAAGACAGATTTGAATGTTTAATTCAAAAAACACTTAAACAGAAAGGCTTTATCTATTAGGTAAAGCCTTTCTGTTTATTGGTTAATTGGTAACATTCATTTTAAGAATTTAGTAAGGTATGACCATTATCATATTTATTTTCAGCTAGATATAGTACTTTTCTTAAGCAAATAAAAGTGTTATGAAAAACATACTGCTACTCACGGACTTTTCAGAAAATTCAATTAATGCAATGCGCTATGCGTTACAATTATTTAAAGAAGACACCTGTAATTTCTTTGTACTTCATGTTGAAATGTCTACATCCTATATTAGTGACGACTTAATGTTAGCAGGAAATCAAAGTATTTACGATGTTCTTATAAAAAAGTCAAAGCATGCATTAACGAAACTAGTAAGAGAACTTAAAAGCGAGTTTAATAACAAGAATTTTAATTTTGAAATAATTGTTGACCATGACGTGTTAATAGACTCCATAAACCAAGCAATATCATCTAAAACTATTGATTTGATTGTTATGGGTACAAATGGTGTTACTGGAGCCAAAGAGGTTGTTTTTGGTAGTAACACGATTAATATTATACGCAAAGTCGATTGCCCTACTCTAGTTATTCCTGAAGGTTTTGAATATAGAATTCCTAATCATATTTTATTGCCGTTAGACCTATTTGATTCTTTAAGCGGAACTGCCTTTACTGACATTTTAAAGTTTACTAATCGCTATTGTAAAAAGCTTCACCTTTTAAGAATTAAGCCTCAGAATGAGGATTCTAAGGAAGCTCTAAAAGACAACAATCATATTAATTATTTTTTGAAAGAAACTAATTATGAATATCATGCAATAAACAATATACCTACAGAACATGTTGTTAGTTGCTACACTCAAACTCATCATATCGATTTAACAGCTTTAATAGTACAAAAAGAAAGTTTTTTTGAACGCTTTTTTATTGGTTCTCCTACAACAGAAATAAGTAATAAAATTAGAGTTCCTTTACTCATCTCTCACTCTTAAAACTTATGAATGCACTTTTAGAACATGAAGAAAACAGTATTCATAACACAAATAATTGGTTTCATAAATACCAAGACTATTTAGGTGAATTTGTATATGGAGGCATTGATGGAGCAGTTACAACATTTGCGGTAGTATCTGGTGCTGTTGGTGCAGGCTTAGATAAAAAAATTATAATTATTCTAGGATTTGCAAATTTACTTGCTGATGGATTTGCCATGTCAGTTGGTGCTTACCTTTCTTCAAAATCTGTCAAAGACAATTACAATAAGCATAAAGCTGTGGAGTATTGGGAGGTAGATCATCTACCAGAAAGCGAAAGAAAAGAAGTTGAAGACATTTATCGCAATAAAGGGTTTACAGGAAATTTATTGCAAAAAGTTGTAGATACTATTACAGCAGATAAAGACCGTTGGGTCGATGTGATGATGAAAGATGAACTAAAGATGTCTGAAGAAACTAAATCCCCATTTATGATGGGATTTGTAACCTATATTTCATTTATTTCAATTGGCATAATTCCATTAATAATTTATGTCTGGGACTATATAGGCACTTTTCCAGGAAACCTATTTGTTTGGACCAGTATATTTACATCTATAGCTTTTATTTTTATTGGATTCTTAAAAACCTATGTTACTCAAACTAGTAAACTAAAAGGCATTTTAGAAACACTCATTTTAGGCATTTTGGCCGCAATGGTTTCCTATTTTGTTGGTGATATTCTCGAAGGTATTATATCCGCTTAGCAAGTTTCTTATTCTATAGGTCTTTCAATAGCTTCTAAAATCCTAGGGCTAATCAATTGTTGTTCTTCTAAAACAGTAACAACTAACTTTACATAATCACTTACAGTAGTATCAATGGATTGTGGATCTACTATATCTATATAACCTTTCCAAATAAGTTCTCTGTCTTTAGAAGGGCAAATACAGAACATAGATGTTTCTGCATTATAGACTGTATATTCTTCATAATAATCTGGATTATAAAAAACATCTTGATACCTTAAATAATCGTCTTTAAATCGTATGAAGGTTTTATCATAAACATCAAAGTTCTTACTGTAGGCAATTTTATCCTCTACTCCTATTACTTTTGAAAATAAAACGGTATCAAAACCATCTCTAATTAAATCATTTTCTAGTATTTTGAGCTCGGCTTCTGTTAACTTTTCGGTTTTAAATGATGGCTTAAAAAAGTCCATACTTGTAATTGCTTCGATACCACGCATTTCTAATTGTTCTTTAAGCTGATCCTCAAATTTTTGTTTTGCAACGATGTTAGGTGTTAACCCAACAATTAAAACTTTAGAAGGCGAATAAGTATCTATATCTGGACTTTTCCAGCTATCAACAAGTTGAGATGTAGAGCAACTTAATACTAATAATACTATAATAACTAATGAGCGTTTCATAAGAGTTGTTTTTAGTTTAATCATTGTTTATCCAATAGCCGTTTTTGTTTTCCTTCTTTCATTACAATCTTTATTAAATTAAAGAGCTTCGTTTTAATAGACTTGTATCGCTTTTGAAATTCGCTTATTAGCTCAATAAGATTTCGATGTTCTTTTCTGTAAGCCATTTCTTCTTGGATTTGATCTACTCCATCAACAAGAATAGATAATTTTTTTTCGTGTGATATGACAGCATTTATTAAAACTTGCGTCTGTTTAACAATTTTGCTGAGTTTAACGATTAAGATTTTACTTTCTTCAAAATGATTATTATCTAGTATTTGAAGTGTAAACGATCTAATTAAATCTTCAAAAAAAAGTTGTTCTTCTTTGCCGAATTCTAATTCTGACAACCATTTTTTAGAGGTGTCGTGCATATCTTCTGCACTTAACCATTCAGTATGCCTTGCATTGGTCTGTATTGTTTTCATGAGAATTAGGTTTAAAAAGCAGAGTGTACATTTACAATACACTCTGCTTTAATTAATAGGTTTTAGATAACTTCTATAACTTTTTTAGGTTGCTCTTTTGCTTCTTCTTTTTTATGAAGATTAAGTTTAAGAATACCATTTTTGTAGGTAGCCTTAACTTCTTGATCTGTGCTTACAGATTTAGGCAATGTTAATGATCTTCTAAATGAATTGTAACTAAATTCTTTACGAGTATAATCTTCCTCTTTCTCTTCAACTTCATGCTTTTTCTCACCACATACATTAAGAATATTATCGTCTATGGTTACTTCGAAATCTTTTTTAGAAAAACCAGGAGCTGCAAATTCAATTTCAAAATCTTCATCGTGCTCTTTCACATTCATTGCAGGCATTAAACTATCTTCTTCAAAAAAGTCATTGTTAAAAAAGTCATCACTGCTCAAAAAACTCTTTAAGCTTTCATTATTCCAAGATGGGAATAATCTGTTTCGGTTATTAAATTTAATAAGTGACATAATTTATAGGTTTTAGAATTAAACTTATTTTTTTACGTCTCTAATTTACTAACAGCATGTGTTTTTCGAAATGATATTAATCAGTTAAACACTTTAGCATTAAATAATTACTTTATCGACATCAGTCAATTTCGGAATACGCACTGTCCAACCGTATGTATCTTTAATTTTAACTCTAAACGCATCTAATGCCGTCGGTTCACCATGAATTAAATATACTTTTTCTGGAACATTTTTAATGTTTTGCATCCAGTTTATTAAATCTCTTTGATCGGCATGTGCAGATAAACTTTCAATACTTTTTATCGTTGCCTTAACTGGATAATATTTGCCAAAAAATCGTATTTCATGAACACCATCTTGCAATTGTCTACCACGTGTTCCTTCTGCTTGATAGCCAACTAATAAGACTGTTGTTGATGGTTCATCGATAAGTTGCTTCAAATAAGTGAGCACTCTTCCACCAGTAACCATTCCACTACCAGCAATAACAATTTTTGATCTTTTATCATCAATAGTTTCCCATGTTTCTCTATAGGATTGTACAATATTGACGTGATTACACATTTCATTATACTCAGCTGGAGACAGTTTGTGCCAATTAGGAAAGCGCTTAAATACGTCTAAAACATTATTTCCCATTGGGCTATCAATAAAAATAGGAATGTTTGGTATTTTATGTTTTTTGTAAAGTTGCCAAAGAATATACATAAGAGTTTGTAAGCGCTCAACAGCAAAACTTGGTATAATTAAATTACTCTTTTTGTTTATGGTTTTTTTTATTAGTGATGCCAGTATTTCTTCTATGTCTTCTTCTGGATGCAATTTATTACCATACGTACTTTCTATAAACAAAAAATCTGCCCATTCTGGAGTTTTAGGATCATCTAAAAGATAATCATTACGTCTTCCAATATCTCCTGAAAAAACGAAACGTTTTTTGTTTATATCTAATTCAATAAAAGTAGCTCCAATGATATGTCCATTATATTGAAAACGATAAGATATATGCTCTGATAAAGGCATCCATTTATCATCAATATTTGCATGAAATAATTTTATAGTCTCTTCTGCCTCTCTAATAGTAAAAAAGGGCAATGCTGGATTGTGTTTAGTGTATTTTTCTTTATTCGCTTTTTCAGCCTCTTCTTCATGTATTTTGGCACTATCCTTTAATATAATTTCTGCAATTGCCAGCGTTGGTGCTGTGCCAATAATCTTACCTCTAAATCCTTGTTTAAATAATCGTGGTAAATAACCTGTATGGTCTAAATGTCCATGTGTTAATAAAACGACATCTATCGCTTCAACATCTATAGGAAGATCGCTCCAATTCAATTCTCGTAGTTCTTTTAGCCCTTGAAACATACCACAGTCAATTAATATATTTTGTTCTAAGGTTTCAATAAGGAATTTAGAACCTGTGACAACACCTGAGGCTCCTAAAAAATTGATTTTTGCAAAATTTTCCATTACTTGTGATTTTCAATGGTGCATAATTGTGATATTTCATTAAATATTTTTTCTTTTCTAACTTCTGAAACACCTAAATGATCTAAATAAAATTTATCATGTATTAGCTCTCTACAAAGCACCACATCTCTGCTTAATAAAAACTGCTTTTCTCTATTAGTGAGTAATGTAGACACAGTAATTGGGTATAAACCTAAACGGTCAATACGGTCCTTTAGTCCATCATTTTTCGGGTAATCCCAACTTAATAAATATAAGCCACAGCACTTACTATACTTTATTGCATCATCTGTAAACCTTGTATTAGTTACTACCCAACCTTTTGAAAGTGAAGTTCCATTTTTCGGATTAGCATTCCAATGCGTTTTTACATCTTGGTATCTCGAATTAATATATAATGGAATTTTGACGTTGCAATTAATACCTTGTTCCCCATGAAATTTACACTCTATTAATGTAGTTTCATTCCCTTTATGGGCAATTACGTCTATCTCATGCGTCACACATTTTCCTTGTAATACTTTACCAACTTTTACTTTATAGCCAGAATATTTTAAAACAGCACCTATAAAACATTCAAAAGGAAATCCTGTTGGTCCTAACTCATAAATTGCCTTTTTAAGCTTGTATTTTGAAGCTAAATAACTCTTCTTTTTCTTTAGCAATGCAAAGGCTCTATTATAGATTTCTTTTGTAGAAATACCTTGATACAATTCATCCCGAACCTTGTCTATAATTTGACTAACAGTCTGTTTATCTGCGCCAGTTCGCTTTAAAGATCCTTGTAATTTGTCTAGTGAAAATTTAACACGCTCACCTGATGATTTTGTAATATCAAAACTCTCATTTTTCATTTGTTACTATTTTAAAAAACTGCCAAAACAAAAATCATTCTGACAGTTTTTACTTAACTAATAAAATTGTCGAAACTTAATTCAACCCAAAGAAACTTCTTACTAAAGCTTTTATTTGATTATCTGTCATACTATCAGCCTTTTTCACTCCTTTTATTTTTGTGCTTAAGCTCTTGTAATTTTCGTGCAATTCAGTACTAAATTTCTCATTAGTTTCTGCTGGTCCAAAAATCACTAATGCATCTGTTTCTTTAATTTGCGTAGCAATAGTTTTAAAATACTGCTTTAATTGATGCTTTTCTCGTTCTAAGTATTTACGATCTTGCATAACGTCTTGTGGACCGCCTTTTAGCCTTGTACCAGAACCACCATGAATATTAAAATGTTCTATGTTTGAAGAAATTGTATGGAATTTTTCAACTCCATTTTCAATAGTAATAACATGAGCCTTGTCTTTGTCTATCCATATACCTGTTTGTTTCATCTTTAATGTGTTTTTAGTTTCTTAAATCGTGCATCGCCAATATTGGAACGTTAAGGTGAAATGAAATTTCTTTCACCAAAGGACTTGAGAGTATACTGCCAAAAAAAGCATGCTTTTTGTTTATAAAAGCAACCATATCACTACCTCTGCTTTCTACAAAAACATTAACTGCCGTTATAACAGAATTATGAGATAACTCATGAAATTTATAATTTATACCTTGCAAAATTTCTTCTAATAGTTGCTTGTTTTCTTTTTGGTTTTCATCTAATTCACTGGCTTCAGCAACATGAAGTATTACAATTGTTGCATTACATTTTTTAGCAATATCTGTGAGATAGATGAGTTCTCTTCTTTTATAATGTGTTCTATAACTTGTAGGAAATACAATCTCTATAGGCAATGCTAATTTTGCCTTTTGAGGCACTACTATTACTGGGCAATTGCGTGCTTTTTCCATAACATATATTGCTGTACTACCAAATGCTGTAGCTCTAGAATGTGTTTCGCCTTTGGTTCCCATTACAATCATTTCAATATCCTTTTTCTCAACTACAGTTTTAATAGCATCTATAGTATTGCTAAACATTGAAATCGTTTTAAACTGATGCTTAGAATCACTTTTACCTCGTAATATCAGTTTCTCTAAAACTTTAGCTAACCCATTTTCAGAATCCCATTTTTTTGTTTCGTATAATTCACTTCCAGGTTCAAGATTCATTAGACTTTCCAATACATTTCCAGTCGCAGAAAACACATTTAAAATATAAAAATCAGTCGGTTCATTTTTATATAACTCTGTCGCATAATTAATTGCATGCCAAGCATTCTCTGAGAAATCTGTAGGTAATAATATTTTATGTCTCATTGTCGTATATTTTAAGTTACTACTTAACACTATGTAATATTATTATAAGTCTATAGATGGTATTACAAAAAAGGGCACAGTAGCGTGGAACCCAATTTTTTTAATCACTGGCTCATTAATAATGCTTTCAATAAAACTGTGTTTATAATTTATCATTACAAGAATGTTAATGTTAAGTTCTTCAATAAAATCAACAATTGCATTCGCCTTTTTGGTGTAATCTGGCATCCAATGAAATGAATGTGGATAATTCTCTAGGTAAGTTTTAAGCATTGCTACATTGTAGTCTTGCAAATGACTTAAGTTCTTCTCCTCATTAATATGAACTATTCTTATTTTAGAATTATATAACTCTACTAAACGTTTTAATGGAAGTAATTCTTCTCCGTAAAATCTGTTATAATCTGTTGGAAATGCAATCTGTTTTGGCTCTACAAAGTCGTACTCATGAGGTACTAATAGAATTGGACATGATTTAATATGTTTTATAATTTTTACAGTATTGCTACCAAAGAAAATTTCTTTTGCTCCAGTTGCTCCTTTTGTACCCATTACAATAAGGTCTATTTTATACTTTTGAATTGCGAATTCAATCGCATCATCCATAGCTTCAATACTTAAGATTATTTTAAACTCATGGTTAGCATTTACATTTGCATTTTCTGCCATTTCCTTTAATTCTAAAAGCTCTTCTTTAGCATTGTCTGACATCACTTTTAATAAGCGATTAGAGATATTAGACATCGTCGAAGTTTTCATTTTTGTAGAATGCAAAAAGTAAAATACACATTCTTCTTCTGCATATAACTTTAAAGCATATACTGCTGCACACCAAGCGTTATCTGAAAAATCCGTTGGTAATAGTATGTTTTTTTTCATGGCCAGAATCTTTAATTACAGTTGAAAATTAGCACTTACACTTACCCTATGAAATGATATTAATCAGTAATAACTATAGTTTTGAAGGAATTACTAAAAAAGGAACATTTAAGTGAAATCCGATATGATTAATGGTCGATTTAAAAAACAAGTTTTCGAAAAACGAATGCTTATTATTAATCATTACCAATAAGTTTACACGTGCTTTAATTTGAAATTTGGTAATTGCTTCGGTAATATTCTCATTCTTTACATTGTGAAATAAGTGCGCGATGCTTTTAAAATAATTTTCTAATTTTATACGATTTTGCTCCTGTTTTTCTGACAATTCTTTGCTATTAAAAACATGAATAATGTTTATACGTATATTATACAATGAAGCAATATCTATAATTGGTTTTACATGTTTTTCTTTAAAATCGACTTCATAATCTGAAGGAAATAACAGCTCTTGAGGTGTTTCAAAAGAAAAGTCATTAGGTACTGCTAATACAGGACATTTAGCGTTTTTTAAAACATGTACTGTATTAGATCCTAATAGCACTTCTTTTACACCAGAAGCACCATTGGTTCCCATAATAATCATATCCATTGCCTGTCCTTCATAAAGCTCATTAATTTCTGCAGTGAGTGTATTGAAAGATGATAATTGATTAAATACATGATTAGGGTTTTTAAATTCTGTTTCAATTTTTTGCAATAGTATTTCTAAGTTCCTTTTTGAGGATTCTTTTACAGCTTCCAATACATGAAATTGAGGAGAACTTGCCTGCATATACTCATATTGATAAATAATTGGTGTATACGTATGTAATAACGTGAAGCTACATTTTTCATTTTTATACAGTTGAAGTGCATATTTTATAGCATTCCAAGAATTATCAGAAAAATCCGTTGGTAATAGTATTTTTTTCATGGTAATTGATTTTATGTTATTTTTTAATAGCGTCTTATATTTTGTAATGCTAAAAATGGAATATCTATGTACAAGCTTACTTTATCTATAGTAGATTGAAACAATATGTTTTCTAAAAATGAATGTCTTGTATTCATCATAACCAACATATCTACATCATTCTCTTTTATGTAAGCATAAATGGCATTGGTAATATTTTTATCCTTAACCCTTTTAAAATTAATCTGGTTCTTGCACAATTCATCTTTTATAAAACTCTGATTATCTTTTTGTCTTAAAGAAAGTTTTTCACTTTTAGAAATGTAAAGCATATCTATATCTGCTCTATAAGGTGATGCTAATTCGCACAATAGTTTAAGTTCTCTTCTTTTGTAGGGAATTAAATAATTTGTTGGAAATAGAACATGTCTTGGTTGTATGCCTTTATAGTTTTCTGGAATCGCTAAAACAGGACATTGTACATATTTTAATACTTGTAATGTATAGCTCCCAAAGGTTAATCTCCTATCATTAGTTTTACCACGTGTTCCCATAACAATGATATCTATATTCTCTTCATCAACAATTTTATCGGCTTCATCTATAAGCATACTGTTAGAAGAAATTATATTATAAGTGTGACTTGGATTTGGGGAAATTTTTTTTATTTCATTTAAGATACCTTCTAACTTTAATTGAGACCTATTACTAATTATCTCAGTAACCTGATCCATTGTTTCTCTAGATAGTAATTCTTCATCTGCATATATTTCGTCTTGATAAGCATGCATAATAAAGAACTCACTCACATCGTATTTAAATAGCTCCAAAGCATATTTTAGAGCATTCATGGCATTGTCTGAAAAATCAGTAGGAACTAATACTTTTCTCATAACTTTATTGTTTTATGTGATGTTTAAAAGTACATCTCATAACCCATTGAAACTATGACATATATCAGATATAGCATAATTAGAGTCAAATGATTTAGTTCTAATTTCTACAAAATAAAAGAAGCCAAACTAGCGTTTGGCTTCTTTCAAAATTAAATGCAAACTAATAGAAAACCCCATTTTCAATAGTCATAGCTAAATGCTATTTTCAAATGTAACTAGATGTTATTATATATAAAATGATATATATCATTTTTCATTTTCCTTACTTAAATCAGTACGATACCATAAACCTTATTCAGTAAAAAAAGACCAATAAAGAATAACAGCATATATATAACTTGCACAAGCTTAATGTTAACATACTCTAGCCAAGAAATGGTTCGTCTTGGCAGTATAAACAATGCTAATCCAATACATAATGAGAACCATCCTATTAGCGTAATAATAAGTTTATAATTCAGTTCCCAAATATTATGAAATATAATATTTAACAGACCAATTATAATGGCAACAAAAGCAGAAATGATTAAAAATTTTTCGTCTTTTAGATCATTAAATATTTGTTTAATACGTTTGGGTTTTAGGCTTAATATTAAAAAGAAAATAATAAGATACCAGCCCCAAAACTTTGCTAAGAAAATTGAATTATCCATAATATTCGTTTTTTTCGTGTAATACTAAAAATGGTACTTCTGTATGATAGCTTATTTTTTCAACCCTAGAATGAAATAGAATTTGCTGAAAGTAATTTAAATTTTTTGCTACCATACAAATGATATTTATATCTCTACTTTCTACAAAACATTGAACAGCATCTTCTACTCTTCTGTTTGTTAAATAATGAAAACTATAAGGTTGATTATTAAAATATTCTTCTATTAACTCTTTATTTTTCTCTTGTTCATTATCTAGATCTACTTTCTTTTTATTGATATGAAGAATTCGTAATGAGGATCTAAACTGTTCTATAATTTCTATTATTGGTTGCAAAACTTGTAAATTGTGAGACAATGAGAAATCTGTTGGAAATGCTATCTCTTTTGGTAAAATAAATTCTGCGTTTTCTGGGATGGCTAATGTGTTGCACTTTACTTTTGTGATAACATCTGATGTATTAGTGCCTAAAATAATCCTTCCAAATCCTGAGGCTCCTTTTGTTCCCATTACTATAATATCTATACGTTTTTCATTTACTATTTTACGGATAGACTCTATAAAAAAATTATAATCCGTAAGTGTATAAAACTTATGATTCTTTTGATTTGGAGATTCTTTTGAGATACGTTTTAAGATATTACGCAGTTGCTTTTTAGCTGGTTTTGTATAAATTTCTTCGATATAGTTTTGGTCAATAACTATTGACGTATCATTAGCAGCTAGATGCCCCAATTTATTAATATGCAATACATAAAAATTGCATATTTCATTTCTAAAAAAACGGAGAGCATATTTTATGGCATTCCATGAATTCTCCGAAAAATCGGTAGGAAGTAATACATTCTTCATAATACTTATAATTTAAAGTATCAAATGTATATGCTAAATGTAACTCATAAAATGACCACAGTCATTTATAAGAGTTTACTAATTTATTTGCTTTAAACGTTCTAGGTCTAACACTACAATATTTCTACCTTCAGATTTAATAATTCCTTCATTCTTAAAATTGGTGAGTGTTCTAATAAACGTTTCCGTTGCAACACCAGCAACACTAGCCAAATCGTTTCTAGAAATTTTAATTGGATCGTCTGGCTTTCGGTTAATTCTTTCGGCAAATTTTACTATTGTATCCGCTGTTTTTTTATTTACAGAACTATAAGCCATTTGTAAAAGCTGCTCTTTAATATTTGACAAATCATCTGTTAACAAATCTATTATTGCGATTGCTACCTTATGATTTTCATTTAATATCTCAGAGAGTTGTAGAATAGACACACCAACTAATACCGTTTCCTTAATCGTAGTGGCTGTCTCTTTATGTGGCAAATTATGTGTAAAAGAAGTGTAACCAAATAAATCATCTTCTTTATATAACCCAGTTACTAATTCTTTTCCTTGTGTATCTAGTTTATGGCATTTTACTGCTCCTTTAGTTATAAGGTAAATAAAATTAGAATGATCACCTTCTCTATATATAATTTGATCTTTAGCTATGTAAAACTCCTTACCATAATCATCGAAAAAATTCTTTAAATCATTGAGTGAACACAATTCATCTTCTTCAGAATAATTATTGACATTATTATTATCTCGCTCATTCAAAATACTTGCCTTGGCTAATCTGCTTTTTATAGCACTAATCAATTCGTCTTCAGTAAATGGTTTTGTTATGTAATCATCTGCTCCAAGATTCATTCCTTTTCTAACATCATCATGTTCTGTTTTTGCAGAAAGGAAAATAAAAGGAATGTGCTTTGTTAAATTATTTTTAGAAAGACGATCTAATACTTCGTAGCCATCTAATTCTGGCATCATAATGTCACAAACAATAATATCTGGACAATACTTTTTCGCTTCTTTTAAACCTAGTTTTCCATTAGAAGCTGTGGCTAATTTAAAGCCAGATATCTCTAACAACTCTGCAGTGTTCTCTCTTAAGACAGTATCATCTTCTATAAGCAATATTTTAGTCATGAGATTTCTTTATTTGGTATATGAAGTTTTACGGTTGTGCCTTTGTGCTCTATACTTTTTAAGGTAATACTACCTCCTAAGTTTTCTAAGTGTGTTTTTACAATATTCAACCCTATACCAGTTCCTTGCATATTTAAAACATTTTCCGCTCTAAAATACCTTGTAAAAACATTGCTTATATCGTTTGGTGGAATACCAATACCGTGATCTTTAATTTCGAATATCGCTTTATTGATATCATGTTTTACACCAATATTAATTTCTGAATTTTCGCCCGAATATTTTACAGCATTTTGAATTACATTAGACAATATCAACTCCAAAATTCTCTCATCTTGGCAAATCGTTATATCATCAATATCGTCCGGATAATTAATACGTTGTCCTTCCTTAAGTAACATATTGGCATTATAAACTACTTCATTAATCACCTTGCTTAATTTAAAGCTGGTGAATTTGTAATTAAAAGTTTTGGACTCTAATCTTTCAATAGATAAAAAATCATTTAAAATATTATTGAGATAGTGTACTTTATCTTTAATGATGTCTAAATGCTTATCGCGTTTAGATTGCTCCTCTGCAAGTCTATACTTTTCCAGCAACATTATCGATGTAGATATACCACTTAAAGGTGTTTTAAATTCATGAGAAACCAAAGACAAAAATTTCGTTTTTAGCTCGTTGAGTTCTTTCTCTTTACTCAAGGCTTCTTGTAGTTGTTCTGTTCTTTCTTTTACAGTCTTTTCTAATTTTTTAGTATAGTTTTTTTGTTCTGTTATATCAACAATTATGGCAACAAATACAGGTTTTTCGTTTAGATGAGACAATTGTAGATGTACCATTACAGGATATTTCGTACCATTTTTTCTAATATGTGTTGTTTCGAATTCTATATGTTCCTTCTCGTGGCTTAAAAGCTTATTTGCATACTTATTTCTAAAAAAAGATTCTTCCACATTGAGTTTTAAATCTATTGGAGTCATCGATTTAAGGTCTTCGAAGGAATACCCAATATTATGTAGTGCACCTCTATTTACATTTATAAATTTTAGAGTATCCGCATCAAAAACATATATTTCGTTTAAAGACTCATTAAATATTTTGGCTAAATGATTCTTTTCTTCTTCTGCAATAACACGCTCAGTAACGTCATTTTGAATTCCAATATAATTTGTAACAATACCTTTTTTATTAGTTATCGGTGTAATGTACAAGTCATTCCAAAAAAGCGTGCCATCCTTTCTGTAATTTCTTAAAGTGACTAGACAACTATTACCTCTTTTAATAGCCTTACGAAGCTTATGAAGTTCTTTTTGATTTTTGTCATTACCTTGTAAGAAGCGGCAATTTTTATTTAAAATTTCTTCTTTAGAGTAACCTGTAAGTTTTTCAAAAGCTGGATTAAAATAAACAATAGGATTATCTGGTTTCGTTGCATCCGAAATTAAAACACCATTACTTGCAGATTCTAAAGCTTTACTTCTTAGCATAAAATCAAACTCTGTTTCTTTTTGCTTAGATATATCTTTAACCAAAGCCATGATATATGTTCTATTATATATCTTAAACGGATTTAAATCTACTTCTACAGGAATAGTGTCACCATTTTTTTTTAAGCCATAAACATCTCTAGTTTTCCCCATTTTACGATGTTTATATTCTTTAATAAAGACATTAAAATAATCATCATGCTTAGTATGATAATTAGATGGTAATAGCACATTAAGTGTTTTTCCTTTTATCTCTGTTTTATTATACCCAAAAACAGTTTCAGCGGCATTATTTACTTCCACAATACATTGTTTATCATTAACAATTATTACTGCTTCAGATACTGTTTCTAATAAAACATTGAAAATTTCCTGATCCTGATTTATCATAATGATTTAAATAAAATAAGACTATACTAAAGATACAAAATCTTAGCCTATTATTTTATGAAACTGATCAATATCATACCATAAAAAACACATCTTGCATAAATTTATAATAGCAATTTTAAATCCTTAATAATTTTGAATTTATGAAAGTAGAATTATATCAAAATATTGGAAAATTATTTTATGCTATAGCAAAAGCTGATGGTAAGTTAACTATTGAAGAATATCGGAAACTTAATGAGATTTTAAACCATTTTTGGCTACATATAAATCCAAAATCCATTGAAACAACAAAACATACGTTCAATCAACTTCATCTATGCGATGCAGAACCTTCTCTCTGTTTTGACAATTTTATGTCATTCTATAAAACTAATTTTCATCTTTTTACAAAAGAATTAAAAAGTTTGATTTTAAAAACCGCAAATGGTATCGCATATGCATTTGCCAAAATCAATAAATCTGAACTTATTCTATTGGCAAAACTGAGTATCGAATTTAAAAAGCATGAAGTATTAAATCATGAAAAGTAATTTTAACATCATCTTAAAGCCACAAAGCACATTAATGACCAATATCATTTTATAACTTTTTCAAGGATACTACATTTATCTAACTAATTTTTAAAGTGTTATATCATGAAAAAATTAATATTTTTTTTAGCTACCCTTCTAGTTATTCCTTTATCTATTACAGCTCAAAATCTTGAAGAAATTGATTTTATTTCACCTTTTAATAATGGATTGTCTGCGATTCAAAAAGATGGCAAATGGGCTTTTATTAATACAGAAGGTGAAATGATTATTGATTATAGAAGTGATTTGGTTGTAACCTCCTTTGGAGAAAATGACTATCCTATTTTTAATTCTGATAGATGTCTAATCGTCAATAAAGAAGATGACATATCATATTATGGATATATTGATAAAACAGGAAAAACAATACTTAAACCTCAATACTTAAATGCTACAAATTTTGAGAATGGTCTAGCCATAATACTAAAGCTTCATAAAAATCGCCTTGGTCAAAATGATGTATTAGATAAAAGCATGATTGACTACAGTTATTCAGAATTAGCAATAAATACTAATGGTGATACTATACATTATCTTTCTGAGAAACCAACGCATATCACTTTATCTAAAGACTATGCAAAATCACCACCAAAGATTAAGACAAAATTTATTTCAGAAGAACTTATTGCGACTAAAAACAAGAATAACAAATGGTCTATTAAGAAAATATAACCCCATTATAAAAATATGAGACTTCTCCATTTTATTCTTATTTTAATATGCTGTATTGCATGCTCAAAGAATTCTGAACGAATAAAACCTCAGGAACAAGAACTCACAGAATCTGTATATGCATCAGTAACTATTCAACCAGACAGTTTATATCAAGTATATGCTATTGTTTCTGGTATTTTGGATATTAATCAGCTAGAAGAAGGTGACTTGATAATGAAAGACCAAGCCCTTATCCAAATTATTAATAACGTACCAAAACTCAATTCACAAAATTCTAGGCTTTCCTTAGACTTAGCCAAACAAAATTTAAATGGAAGTGCAGCCATTTTAAATAGTATTGAGGATGAAATTGTTGCTGCAACTATAAAGTACAATAACGATTCTATTAATTTTTTCAGGCAAAAAAATCTTTGGAAACAAAACATTGGTTCTAAAGTACAATACGACACTAAAAAACTCAATTATGAATTGACTACAAACAATTTAAAACTTCTTCAAAATAAATATCACAGAACTAAAAACGAGCTACAAACAGCAGTTAAACAAGCACAAAACAACTACAAAACATCATTGATAGCATCTAAAGATTTTACTGTTAAAAGCAAAATCAATGGTAAAGTATATGCTCTTTACAAAGAGCCTGGAGAAATTGTTACCACAATGGAGCCTTTAGCATCAATTGGGAGTGCTACTAATTTTATTATTGAGCTTTTAGTTGATGAAGTAGATATTGTTAGAATTAGCAAAAATCAAGATATTTTAATCACTCTAGATGCTTATAATAATAGAATATTTAAAGGAACTATATCCAAAATATATCCAAAAAAAGACGAACGAAATCAGACCTTTAAAGTCGAAGCACTTTTTGAAACACCACCAAACATTTTGTATCCAGGTTTATCTGGCGAAGCTAATATCATAATCTCAAAAAAAAATAACATTCTCACCATTCCTAAAGCCTATATAAATAATGATAACAAGGTAAAAACAGATGAAGGTTTGGTAACCATCATAACAGGTTTACAGAACATGGAATATATTGAAGTGATTTCTGGAATAACTAAAGATACTTATATTTATAAACCCGAATAATGACCAATTGGAGCGTTATACTAAACATTGCAAAAACACATTTGCTAACTAAAATAAAGCAAACGTCAACAGCAGCTCTTGGCGTAACTTTTGGTATAAGTTCTTATATTACTTTGGTGTGTTTTATGACTGGTTTAAATGGAATGTTAGACGATTTAATATTAAACCAAACACCTCATATTCATATTTACAATGAAATTGAACCTTCTAAAAGACAACCAGTTTCTTTGTTTGATAATATTAAGGAAAGTTTTAATGTAGTACACTCTATAAAACCTAAACGAAGTCAGAAAAAAATTCATAATGCTTTGCCAATAATAGACTATTTAAAAGCTAATGAGAACGTTAAAGGCGCATTACCACAAATAAAAACTCAAATCTTCTATATAGCAGGCTCTATAGAACTCGGAGGTAATCTAACTGGTATTAATCCAATTGATGAAGCTCAACTCTTTAATATGAGTGATTATATTGTTGAAGGCTCTGCTAAAGATTTGCACAATACAGATAATGGTATTTTATTGGGTATTGGTATTGCTGAAAAAATGTCATTAAAAATCGGTGATCGTGTACAAGTAAGCCCAATTAATGGTGGTGTTTTCCCATTAAAAATCGTTGGTTTTTATCAAAGTGGCATTGCAGATTTAGATGCTATACAAAGTTTTACAAATGTAAAAACAGTACAACGTATTCTTGGTGAAGCTAACAATTACATCACAGATATAAATGTAAAACTACACGATCTTGAGCAAGCGATTCCTCTTTCAAAAAAAATCGAACAACAATTTAATCTAACAGCAATCGATATAAAAACAGCAAATGCACAATTTGAAACTGGAACCACTATAAGAAACCTAATTACTTACGCGGTTTCCGTAACCTTACTTATTGTAGCTGGTTTTGGAATTTACAACATTTTAAACATGCTTATTTATGAAAAAATGAATGACATTGCTATTTTAAAAGCTACTGGTTTTTCTGGTAAAGACGTTCAACTTATTTTTATGAGTCAAGCTATGATAATTGGGTTTGTTGGTGGTGTTTTAGGGTTGCTTATTGGTTTTGGATTGGCAAGTTTAATTGACACTATTCCATTTCAGACTGAAGCATTACCGACAGTAGAAACCTACCCTATAAATATGAATCCTGTATTCTTTATAATTGGTTTTTCATTTGCCATGTTTTCTACATTTCTTGCTGGTTATTTGCCATCAAAAAAAGCCAAAAGAATAGACCCAGTTAAAATTATAAGAGGACAATAAGATGAGCACTGTATTAGAAGCAAAACATATCAACAAATATTTTAAAAAGCCTGTCCATTTTCATGTATTAAAAAACATCAATTTTAGTGTCAAAAAAGGAGAGTTTGCATCTATAATGGGGAAATCTGGTTGTGGAAAATCTACTTTACTATATATTCTTTCTACAATGGATACGGATTATGAAGGTGAATTGTATTTAAATAATAAACTTATCTCAGGACAAGACAGAGAACATTTATCTTATCTCCGTAATAAACACATTGGTTTTGTGTTTCAGTTTCATTATTTGCTTTCAGAATTTTCAGTTTTAGAAAACGTAATGCTTCCTGCTAAGAAATTAGGAGAAAAATCACTCAAAGAAATTGAAAATGATGCCATGCAAAAGCTAAAGATGCTCAATATAGATCACCTAGCAAAGAAAAGAGCATCACGTATATCTGGTGGAGAAAAGCAACGTGTCGCTATAGCACGAGCATTGATAAATGATCCTTCAATAATAATGGGAGACGAACCTACAGGAAATTTAGATAGTCATAATGCAGAAAACGTGTTTAATATCTTTAAACGCTTAAGTGATGAGCAAGGCTTATCCTTACTTATAGTAACTCACGATGAAGATTTTGCAAAAAAAACCGATAGAATTATACAAATGGGAGATGGTAAAATACTTCTGTAAGTTTTCTTATAATGATATTCATCATTTCTTATTACTCTATTTAAAACTAATTTTAGTCTATTCATTTAAAATTGATACTATGAAAACGTTACTAGACATAGAAAATCAAATTATTAGACTTACGCTTAGCATAGAAGTCAATTACCCAGAACTCTATACTACTTTAGATGAAAACCCAATTACTATACCATCTAAAGCGCATCCAGATATGAATATTAAAATTATGGAAGATTACTTAGAAAGTCTTAAACAAATATTAAAGCAATACATTAAAACTCATAATAAAAAGTAATGGGATTTATTGACTTTTATAAAATACTCGGTGTTTCAAAAACTGCTTCTGTAAGCGATATAAAAAAAGCATATCGTAAACTTGCTCGAAAATACCATCCAGATCTCAACCCAAATGATAAGGAAGCCGAACAAAAGTTTAAAGAAGTAAATGAAGCTAATGAAGTATTAAGTAATTCTGAAAATCGTAAAAAGTACGATGAATACGGAGAGCATTGGCAACATGCCGAAGAATATGAAAAAGCAAAACAACAAGAGCAGTATCAGGGAAGCACAGGCAATCAATACGGAGGTTATTCTGAGGAAGATTTTTCAGATTTTTTTGGCTCTATGTTTGGTGGACGTTCATCACAATCACATGGCCAACAGGTGAAATTTAGAGGTCAAGATTTTAATGCTCAATTACAGCTTAATCTCAAAGATGTTTACACTACACACAAGAGAACTTTAACAGTAAATAATAAAAATATCCGAATTACGATTCCAGCAGGAGTAGAAAATGGGCAAGTCATAAAAATAAAAGGTCATGGTGGCAAAGGTGCTAATAATGGACCAAATGGAGACTTGTACATTGAGTTTTCAATACTTAATAATACGTCGTTTAAAAGAGATGGAGACAACCTCTATACTTCGGTTGATTTAGATTTATATAAAGCTTTATTAGGTGGAGAAATAACAGTTAATACTTTTGATGGAAAAGTAAAATTAACTGTAAAACCAGAAACCCAGAACGGAATAAAAGTAAAACTAAAAGGTAAAGGATTTCCTAAGTACAAAAAAGAAGGTCAGTTTGGTAATTTGTATGTGACCTATACTATAAAAACACCGACAAAATTATCAGCCAAGGAAAAGGAACTCTTTACTGAATTATCAAACTTAAGATAACATGGAAACGACACATCTCATCTCAATACAACAATTTTGCACCCATTATAATGTTCCCGTGAGCTTTATTAATGCATTGCATGAGTATGAATTAGTTGAAATTGCCATAACTAATAATGATAATTATTTAAAAGCAAATCAGCTTAATGATGTTGAAAAAATGATGCGTTTGCATTACGACTTAGATATAAATTTAGAAGGTATTGATGCTATTTACAATTTATTAAAACAAGTAGAAAACCTTCAGTCTCAAATTGTAACGCTTAGAAATAAATTGAATTTTTACGAAAATTTTTAAATCATTTTTGATGACAGAAATATAACAATTAAAAAGAGATCTTTATTTCTGAGATAAAAGTTAGGCTTAATGAATAAGCAAATATTAATAAATTTTGAAAGAAACAAAAGTTATAGCCTAAAATCGGCTAAGTACTTCTTAAATAACTATTATTACTGACATTTCTCATTTTTGTAGACACATCAATTGTCTATTTTTATAACAAATAGAAGATGTATGTTAACCTTCAAAAATTTTAACATTGCTGATTGGTTTTCCTTTTACCGCATTTTAGCAGCACCATTTTTATTGCTGCTAATTTATCTCGACTTGCGTTTAATTTTTGCTTGTTTCCTTTTAATAAGCTACTCTACAGATGCTATTGACGGCTTCTTAGCTCGTAAACTTAAAATAGTAAGTCCAAGAGGTTCGCAATTAGATTCTTTTGGTGATCAAATCACCTTAATAATAGGTCTTATTGGGTTATTTTATTTTGAAACCGATTTTATAAAAACCAATCTTACACTAATAATTATTGCATTTGTGCCTTACATTATTCAAATGTTTATAGCTTATTTAAAATATGGTAAAGCCACTGCATTTCACACCTATTTAGCAAAAATATCTGCAGTAATGCAAAGTGCTTTTATTTTATTTTCTCTTTTCTTTTATCCTGAATACACACTGTTTTATATTATGATAGTTATTGGCTTGTTAGAGACCTTTGAGGAAATAACCTTAATCTTTATGTATGGCAATTGGACATCTGATGTTAAAGGCATTTACTGGGCTTATAGAGATAAAAGACGCTAAAAAAAGAAGCAATGAGATCCTTTTCCCTTTTTACTATCATCTTGTTATGCATAGCAATTTTGCTTGTAGATATTCTCGCTTTTTATTGGCTTCAATCCATCACAATTCTAATAGATTTATCTCTATTAAAAACAAGTATTCACTTTATTTTTTGGCTATTTACAATAGGTTTAATCACTTCAATTATTGTATTAAAAGTTACCTTGGATGATATTAACCCAATAAGAAAACAATTACTGATTTCAAAATTTTATGGTCTTGCCATTTCATCATTTGTTCCCAAACTAATTTTTGTTATCATTATATCTATTCTTTACTTTACAAATTATCTATTCTCTAAAAATGAGTCGCTAATTATAGTACCATTTGTTGGATTGCTTTCAGGGTTTCTTCCTTTTTTTATTATTATTCATGGCATCTTTAAAGCAGTTTATAAATTTAAGATCTATCACCATAGTATTAACTCCAACATGTTACCAAAATCATTTGATGGTTTAAAAATTGTACAATTATCAGATCTACATTTAGGCAGTTTTAATTATGCGTATCACAAATTAGAGCGAGCTGTAAAAAAAATTAATTACCTGCAACCAGACTATATAGTAATTACAGGAGATTTGGTAAACAATTATGCATGGGAACTGCGAGGATGGGAAAAGGTTTTTAATAAATTAATTGCAAAAAAAGAGAAATATGCTGTTTTGGGTAATCATGATTATGGTGATTATAGTAAATGGGAATCTATAGAAGCAAAACAAGATAATTTTGAAGCTATCAAACATTTTTTTAAGACCATAGACTTCAAACTCTTATTAAACCAATCTGAAGCCATTTCAGAAAACAATGAGCAAATAGCTGTTGTAGGTGTAGAAAATTGGGGAAAGCCACCATTTAAGCAATATGGCGACCTACAAAAAGCAGTTGCGGACGTAAAAACGATTCCTTTTAAAATATTATTATCTCATGATCCAACACATTGGGCAGAAGAAGTCATTGATAAAACAGATATTTATTTAACTCTAGCTGGTCACACACATGGTATGCAAGCAGCTTTTCAGTATAAAAATTTACAATGGAGTCCAATAAAATATAAGTTTAAACATTGGGCAGGTTTGTACAAACACAATCAGCAATATTTGTATGTAAATAGAGGTTTGGGTTGGCTAGGATTTCCTGCGAGAATTGGTATGCGACCAGAAATCACACTTATAGAATTAAAAACTAACAGGTAGTAATCATCAAAATTGTTTTAGCTGATTAATATCATCGCATCTTAACTACAATTTATTTTCCTTTATATAAGTGTGATGTTCATATTTTGCCTTTTATTTTCATTCAATAAATAGGCATTTTATAAGAATCAACAAAATATACTGTATTATGAAAGGAGCAATTTTTTTCGCGAGTAAGTACGGAAGTACTGAACAATACGCCAATTGGATTGGTGAAGCTAGTGGATTACCTGTGTTCGATGTTAAAAGCACTAATCCCAATCTTGCTGATTATGATTTTTTGGTTTTAGGAAGTCCTATTATCTACTACAAATTGTTAAACCGTAAATGGATACAAGCGAATTGGGTAAATATTGAAAACAAAAAAACTATTTTGTTTACCGTTTCTGGTGCTCCTGCTGGTAAAAAACTAAATAGATGGATTGCAGAAAGTAAATTACCCAATAAATTAGTTTCGAGCATGGAGCATTTTGCACTACGAGGCAGACAAATACCAAAAGAACTTACTTGGTACGATAGATTGATGCTAATAATTGGTGCTTTGAAAAACCCAAATCCTGTAGCTAGTAAGGAAGAACTCAATGGTTTTGACTATATGGACAAATCGAGCATTGAGCCAATTCTAAAATATATACTACAATTACAACATAATGATTTTACCGCATCATAATTGATAATGTATACTTAACATAAAATGATAGAGGCATTCTTTAAGATTACATATGATAACAGAATTTATAAGCAACTGATTAAAATCATAGTTTTCTCATTCTGTTTTAAATAACTTAGTTCGAACGCTTTATACCTAAGACCATGATTAGAACACTAAACAAAATAGAACGATTAATACTTCTCGAAAGCAACTATATTGGTAATCTATCTTATATCTACAGAAACAGACCATACATAGCTCCTATTACTTATTATTTTAACAAAGATACTAACACGATTATTGGGTATTCTGCCGAAGGTCATAAGGTAAAAGCGATGCGACAAAATAGTAATGTCTGTTTAAGTGTTTCTGAAATAGATTCAGTAAACTCATGGAAGTCTGTTCTGGCTCAAGGTGTTTTTATTGAACTTACAGGAAGCAATGCAAAAGCAAAGCTTCATGAATTTTCTCTTGGTGTAAAAGACCTCATTATTAATAAAGAGCATCGCGAATTAGACTTTATAAGTGACTTTTCAAGCAAAATTTATAAAGGTGATTTACCTGTAATATTTATTATTAAAGTTGAAGAAGTCACTGGTAAAATGAGAAGACATGAAAAATCTAATTCTTAGTTTAATCCATTTTATATATTGAAAAAATAGAATATGGAAATTATAAATGTTACTCCACAAAACGCTAAAGAAGAAACATTCTTTTGTATTAAAGACATTAAAAAATCTGGATTTGAAAGCAAGCAAAAATGGTTTGAAAAGCGCTATAATGAAGGGTTGCAATTAAAGATTTTAAAAGACAATGATCAAAAAATGATTGGGTTTATTGAGTTTACTGAAGCATCAAAAGCTTGGAGACCAGTTAATGCAGATGGTTATATGTTTATTCATTGTATGGTTGTACAATCAAAAAAAGATAGAAATAAAGGTTATGGAGCGTTGTTGATAAATGAAGCCGAAAAAGAAGCTAAAAAGAATAAAATGTCTGGTTTATGTGTAATGACAAGCAAAGGCTCTTGGATTGCCAATAAAACGATTTTTGAAAAACACGGTTTTTCTGAAGTGGATCGAAGAGGTCGCTTTGAGTTATTATCGAAAAAATGGGATGATAAAGCTGTAGATCCAACATTAATTGACTGGACTTTAAAACAAAAAAACTACAACGGTTGGCATTTAGTATATGCAGATCAATGTCCTTGGCATGATAAGTCGGCATTTGACCTTTTAAACACAGCAATGGACTATGGTATTGATTTAAAACTTACAAAACTTGAATCTGCTGAACAAGCTAAAAATGCGCCTTCTGGCTATGGTGTATTCAGTATTTTGCATAATGGAAAACTTATAGAAGATCATTATATCAGCGCTACACGATTTAAAAATATTTTGAAGAAAGAAATTCATAGTTCTTAATCAACACTGATCAATATCATTGTGCTAAACACCTGTTATTCCGTTATTTGAGTAAAATCAAAGGATGTTACTTTATATACTTCTTACTGTGCTTTTGTTTATTATCATTTATTTATTATTTGTACCAATATCACTATATATAAATACTGCAAGAAATCAATATTTTCTAAAAATAAAAGGTTTAGCTAAAGGAAGTATTGTAGAAGATGAATTAGAAGTTATTAAAATTCATTTGAAAGTAATGTTTTTCAATTTTGAATTTTATCCTCTCAAGACTATTAATTTTTCAGGCAAGCATAAAATTGAAAAGAAGTCTACAGAAAAGAAACGTTTAACTACAAATTCCTTAAAAAAAGGTGTACGCGTATTAAAGTCTTTTAAAATTAAACAATTACAAGCAGAGATAGATTCTGGTGACTGTATTTTTAATTCAAAACTATATCCTGTTTTTGCACTATTAAACTTTTACAAAGGCACTCATTTAAATATCAATTTTGAAGGAAAAAATAATGTATTACTATCTATAGAAAATAGACCGATACGTATTATTAAATCATTTATTAACAATTAAAAAATAATATTATGGAACTACATTTAGAAGAATTATTAGGAAAAATTACAGATTTTATGAAAGCCGAAGCTAGTACAGAAACAGTAGTTGGTAAGGAGTTTCAACTCGGAGAATTTAAATGTGTCCCTGTTATTAAAGTAGGTATGGGATTTGGTTCTGGAGGTGGAGAAGGTACTGAAACCAAAGGTAAAAAAGGTGAAGGCATGGGAGCTGGAGCCGGAATGGGAATAGAACCAATAGGTTTTTTAGCAACAAAAGGTGATGAAATATCATTTATTGAAGCTGGTAAGGCTCATGGTTTATCCGCTGCATTTGAAAAAGTACCTGATTTAATCGAGAAATTAGCCATAAGAAATAAAGAAGTTATGGCAAATTAATCGGCTTGGCTGGTAAAAAGTGAATTTAAAACTGAGTAAGCTATAAAATTGAGCTTGCTCAGTTTTGTTCTATTAAGAAAATGAAGATACTCACACTCTAATTTATCGCATTAAATCATATTTACGTTACAATTCATCTAGTACATCCTAAAGAAATTTCAAAGATTTTATCGCAAACTGATGTGTGTCATTTTTAAAAGCGTCTTCAGTTTTTATATTAGTAGATATAATCTCAAATGTGCTATTATGAAAATCTATTTCAAACTACTTATTGCTGTATTTCTATTAATACTTTTTACAATTTTATTCTTATAAAATCTAGATGTTCTTTAACTATTTTTAAAAGGAAACATGAAATTTGTCTTTAGTTTTATTTTGATTACACACGGATTTATTCATCTTTTGGGTTTTGCAAAAGCTTTTCTCTTAACAGACCTAAGTAAACAAGTATTAGGCATTTCAAAACCCATTGGATCTCTATGGTTAATCACCTTTATTCTTTTTGTTGTCTCTACATCTCAATTTCTAAATAATAAAAAATGGTTTTATTTAGGGCTCATAAGCGTTTTTATATCCCAAGCACTAATTATAATGGCATGGAAAGACGCTAAATTGGGTACTATTCCTAACCTTATTATTCTGCTAGTTGGTATATCTGCATATGGAAAATATAGGCTTCAAAAGATGGTAGATATAGAATCTAAAGAAAATGCTGAAAGTCAGTAATTAGGGTAGACATTAATAATAAAAAAAATCGTGGAGACTAAATTGGCAAATTAAACTCTACATCAAAATAGAACTCTATACTGTATACACATAGTCTTCTGGCTATGCAATATGTCTTAAGTAACTAAAAAAATCCTGACGAGTTATATTAACTCATCAGGATTTTCGTGCTATTCAGTGTCCCAACTGAACAATTAATCATCCATGATACCAAAGCAAACTTTAGTAGTAACACGATATTCTGCTATAGCATTTTTGTTTACTGTAACTTGCATATCTTGTACATACACGGATTTAATGTTTTTTATAGTTTTAGAAGCTTCTTTTACTACATTCTTAACAGCATCTTCAAAACTAACATTAGAATTCCCTAAAATTTCGACAACTTTTAATACAGCCATAATACTTATATTTATAATTAATAAGTCTTTAAGGTAAAACATAAAGACATGTTAATAAATGATATAAATCAACTTGAGGAAGGAAATTAATAAAACCTGTAATACTCTTTTATTCTATTCCTGATAACCCATCTTACTTCTAAAGGTTGGTAAATCCCATTTAATCATTTCCTTTAAAAACTCGTCTACTTTTTCAACTACCAGTTTTTCATTGATAGCTTTTGGACTATAAACTCCCAATTCCATAGAACTCTTATCTGGTGGAATTTCTGGAACAATAGGATACAAAATAAACACATAGATATCTCCACTGTAAGACTGAGAAAACACTAATGTGCCACCTTGAATAAATTGAAAGGAAGGAATTTGATTCGTTTTTTTAATCAATTCTGGTGGAAAAGAATCAAATGTAATATTAACAGCTTCATTAGTCTCAATCCAATTAAGTTCTTGCACCTGCCAACCAATCTCATAGTTTTTAGTAATTCGTTTTAACAACTTTGCTAAAAAAGCCTTGGTTTTGGTTTCCCAAAGAATTTTCTTTTCAATTACAGATTCAATAGATGTTTTATAATCGTTGATATGTTCTGCTAAATGTTCAATTTTCATTTTTTTGTTTTTTAGCCTTTTTAGCCTTTTTAGCTTCTCTTAATTCTTGACGTTCTAATTTTTTAAAATAACCTCTGGTTAAAAAATTATGCTTTAAAGCCTCCATGTTTTGGTTGAATTTATCTGTACCCTCATTAATATTATTGAGTGTAGATTTTAAACTGTTAACTAAAGATGTATCCTTAACAATATAATTATATGCTCCGTTATGAGAATTAAGATCCTCTACTACTCCATTAACATTACTTATAACGTTTTGAATTTCATTACTAGATGCTTCCAAATTGCTAACTACGGTTTTAAGTTTTTCTCCAGAAATAGAATCATTTAAAATCATTCCTAAAATAGTATTGTCATTTGTTTTTATCGAAGAGATTATAGTATTTAATTCATTTATAGTATTAGTAGCACCTCTACTTGCCATTTTTAGATTGTTTACCGATTGTTTAAGGTCTTTAGCCATGATAGTGTCATTTAACAATAAACCAACCGTTCCTTTACCCTCTAACATGGCAGTTGTTATTTTTAGCAAATCTGATGTCAATATTGCTGCATTTTCCGAGCTCACACTTAAAGTACTTAGGATATCATCTGCCCCAATTTTACTGTACGACTCAATAATGTCTCCATTGCTAATTATTTCTTCAAGACCTTTTCCAGGCACAATGTTTACGATCATATTTCCTACCAATCCATCAGAACCTATAGTAGCAATAGCATCTTTTTTAATATGAGAAATTATTTTTTCATCAATATTCATATCTATTCTTATAGTAGAATCATTAATCATAGTTATACTTTTTACAGTACCAATATCAATACCTGCATAGCGCACATTATTACCATTCTGCAAACCATTTACATTCTGAAAATATGCACTAATAGTAAATGTTTTTTTAAACATGTCTTGACGCTGACCAATAATATAGACTCCGGCTATAAATAGAATAGTTCCTATGATGACAAAGAGTCCTAATCGAATTTTTTGTGAGCTCGTATTTTTCATGTGTTCATAGTTTATTATTTTTAATAGGTCACATGCAGTTCGCTATTAATATTTTCCTTTAGTAATACTATTTTTAGCATGCTCGTGTCATAGTTATTGTTTAAAAAATGCTTTTATTTTTGGGTCTTCTGAAGCAGATAACTCTTTAAATGTTCCAACAGCATAATCAGTGCCATCTATAAGTAGTATCATACTATCTGAAATTACCCTTGCACAATCCACATCATGTGTTATGATGAGTGAAGATGTTCCATACTTTTTCTGTATATCTTGCATTAGGATAATGATTTCTTTAGCGGTAATGGGATCCAATCCACTTGTAGGCTCATCATATAAAATAATTTTTGGTTGTAAAATTAATGTTCTAGATAGTGCTACTCTACGTTTCATTCCTCCTGATAATTCAGAAGGCATTAAATCTATAGCACTTACTAATCCGACACTGCTTAATGCTTCAATAACCATCTTTTCTGTATCAATATGTTCTCCAAATTTTTTAGTATGACGACGTAATGGGAATTCCAAATTTTCACGCACTGTCATTGAATCATACAATGCACTACCTTGGAACAAAAATCCAATATCCGCTCTTAAAATATCTAGTGCCTTCTGATCTAATTTGGTAATATCTTGATGCATCACAGAAATTGAGCCACTATCTGCTTCCATTAAACCTACCAAACATTTTATCATCACTGATTTTCCTGAACCAGATTTCCCCATTATCACAAGGTTTTCACCTTGATGTAGCTTCATATTAAACCCGTTAAGAACATTATTGTCTCCAAAGCTTTTATATAAGTTCTTGATTTCAAGAACTATTTCACGATTTGATATGTTAGCATTTGGCATCATAGATCGTAGAAAATATCTGTTACAAATACAGCAATAAAATCAATAATAAATAAAAGCAAAGAAGTAAATACCACTGCAGAATTTGCTGCCTTACCTACTCCTGCAGTTCCTTTTTCACAATAATATCCTTTAAAACAACCAACAAGGCCAATAGCCAATCCAAAAAAGAAAGATTTTACGGTTGCTGGTATTATATCACCAAATTCTAAAGAATCAAAAACCTGATTGAAATAAAGCATAAAGGACACATTACCCTTAATATTCTCTACCAAATAAGACCCAAATAAAGCAATAGCATCACCAACAATAACTAATAATGGTAACATTAGTGTTACTGCTAAAACTCTCGTAACAACTAAATATTTAAACGGATTAGTCCCAGAAACTTCCATAGCATCGATCTGTTCTGTAACACGCATTGAACCTAATTCTGCACCTATACCAGAGCCAATTCTACCAGCACAAACTAAAGCGGTAATAATTGGACCAATTTCTCTAACTATTGAAATACCAACCATTGAAGGCATCCATGACACGGCACCAAATTCCATTAATGTAGGCCTTGTTTGCAAAGTAAGCACTAACCCAATAATAAACCCTGTAATACCAACTAATAAGAGCGAACGATTACCCATGTTATAACATTGGCGTATTAATTCTTTAAACTCAAAAGGACGTTTTAATACTTCTTTAAAAAATCGAATAGTGAAGTATGACAATTCACCAATTTCAATAAAAAAGGATTTTAATTGTGCGCCTATGTTTGTGTACACTAACATTCTTAATGATATACTAATCCAAATATATAGGATTACAGAACTATTTAAAATGATAATCATCATCTGGAGATACTGATGAATGTCATTTTAAAATACAGCTATTGAAAATACCTTTAAGTATTAAAAAAGCACATTATGAGAATTACAGTTCATATACAAAATCTAAAATGTGATGGCTGTGAAAGAACGATAATTAGCAGACTGTCTAAAGTAAAAAATATTAGTGATATCGAAGTTAATAATATGATATCTACAGTAGCTTTTAATTATCATTCTAATCATGATTTTGAAGCGGCTAAGCATTTACTATCTAGAATAGGCTATCCTATCATTGGAACAGAAAATAAATTAAAAACAAAAGCACAATCCTATCTGAATTGTGCCATTGGTAGAACTAAAAAATAAAATGTTTAAAATAACTTCGTTTATAATTATTGCTTTTACCCTATTGATTACATTAAAACTATGTTGCCCAAAAAACGAAGATTCGTTCATACCTTCGAATCCATCATATAGCACGGTTTTAATACAATCAAAAGCTATCAATTCTATTGCTATTAAAGACAATGTACTTATAGAAAAGTATTTTGAATATTTAGATTCTATAGTTTTTAAATACGACTCTTTAACTCCATATAAGTTAACTGAACATCTATTAGTCCGATCTAATCCCTGGATTATCGATACACTTCAAAACACAGATTATTATAGAATGAAGACTAAAGATTCATTCGTGTACAATCAAAAAAAAATGATTGCATTACCAAGAGGTAATTTAATTATAATCCCAGATTCAATTCGAGCTAATGAACTATTGAATAAATTTCAGAATACAACAATAGATATTAATATTCCAGAATTTAAACTTCGAATTCATGAAGATTCTATTCTACTTTATAAATTTCCAATTAGAGTTGGTAGAAATGAAAAAAAATATCTTGAAATGTCTGGAAGAATACAAGACTTAAAAACCAAAACTGGTGAAGGCATAATTTTTAAACATGTTCGCAATCCGAGATATGCAAACCCAGTAAATAATCATGAATACTTTGTAACTAAAAGAGATGATGGCAAAGTGACCAAGTTACCACAGATTCCTTTTATCGAAACTGAAATTAATGGGTTATGTTATGGTCAATTGATTCACCCTACAACGAATCCAAAGTCTTTAGAAAAAGCATATTCTAATGGTTGCATCGGCACTAAAGAAGCAGATGCTTGGGTTATTTATTACTATACTCCTATTGGAACAAAAATAAGAATTCGATACGATTTAAATGCTTTTAATATAAAAGGTGATTCTATTGTTTTAAAAGACATCTACAAAAAATTTAAATAGATAAGTTATACCATTACAGTATCCTTTGTTAACTCATTAACTGTTTCATTTCCTGAATCCCAACAGTTTAAATTAAATATCGTGGTCTCAGCTATATTGGTCAATGCTTCATCTGTAAGAAAGGCATGGTGACCAGTAATTAATACATTAGGGAATGCGTTTAGTATTATTAAAAGTTCATCACTGGGTATATCTTGAGAATTATCTTTAAAGAAAATTCCTTTTTCATTCTCAAATACATCTATCCCTAAGGCACCAATTTTACCATTTTTAAGACCATCAATTACATGTTCAGTATTTATAACTGATCCTCTAGCTGTATTAATAATAATTACACCGTCTTTCATGTCTGAAATTAAATCTTCATTTATGAGCTGGTGAGTTTCGGCGTTTAAAGGAACATGTAAAGAAATAACATCTGCCTGTTCACATAACTCTTTCAGTGAAGTATACCGTAAATTATAGTCTTCCTTTAAATTATTGTTCTCTTCAATATCATAACCCAAAAGGGTGCATCCAAAGCCATACATTATTTTACTCATTACAGCACCTATTCTTCCTGTACCAATAATTCCAATCGTTTTTTTATTTAAGTCGAAACCAACTAAATTATTTAAATTAAAATTATTACGGTTTACTCTTAGATTAGATTCAATTAACTTTCTATTTAGTGCTAAAAGTAAAGCCACGGTATGCTCTGCAATAGCGAAGGGTGAATATGATGGGACATTAGCCACTTTAATACCTAATCTTGATGCAGCTCTTAAGTTTACATTATCATAACCTACAGATCTTAGCGCTATGTACTTTACACCAAAATCTTTTAGTTTTTCAATAGTTATAAAACAAGCCTCATCTGCAGAAAAAATTGATATTGCTTCGAATCCAACAGCTTTCATGGCTGTTTCAGAAGATAAAGCATCCTTAATAAAAGTTAATTGATGACTTTTATTGTTAGCTTTTCCTAAATACGGTATTTCAAAGTCTTTAGAGCTATATACAAGTACTTTCATAATTAATCTCTATAAATTAGGTAGTATAAAACTATCTATTAAAAGACTGTTATGAAATGATATTCCTCATTTTAAATAGAGTGTTTATGAATAATAAAATTTGAACAAATAAAAAGCCCATAACTTGTGTTATGGGCTTTTGTGCGGAGAAAGAGGGATTCGAACCCCCGGAGGTGTGACCCTCGCTAGTTTTCAAGACTAGTGCATTCGACCACTCTGCCATTTCTCCTTTAGCGGTTGCAAATATAAAATCCTTTTTATTCTAGCCAAAGGTATTTTGTGATTTTTTTATTAAAATCAATAAATTGATTTACAAAACAAAAATTAGCATCATTTAAGAAAGCATTGTACTTTTCGGCACAATATATGTTAGTTATAACGTTATTATCAAAAACCATTTTTTTTGAAATAAGCATGTTTAAAATTTTATCGCCAACAAAAGTGATTAATTATGAACTGCATGTAATCATTGAAAAACAATAAATATAAGCACATGAAATCTTTTGTTTTTGCCTTTATAGCTTTAATAAGCCTTAATAATTTTGCTCAGAATAAAACGATTGCCGCTGGTGAAAAGCTAACCTATACGGCATCTTATAATATGTCAGGTTTATTAACCGACATTGCACAAGTAAAAATGGAAACGAGTGAAGTTAAAACTACAAAAAGTACTTTACTTCGTTTAAAATGTACTGCGGCAACTTATAAGAAGTGGGATAACTTCTTTAAAATAAGAGACCTTTATGAAAGCTATGTTAACCCAAAAACTTTGACTCCATATTTATATAAAAGAGATATTAGCGAAGGTGGCTATTATAAATTCATGCAATACAAGTATAATCATAAAGCGAAACTTGTAAAAAGCTTAAAGCGAAAAAAGAATAAAGAAGGTAAAACTTGGGATGAAAATAAGAATGTAAAGATTGGAGCTTCAACTAAAGATTTAGTAAGTACTTTATATAGCATTAGAAATATGGACATCCACAAAGCAAGTCCTGGTGATCAACAAAATTTCACGATTTTATTTGATAATAAAGAAACAATAGTTACAGTGAAATATATTGGAAAGGAAACCATTTCTACTAAAATAGGGAGTAAAGAATGTTACAAACTCGCTTTATCCATCAAAGGAAGTGACCTATTAAAAGGCAATAACAATAACCTATTATGGTTGACAGCAGATACCAATAAAATACCTGTGTATGTGAAATTTAAAATACCTGTAGGTAATGGTGAATTGAAAATTATTTCAGCAACTGGACTTAAAAATTAATTGGACATGAAAAAACTATTCATCATTTTAGGTTTTATTGCAGCTATACTATCTGTAATTATTGCGGTTACACCATTATCAAACCTCGCTGTAGCTCCTATTATTGTAGCTTTTATAAGTGGGTTAATCGTTTTATTTCTTTCAAAGAAGCAAAAAACGAAAACAAAAACCATACAATATATCTTTCTGTTAGTTATAATTTCGTTAAGCCTAACCATATACAAAGGTGTCTTTTTTACAACAGAGGTTGGCGATACAGAACAACTCGAACAACGTGACGAAGAAAACTTAGAAGATTCTAAGGAAATTTTAGAAGATATTGATATTGACGAAGGTTTTTAAAATTTGGATAAAATTGTAAGAAAGCATTCCATCTATTTACCTTACTTTTGCGTAAATCAATTAGTTACATGGTACGAGCATGTTCAAAATCTTATAGCCAAAAGCGAACAGCATCTGACCATAAAAAAACAATAGATACAAACACATGAAAATATTAGTTGCGTCTGCACTTATTCTTGTTGGTTCTTGCTCAACATTAAGGCATAGTGAAAAAATTGACAACCTTAAAGACAGCATCTCTTACGATGATGAAACTATGGTTAATCAGTATTTAAACACTATCAAAACAGATGAACTAAGAGCGCATGTTGAAGAAGTCTCTTCAGATAAGTATAATGGTAGAATGACAGGTGAAGAAGGTCACAACCAAGTTTGTGATTATATTAGAAGTTATTATAAATCACAAAGCATTAAAGCTCCTGAATCTCATCCAGACTACTATCAAAAAGTTCCAAAAGAAGTACTACCAGATGATTTAAACGAATCTCAAAACATTATCGCCTACATCGAAGGTTCTGAATTCCCTAATGAATATTTATATATTTCTGCACACTCAGATCACGAAGGCATAATTGATGGTGAAATATATAATGGTGCAGATGACAATGGATCTGGTACTGCTGCTGTTTTAGAAATGGCTGAAGCCTTTAGTAAAGCTGTTAAAGACGGTTATCGTCCAAGGAGAAGTATCGTATTCTTACATGTAACTGCAGAAGAAGTTGGTCTTCATGGTTCACGTTATTATACTGAAAATCCAATCTTCCCATTAGAAACTACTATTTCAACTTTAAATATTGATATGATTGGTCGTATTGATGAGCGACATAAAGACAATGAAAATTATGTTTATGTGATAGGTTCTGATAGGATGAGTACAGAATTGCATTTCATTGCACAGAAAGCAAATGACACATTCACATACTTAGAATTAGATTATACATTTAATGAAGAAAATGATGTTAATCGTTACTATTACAGATCAGACCACTATAATTTTGCATTAAAAGGTGTTCCTGTAATTTTCTTCTTTAATGGTGAACATGAAGATTATACTAAACCTACAGACACGGCAGATAAAATCAACTATCCTTTATTAGCCAAACGTACTAAACTAATATTTGCTACGGCTTGGTATTTAGCAAATTCAGATGAGCGTTTAAACCCAGAAATCATCTAGTGTTAAAGTTTGTTAAAAGAAAAATAGCATAAACTGCTACTTCTTCGATTTTCGTAATTTTAGCTTCTCATTTATTTAAAGTCAAGCGATACCTTACTTTAAAGAACTAACACTCTAATTTTCTAAAAAAAAAAAAAAAATATTATTCATCTTTTGTACTT
>NZ_JADGDZ010000067.1 GCF_016744625.1 Winogradskyella sp.
AGATAAATTTCTAGACAATGGCTCTAGAGGTGCTATATTTGGATTTTTATTAATTGAAATAAAGTCCTCATGGTTCTCAATCCAAAGTGTTAAGAAATTATTTATCGCGTATAAATTCTCTTTGCTCTCATCGCTAATATATAATGAAACAGCCTTGCTAAATTCAATTGCATCTTCTGCATCTGCACTACAAGCATCTGCAAACAAAGTAAAAGGGGAAAAAGTTTTATATTCTGTACCTCCTTTATTTCTTGAATAAATTTTCAATGGTTCACAAATCTTAGATAACACATCTAAAGATTTTATCGCTTCATTTTTACTAATCTTTCTTAAGATAACGGCTTTGTTTCTAATATGATTAATACCCAATTCTTCGAGTTGATAGTTTATAATTTTCAACCTTTTTTGCATACTACTTAAATCATTTATAGTTTTTGGCGACCAAAACCGTTCAGCAATGGCAGCCGTTCTTGGCCAGATCCTAGAATCTATTGTTAATGGTGTAACCAACTCACTCCACATTGTCGCTTCTGCTCCTAATATTCTTTTACGTTCATCTTTAGTAAGTACTGCATCACCAATAGGATCTACTAAATAATGATGTTCTACGGACAACATTCTGTCTATATAATAGCCTGCAGATAATACTGCCTGATATCCTTTTTGAGCTGCCTCAATTAAGGTGCTTTGTTTTAGACCTTCGTGCTCTCCTCTCCAAGAATGAATCACAGCCGTAGTTGGTATCGAAGGTGTTAAAATCTCATCCCAACCCATTAGTTTTTTGCCAAGCTTATTTAATATCTTTTCAAGTCTGATATTAAAATACGTTTGAAGATCATGATTGGTTTTTAATTTGTGCTGCCTTTTAAATTTTTGAATTTCTTTGTTTTCATTCCAATGTTTACCCTCATTTTCATCTCCTCCAATATGAAAATACTCATCAGGAAATAATGGTGCAATTTCTGAAAATAGATTATCCAGAAATTCATACGTACTCTCTTTTGCAGGATTAAGAGTTGGATCGAAAACACCTGCATAACGCTCAATGAAGTAATCGTAATCATCCTTGCTTCCATATTCTGGATAAGCCGTTAAAATTGCAGATGCATGACCAGGCACATCTATTTCTGGAATAACTCGAATACCTAAGTTAGATGCATAAGCAACGACATCTTTTATTTGTGCTTGCGTATAATACAATCCATCAGAAGCTAATTCTTGTAGCTTAGGATATACGTTAGATTCAATTCTAAAACCTTGATCATCTGTTAAATGCCAGTGAAACACATTTAGTTTAACAGAAGCCATTGCATCTAAGTTCCGTTTTATTACATCTATTGGCTGAAAGTGCCTAGCAACATCAATCATTAATCCTCTCCAGACAAAACGTGGTTCATCATTAATAGTTGCACCTTGAAAGAAAAAAATATCTTTATTATGACTAACCAATTGTAATAAAGTTTCTAAGCCTCTTAAAGCTCCTACATCAGATAATGCATTTAGAGTAATTTTGTTTTCATTTACAATTAATACATACGATTCATCATCATTTGTTGATAGATTAGAAGTAGTACTAAAACTAATTTCAATTGAAGCAGTTTTATCTTTTAAAGGAAAACCATTATCTATAAATACACCTGTTCTATTTGCTAATCGTCTTAAAAAATTAATAGCAGCATTACGAACTCTAGGTTGAATTTCTTCGCCCTTAATCGAGATCGTAACGTTGCTATCAATTAAAAACTTAGCAGAATTACTTTTTATTTCTTTTGGCCAAGGCATAAGATTGTATTCCCTTAATACATTATCTTGAGACCATGTATTTTGGTTAATAAAACAACAAAATACTATTAATAGAATTAGTCTTTTTTTCATTTCAATAATTAATGTTAATTCTATTTAATTCTAATATACTTTTCAATTATTTCTCTTTTCATGCCTGCAGCTTTCACTTCTTCAATTCCCGTTTGGGTTAATGTATCTCCTCTTATTATTGCAGTAAAAGGAAATTTATGACCTCTTATTAATTCTACTGAAGTGAAATTTAAGATTTCAACATATTTATTGTCTTGGTATGTATAAATTCCTCCGCCACTATAGAAATTTTCAGAATTTCCATAATCTTGATTAATAAATGCAAAATGAGAAGCATTTATAACTTTAATAAAATCAGTATTTGAAAGCTCTTTTATTTGAATTGAATCCCCTTGTTTAGTTTCTGCATAAATCATTTTCCAAGTCCCTTCAATAGTGTTATCAGCTTTATTATTACATGAGACACATGTAATTAAAACAATTATTACAAGATATATTTGTCTCATAAAATTCTAGAAATGATAACGTTTAAAAGCTTCAATTGCTGCATAATCCGCAAGTCCTAAATCATTATATTTTTTAGCCGTCAATCTATTTCTATCTTCAACTCTAACCCAAAATTCTCTTGAGTCACCTCCTTGAAACATCACTCCATCTTTTTGAGATTGGTGATAAAAAATAGCATGTCTCTTTCTCAATACTTGATCAGGACTCATTGGCACAGCCATTTCTATTTCATACGACTCCCACTCATGCCAAGCACCACGATATAACCAAACCCAACAATCATCCATATAAGATTTAACTTTTAAATCATCTAGAGCCATAAATAAAGCATCTAAACACACTTTATGTGTACCATGTGGATCAGCCAAATCTCCAGCTGCATAAATTTGATGTGGTTTTATATCATCAATAAAATTATGCATAATACCAATATCGGCCTGTGAAAGATTTCCTTTTTTTATAGTTCCAGTTTCATAAAATGGTAAGTTTAAGAAATGAACTCTATCATCTGGAAGACCTAAGTATCTAGTTGCTGCTAACGATTCACTCTTACGGATAGAACCTTTTAATTTTCTAACGTTTAGAGAATCTATAGCATCATTTCCTTTTTTGTTTTTTATGAAATCTATTATATCATTAATCTCTTTAGAGTCTGAATTAATTTCTTTAGATATTTCAGCAAATTTAAGTGCTTCTTCATCTGAAACGGCAATATTACCAGAAGTTTGATAAGCTATATGAACTTCATGTCCTTGTTCTACGAGTCTATCAAATGTTCCTCCCATTGATATAACATCATCATCAGGATGCGGACTAAAGATTATAACTCTCTTTTTTGCAGGATTTGCGCGTTCTGGCCTATTAGAATCATCTGCATTAGGTTTTCCACCTGGCCAACCAGTAATAGTATGTTGAAGCTTATTAAACATTTTTATGTTTAGGTCATAAGCAGTGCCTTCTTCAGTGAGAAGGCCAGACATACCATAATTATTGTACTCTTTATCAGTTAATTTTAAAATAGATTTATCTAAAAGTTCTGAAAGCCAAACAACAGCTTTTAGTTTTAAAGACTCATCCCAAACACATGCAGTAACTAACCATGGTGTTTTAATGCGAGTTAACTCGGAAGCTGCACCATCATCTAAAACAAAGCTTGTGTTATTGTGATTCTGTAAATATGTTGCAGGAACTTCTGAGACTATGTCTCCCTCAATAGTCTGTTTTAAAATTTCGGCCTTATTTGCTCCCCAACCTAAAAGTACTATACGCTTAGCACCTAGTACAGTACCAATTCCCATTGTAATTGCTTTTCTTGGCACATTGTCTATTCCTAAAAAAGAAGGAGAAGCATCTTCACGAGTAATATGATCTAATATTATACTTCGAGTACCAGAATTGTAATGCGATCCAGGTTCATTGAAACCAATATGTCCCGTTCTACCTATTCCGAGTAGTTGAAAATCTAATCCTCCGACTGCCTTAATTCTCATCTCGTAATCAATGCAGTATTGATGTATGTTATCTGAGCTAATTGTTCCGTTAGGAATATTAATGTTTTCGGGCAATATATCTACATGATTAAATAAATGCTCATGCATAAAATAAAAGTAACTTTGTATGTTACTTTTTTCCATTGGATAATATTCATCTAGATTAAAAGTGATAACGTTTGCAAAGCTTAGCCCATCTTCATTATGCATTCTAACGAGTTCTTCATATACCTTTATTGGCGAAGAACCAGTAGCTAAACCTAAAACACAGGGTTTACTTAAAGCTTCTTTTTCACGAATTAAAGCAGCAATCTCTTGAGCAACTAATACTGAAGCTTCTAATGAAGAATTAAAAATAACATTATGAATTTTCTCAAAACGTGTGTCTTCAAATTTACCTGCTTTATTAAAAGCTATACTATTATAATCTCTATTTTTTACTTTCATTATGGAATAACTTTTCTCTTAATTTCTGATAAATAAGCGGGAAAATAATTTTCCCGCCGATTTAATTAACTAGCTCAAAAAAATATGTAAAAAATCAATATTTAATTTATTAAAAATTTGGTCCACCTGTGTCCCACCATAATCTTGTACCAGCGTTATCTGCTCCACCTAATTGGGTTACAGCACCAGCAACACCGTTTGGATTTGTTGATAGCTCACTATCTACAAATGGTATTCTTCTTATTTGAATATCTGTATCTACAACACCACCACTTTGGTTGCTTACTACAGGAAATATTTTTGGATATCCTGTACGTCTAAATTCACTCCATGCTTCTTGTCCTTCTGGAAACATTGCAATCCATTTTTGTGTAATAATTCGCTCAAGATTTTCTTCATTAGTTCCACCAGCATTCCATGCAACAGTAATATTACTTAAAGCAGCAACGCTATTTGAAGCATTTACAGGATCTACATAATCTGCAGGTGTAGAAGTGTTATCAGCCATATAAGCTCCAGCTCCGGCTGCACCATGCTGCTCGAATGAAGTTGAAATTCCCAATTCGTAATTAGCTTGTGCATTTCCTGCTCCTGTCCATCCTCTTAAAGCTGCTTCAGCTTTTAAAAAATAAACTTCAGCAGTTGCCATTAATTGTACTCTAGACGTATGTATATCATCATTAATTACAGCAAAATTAATATAATCAGCTTTTTGATCTAACTCACCTGCATAACCAGGTAAAAGTGGTAATCCTCCTCTAACACCTCTAAGTTCTCCAGGAACAATAGGTGTAGGGTCTGGATCATTTGGATTTACTTCTTGGAAAAAAGCATCAGCTCTAGAATCATCATAACCTATTAAAATAGATTCCATAGAAGCGTTCATCCTAATATCTCCCCAAGAATTATCAATAACTGACAATGGGTGATCTAAAGAACTATTTACAAAAAAGCCATCTGCATTTGTTTCCATTAATCCTAAAGATTGAGATAGTGCCTTTTCGCCTTCAGTCTTTGCTTTTGTAGGATTTACTTTTGAAATTCTAATCGCTAATCGTAATCGTAATGAATTGGCTAATTTCACCCAATTAGTATAGTTACCACCATAAGATAAATCAAACTCTGTAAATCTTCCATTATCTATATCAGCCATAAGGGTTGCAACTGCAACATCTAAATCTGCAAAAAACGCATTGTATGCCTCTTCTTGTGAATCATAAACACCTGCATTAGCTAAATCTCCAAAACTAGTATAAACAATAGGTCCAAAAACATCTGCTACACGATGCATTCCCTCTACTTTTAATATTAAAGCCACTGCATTTAATGTTGGAAAATCTGTTTCAGTTAAGTCACGTATTTGCTTTGCATTATCCAATACGAAATCGTAAGGGACTGACCAAATAAAATTATTCCAACCACTTACTAAACTGTAAGTTGTATTATTTGCTCCTGAGACAAACGGTCTTGGGTTAGTAAGGTAACCAGAATATACATCAGCATTTAAATTCTGCTGTAACTGGTATGACCAAGCTGGTGAATACTGATAGATACTTTCGAATATAGGTTGGTATAAAGACCCTACATGCTGAAAATCTACCTCCAACTGCTCTTGTGTAATATTTCTATCGTTCTCATTGAATTGTTCTATATCGCTACATGATGTAGTCGCTAAGCCCAATGCAAGAAAGCATGCTACTATTTTACTTATATTTTTCATTTCTTTAATTTTTTTAGAATGTTAAATTAACGTTGAGTCCAATACTTCTAGATGAAGGAAGCCCTAAAACATCCACTCCTTGTAGAGAATTACCTGTACTTAAAGATACGTTAGGATCGTGTGGTGCGTCTTTATAGAAGAAAAACAAGTTGTTTCCAACTAAAGAGGCTTTAATTCTATTGAAGAATGAATTCTCCCCAAGATTAAAATTATATCCTAAAACAAATTCTGCCAACCTAACGTTAGTAGCACTATAAATATACTCTCCTGTAAAGCCATTTCTACCTCCAGCAGAACTATAATATTGTTGTGCAGTTAATGTAAATGGCGTACCATTTTGGTCAACAACATTAACGTTACCGTTAGATGTTTCTCTAGCCGAGTTATTACTTGTTCCTTCAACAATAGCTTCAGTCATACTCATCGTTTCACCTCCGAATTTTCCATCGATTAAGAAATCTACCGTAAAGTTTTTATATGTAAATGAATTGTTCCAACCTAGTGTGAAATCTGGATTTGCATTACCAACTTTAGTTAATCCATCTACAGTATTATCGTCATTTTGTTGTATTGTGTAAACTGGATTGTTAGGGTCTGTATTATCTACATCAATAATAGGTAGACCATTTGCATCTCTTCTAACGACTTGTGCATAAATATCACCAAATGAACCTCCTTCAACAAGATACGATCCAAAAGTGTTTACACCTTTACCAGAAAGCGTAAAGAATTCTGGCTCAATTAAACCTTCTAATACTTCACCATTATAAATTTTCTCGATTTTATTTTTGTTAGATGCAAAGTTGACTCTTGACGTCCATGCAAAATCATCATTTCGAATAGGGATAGCATAAATAGATGCTTCAATACCTGTATTTGAAATTTCACCGGAATTTAATCTCGCAGAAGGTGCACCAATTACTGCAACTGATGTAGCAAATTCATAGTATTGATCTACTGTTTTAGTATTATAATAACCTATATCAATACCATATCTATTGTCACTGAACTTCCATTCTGTCCCAATTTCAAATGATTTTTGTCTTTCTGGTTTTGGTGTTGAACCGGGAAATGGTGCAACTTGAGTAACTAATGGTGAACCATCAAACTGTATTTGTCTATTTGGGTTAATTTGATCTGCACCAAAACCACTTCCTACTTCAGCATAAGATGCTCTTAATTTAGCAAAGGATATACTTTCTGGTAATTCAAATAATTCACTTATAATACCTGTTACACCAACTGATGGGTAAAAGAATGAATTGTTTTCTGGTGGTAATGTAGAAGACCAGTCGTTTCTTGCCGTTAAATCAACAAATATTTTATCGTTAAATCCAAATGTTGTACTTGCAAATATAGAATTTACACGAGTCTCTAATGAGTTCTGTCTAATATTTGTAGTTGCCCCACCGTTAAAGTTTTGAAATGAAAACACATTTGCGAATTGTAAATCGCCATTAGTACCAGAATCACCAGTAAGAGATTCTGTAGTGGTACGAGTTGTACTTGCACCAACAATAGCATTAACCGTAATACCTTCATTAATTTGTGTATTAATAGTTGCAATAAGGTCTCCATAATACTGTGTATAATCATTCTCAAAAACTATATAACGACCATTTGATGGCGCAAGTGTGGCTTCAGTAGTAGCGTATATCTTTCTTTCAAAATTTAATAATGATTTATCATAAGTCCCTCTAGTTTGAAGAGATAACCAATCATTAACTTTAAAATCTAAACTTAAAGATGTTACTAATTTTTTGTTACTATCCTCTGAAGCATTTCGATTAATAATCCAATATGGATTTTGTTCAACATCACTTGTACCTCTAAACCATCTTTGAGCCATAATATTTCTTGCAGGATCTAAGACCTCAAAATTAGAATAGTCAGATAATTGTTCAGTGTCGGACGCAAAAGCATAAGCTCCAACTAGTGGGTTAAAATATAAACCAGAAATTGGTCTGTTTTTTATGCTTTGAGTAGATGACATAACACTTGCATTCAATCTCAATTTATTATCAAATAGTTGTGCAGTTTCTCTTATATTAATAGTATGCTGTTTTAAACTATTTGTTGGTAATACACCACTAGCAAAAGTATTACTATAAGAAAAATACGTTTGTGCATTTTCAGTTCCACCAGATATAGATAACGAGTTAATGTTTGTAACACCACTACCTAAAAAGTCATCAATATTATTTTGTGTTTCATCATTAAAGTCCATGGCATAAGCAGCACTATCTACAGTTAAGTTTGAAGATACATCAACCTTAAATTGTCCTGAACGTCCTTTTTTAGTAGTAATTAAAATTACACCATTTAAACCTGCACTACCATATAAAGCAGAAGCAGAAGCTCCTTTTAATACAGTTAATGATTCAATATCATCAGGGTTTATTAAAGATAAAGCGTCACCACCATCTCTATTACCACCATTAATATCACCAAAAGTATCTCCTGGCTGACTAGAAGATGGGTTTGATAAAGGCACACCATCTACAACATATAAAGGTTGGTTATTACCGATAGATGAGTTCCCTCTTAAAGTTACCTTCACAGATCCACCAGCACCAGATGCACTACGGTTAATAGATAAACCAGCAACCTTTCCAGACAAACTACTAACTGGATTAGTTTGTTTTGCTTTACTTAACTCATCAGCATCAATATCTTGAGCTGAGTAGGTTAAAGACTTTCGGCTTTTCTTAATACCAAGAGCGGTTACTACTACCTCACTTAACGCTGTAGCATCTTCTTCTAATTGCACATTAATTGTACTAGAATCTCCAATAGTAATTTCAACAGTTGTCATTCCTATATAAGAGAACGATATTATATCACCAACTGAAGCTGTTAATGAATAATTACCATCAAAGTCTGTTTGGGTACCATTTGTAGTTCCTTTTACCAATACACTTGCTCCAGGAATTGGAAAGCCATCGGTTTTAGAGGTTACTGTTCCCTTTATCTCTTTCTCTTGCGCATAAGTTAATTGCGTAACGCATAGAAATAAAGAAAATAAGAATAATACTCTTAAATTTTGTTTCATAATTGGGTTATTTAGTCAGTTTATTTGAGGCCAAAGTATCTAAACATAATTTTATTTGGAAAAAAAATATATGAACGACATCATTTTAACCACAGACAACAAACAGTCACGCATTAGTGGTTTTTGTCTAATAAACAATTTGCTGTTTTATTGTTAATTGTTTATTATATTGTTAAAATTGCTAAATATTATTAGCGTTTTACTAACTAAATCCTTTATTATTTCATTTTTAAATAAGAAAATAAAAAACACTATTCCTCTTAAATACCACATTCTATTTTGGTTGGGATACTTTGTTTTTAATGTTATTAGATGGGGAAGTTACTTTGAAGACTATTGGTATTCCTTTAAATCTAATCTAATAGAGTTCCCTATACATATCATTTTTGTCTACATAAATGTTTATTACTTAATTCCAAAATTTATATTAAAACGAAAGTACTGGTCTTATATAGGTTCTTTAATGGGTATGTTGGTTTTAGTCTATTTAATTAGGACAGGATTAAACTACCTTTTAGTTACTAAAGAGATTTGGCCTGAGGCTGAAAGCCCAGGGAGGTTTTTAGAGTTAAATCACATTATTGCCGTAGTTTTAGGGGAGTTGTATGTTATTGGTTTTGTGTCTGCAATTAAATTGGTCATAGATTGGTCTGTAGAGAAAAGAAGAAATGAAGATTTAGCAAAACTCCAAATGAGTACAGAATTAAAGTATTTACGAACTCAAATCCAGCCTCATTTCTTTTTTAATACACTAAACAACCTATATGCATTAACATTAAGTAAATCCGGTAATGCTCCTCAATTAGTAATCAAATTGTCTGATATGATGCAATATATATTGTATGAAGTAGATAGTTCTAAGGCTAGTTTGTTAAAAGAAATATCACACATAAACAACTTTATAGATATAGAATGCCTGAGGTTTGAGGATAGAATAGAATCTCAATTAGATATCACAGGAGATATTGAAGATGTGCAAGTTCCTCCATTATTACTTCTATCTTTTGTAGAGAACTGCTTTAAACATGGCCTAAAGGAAAATGATAAAATTAAAATAGTAATGAATTTTGAGGTCGTAGATAGAAACTATTTAGAGTTTACTCTAACTAATAATTTTAACCCTAATTTAGCTAAAAGTAATGGCATTGGAAACACCAATGCAAAAAGAAGACTAAAGCTTTTGTTTTCAAATGATTTTAAAATGGAGTCAAAAGTGATCGGTGATACCTACAGTTTATTTTTAAAAATCCCTATTTAATGAAAATTAAATGTATCATAATTGATGACGAACACCTCGCAATAGAAGTGATAGAGAATCATTTAAAGAATTTCGATCATGTTGAAATCGTCGCTTCCTTTGATAATCCTTTGAAGGCATACCCTCTTTTAGAACAAGAGAAAATTGATGTCATCTTTCTAGATATCAATATGCCTCAAATGACTGGTTTTTCTTTTATTGAAAACCTAAGTAGCAGACCAATAATTGTTATTACTACAGCCTATAGAGAATATGCGGTAAAAAGTTTTGAATTAAGTGTATTAGACTATTTGGTAAAGCCAATTCCCTTTAATAGATTTTTAAAAACCATGAATAAGGTTTATCAGCAAGTCTATATGAATAATGCAGGTGGAGATGCTAATTTACAGCAAGAACCACATATTTTTTTAAAAGTAAATAAGAAGCTGATTAAAATAAATCTGAATGATATTCTTTTTATAGAGAGTTTAAAGGATTACATAAAAGTGATTACAACAATTGGAGACTACGTTGTGCATAAATCATTAACGGCTATTACAGAAGAATTACCTCAATCTAGCTTTATAAGAATACATCGTTCTTATACAATCTCTATTAATAAAATTATTGCTTTAGAAGGTAATACAATTGAAATTTCGAATAAAAAAATTCCAATTGGCAGAAACTATCTTAAAAAAACAAAGGAGCGTATTTTTAATACTAATGATAACTAACGAATAAATTCAACCAAAAATGAAAGAAATTAATACAAAACCAAAAAACAACGCAATAATTCCAATAGCAATTATTGCGGGTTTGTTCTTTGTCTTTGGGTTTGTCACATGGATTAATGGTGCTTTAATACCATTTATGAAAACCATTAACGAATTAACAGATGCACAATCTTATTTAGTAGCATCCGCATCTTATATTTCATTTGTTGTTATGGCGTTGCCAGCATCTTATATTATAAATAAAATAGGGTTTAGAAAAGGGATGTCTTTGGGCTTAATTATTATGGCATTAGGCGCACTAATATTTATTCCTGCAGCAGGCGCAAGAACATATTGGGTGTTTTTAGCTGGTATTTTTATTCAAGGAGCTGGAATGACATTATTGCAAACCGCATCTAACCCATACATAACTATATTAGGGCCTATAGAAAGTGCTGCCAAACGTATAGCTATAATGGGAATTGCAAATAAAGTAGCTGGTGGTCTTGGCTCTGTTATTTTTGGTGCAATTTTATTGTCTGGTATCGACGGAATGAAGGATAAGCTAAGTACTGTTGATGCAACCGAGAAAGCAAATATATTAAACACCATGGCAGATAGTGTGGTAACCCCTTACATTATTATGGCTATTGTTTTATTTATATTGGGTGTTTTAATAAGAAAAGCACCCTTACCACATGTAGAAGCAGAACCAATAGTAGCTTCAAAAGACGGTGAAAAATCTAAAACAAGTATTTTTCAATTCCCTCATTTGTGGTTAGGCGTCTTAGCATTATTTCTATACGTAGGTGTTGAGGTCATTGCGGGAGATACAATCATATCTTATGGTATTGCTTTAGATATTCCTGTTGATAGAGCTAAATTTTTCACCTTATTTACTTTAATGGCAATGGTTGCCACTTATGCTTTAGGTGTGTTTTTAATTCCAAAATATGTAAGTCAAGCTTTTGCTCTAAAAGCAAGTGCGGTTTTAGGTATAATACTTTCATTTTGTATTGTGTTTACTAGTGGTTTTACTTCAGTCCTTTTTGTAGCAGCATTAGGTATTGCTAATGCTTTAGTTTGGCCAGCAATTTGGCCTTTGGCATTAACAGGATTGGGGAAATTTACAAAAACTGCATCTGCATTATTAATTATGGCAATTTCTGGAGGAGCAATTCTTCCTCCACTTTATGGAGCTTTAGTAGATAATAAAAAAGAGCAACTTCTTGCAAGTGGTATAGAAGAAGTTCCTGCTATGGCTGAAGCTGCGTCTTATGGATATTGGATTTTACTGCCTTGTTATATAATCATTCTATATTATGCTTTTTCAGGACATAAGGTTGGATTGAAAAAGAACTAAGTAGGTTTTCTATATGTGTGCCAGAATAGAATCTGTAGATGTTTTAAGGGGTTTTACCATTGTAGCAATGATATTGGTAAATACACCAGGCACATGGAGTCATGTTTATGCTCCTTTACGTCATGCTGAATGGCATGGGCTGACACCTACAGATTTAATATTTCCTTTCTTTTTATTCATCGTTGGTATCTCAATTTACTTTGCCTATAAAAATAAAACCAATACAAAATCTACCTATAAAAAAATTATAATTAGAACCCTAAAACTTATAGGTTTAGGGTTATTTCTGAATTTATTTTCACCCTACTTTCCGTTCTTCAATGACTTTGAAACACTAAGAATTCCTGGTGTTCTTCAACGAATAGGACTTGTGTTTTTATTTTCGTCTGTATTATATCTTAATTTTAATTGGAACGTTTTATTGGGAATTATGATATTAATGCTATTTGGTTATTGGTTGTGGCTCGGTTTTATTCCATTTCAAGATGGACAATTGCCAACTTTTGATAGGGCATCAAATAACTGGGCCAATTCTATAGATTTAAAGATACTCGGAAAACATATGTGGCAAGCGGATTATGATCCAGAAGGTTTAATAAGTACGTTGCCTTCAATTGCATCTTGTATTTCAGGAATCTTAATTGGAAAACTTTTAGATAGGCTTACTCACATTAAATATATATTTATTGCCGCAATTGGTTTTCTTATTTCTGGTTATGTTATGAGTATCTGGTTTCCTATTAATAAGGCTATTTGGAGCAGTAGTTTTGTGCTTATTACGGATGGTTGGGCTACGTTGATACTTGGTATTATTTATTATTTTAAAGACGTTAAACAAATTAAATTTGGTTCCATTTTTAAATATGTAGGGATGAATGCTATTACCCTTTATTTCTTGTCTAGTTTTATTTCTAAATCAATGTATCTTATAAAAATTGGGAATGAAAGTAATGTGCATTTGTACTTGTATGACACATTATTTGTGCAATCTTTTCTTGCAGAAAGTCTATCCTCTTTCTTATATGCTTTAGTTGTTGTACTGTTCTATTTAGGATTAGGATATATCCTTTATAAAAAGAAAATTTTTATTAAAGTTTAATAAGTACTGTCTAGACGTATAAAATTTGAATAGCAATCTAAAAAATAACGCTATTAAATAATTACATTTTGTTAAATAAATGTTAACTTCATACAGACCTGTCTGTTTTTAATAAAATATATTATATGTTTGTACCATGAAAAAACAAAGTGTTAAAGAACGGATAGTAGAAACGGCATCAGACTTGTTTTATAACAATGGATACAATCAAACAGGTATTAACCAAATCATTGCAGAAGCTTCTGTTGCTAAAGCGAGTATGTACCAACATTTTAGGTCAAAAGAAGATATAGCTGTAGCCTATTTAAAACAACGCCATATTAATTGGATGGGAAGTTTAACCGAATTTGTTTCAAATGAAAAAAACAATAATGAGAAACTCATAAAGAGTTTTGATTTTTTACAAACTTGGCTAAGTGGAGTAAATTATAGAGGTTGTGGTTTTCAGAACATCATTTGTGATCTTCCTAAAGAGCAACAAAAAATTAAAGACCAGGTTGTTTTGCATAAAAATGACGTGAAAAAATTGATACATAGCTTATTAGAAGATAAAAACAATCAAGAAGAATTAGGCAATGAGTTATTAGTGCTAATAGAGGGAGCAATCATTCTTTCCCAAATACAAAAGAGTGACTGGCCAATTATAGCTGCAAAGAATGCTGCAATTAAGTTATTATCATAATAGGTAATAATAATTTTTTAAACAAACAAAAACAGACCTGTCTGTATAAAAATAAATAAAATGACACAAAAATTAATACCTCCTTTCACAAAGGAAACAGCAAAAGTAAAAGTCCAGTTAGCAGAAGATGCTTGGAATAGTAAAAATCCAGAAAAAGTATCTATGGCCTACGCTTTAGATTCACAATGGAGAAATAGAGATCAATTCTTTACAGGTAGAAAAGCAATAGCTGAATTTCTATCTAACAAATGGAATAAAGAACTGCATTACAAACTAAAAAAACACTTATGGTCATTTACTGAGAATAGAATCTCTGTTCGATTTGAATACGAATGGCAAGACTCAGAAACTGAGCAATGGAAACGGACTCATGGTAACGAACATTGGGAATTTGACTCAGAAGGATTAATGAAAATAAGAGACATGAGCGCTAATGATATCAATATTGACGAAAATAAAAGAAAATTTAAATAACCTTAAAAACCAACAAAAATGAAAACAACAAACAATTCAAAAAGTTCCTTTTGGAATAGTAAAAGAAGACATAGATAAGATTGTCTTATCCAAACAATTAAATAATTTAAAACAAAATATTATGAAAACTCAATTTTTAAAATCAGTACTTGGTATTGCAGCAATAGCTGTATTATCTCTAGGATTATTCTCTTTTGAAACACCTAACAAAATTACATCAACAACGAAAACAGTGAAAGAATATCCAACACTTCACAAGACGGTTAAGATTAATGATTTAAACATTTTTTATCGAGAAGCAGGGGATGTAAATAAACCAACAATTCTCTTATTACATGGTTATCCAACATCATCACATATGTTTCGTAATTTAATAACAGACTTGTCTGTTCGGTATCATGTGTTAGCTCCTGATTATCCTGGTTTTGGTAGAAGTGATCAACCAAAAATGAAGGATTTTGACTATACATTCGACAATATGGCTAACATCGTAGATGACTTTCTTGAAAAATTAAAAGTGAAAAAGTATAGTATTTATTTAATGGATTATGGTGCTCCAATAGGATTTAGAATTGCATCTAAATACCCTGAAAGAGTTGAGTCACTTATCATACAAAATGGTAATGCGTATGATGAAGGTTTAAAAGATTTCTGGATACCGATTAAAAAATACTGGAATGACTATACCGTAGAAAATGGTAAGGCATTAGAAGGATTTCATTCACCAGCAGGACTAAAATGGCAATATACTCATGGTGTACAAGACACTTTAAAAATTAGCCCAGACAATTGGAACATAGATCTACAACACTTAACAAGAAAGGAAAATAATGAGATTCAATTAGCTATGTTCTATAGCTACAGAACTAACGTGCCTTTATACCCAGAATGGCAACAGTACTTTAGAGATTACCAACCACCAACATTAATTGTTTGGGGAAAGAATGATTACATCTTTCCGGCTGATGGTGCATACCCTTACAAAAAAGATTTAAAGAATCTAGAATTTCACTTATTGGACACAGGACATTTTGCTCTTGAAGAAAAAGGAGATGAAATCGCCAACTATATTTTTAAATTCTTAAAGAAAAACAATATTAAATAAATAGTGTGATTAGTTGTTTTTATGCCGGTTTGAGTGACAAACAATTAAGATTAATAGCAATACTCAAGCTGGTAATCACACTAAAAAAAATCACATATAAAACAAGAAAAAATGAAAACAATAAATTGGAAAAATGCAATCATTGCAGGAATTATAGGAACGATACTTTTTGATCTCGTCGGATTATTATTTACAGGAAAATGGTGGGATATCCCAGGAATATTGGGAGCAAAAACAGGATTAGGTTTAGCGTATGGAGTTATAGGTCATTATAGCAATGGTATTTTATTATCAATTCTATTTGCAGGTATAGCACCATCACTTTGGGGACCAAAATGGGCAAGAGCAATCACATTTGTTATTGGAGAAACGATAGCACTAGTATGGTTGTTTATGTTACCATTATTAGGCGCAGGAATTGCAGGAATAGATATGGATCCAATGATGCCTATTATAACATTAGTTCGTCATTTAGCTTACGCAATCCCTTTAATCTTTTTAATTCAATATGATATTAAAAATGTAAAGGTATAATTGGCATTTTTGCCAATCAGCTGGCGTGTTAAATTCTAGAATTAGAATAACAAATAAAACTTTAAATACATACAAAATGAAAACATTATTTAATTGCATAATTTTTATATGCTTTAGTATATTTAGTTATGGACAAACCCAAGGAATTAAAATTGATGGAGATATGCGTCAATTTACAATGTATGTACCTAAAACCATCAATAAAGAAAAGCCAGTAGCTTTAGTATTAAACTTTCATGGTTCTGGCATGACTGCTTTAGAACACATGTTTTATTCTGAAATGAATACAACAGCAGATACTAATAATTTCATATTGGTTTACCCTCAGGGAAAAGATAATGACTGGAATGTTGGTTTTGGAATGGACTATGACAAAGGACCTAAAGATGTTGAATTTATTGGTCAACTAATAAAAAAAATACAGAAACATTATAAGATAGATCCTAGTGCTATTTTTGCAACAGGACTCTCACGTGGGGGATTTTTCACCCATCGCCTAGCTACTGAAATGCCTGACGTATTTGCTGCCATTGCGGCTGTTGGCGCACCATTACCTATTCAAGTGAAGGAAAGACATACTTCTAAAACAAAAGTTGCCCTTTTATTAGCACATGGTGATGTTGATGAACATGTAAAATATAAAGGAAAAGAAACAAAATATCTTTCTGTAGATGAAACTATTATCTATTGGAGAACTCATAATGATAGTAATTCAGAAAAGGTTACAAAAAATATAAATCCAATTGAAGATGAGACTTCTGTAAGTATTACAACATATAGCGGAGACAAAGATGTTGTATTAGTTAAAATTGTAAATGGAGGTCACACTTGGCCAGGAGCAAATGATTTTAATATTGGCTTCCCTCTAGGTAAAACAACACATGATATATTGTTTAATGAAGTTATGTGGAAATTCTTCATGTCTAATAATAAACAGTAATTATTATGAACACACAGAACCATCTACTTGATACAAAAAAGATCTATTTAAATAAATTTGATATCAATTTACGCTATGCCGAGTTGGGTGACATAAAAAGACCACCTATTATACTATTGCATGGAGTTCCTGAAAATTTGAATGCATGGTATGCCGTTGCACCACAGCTTTCAAAAAACAACAGAGTTTTAGCATTAGATTGGCCAGGATTTGGAGGAAGCGATTCTTTAACAAATAATAAGGATTATAACCCCATCAACTTTGCTTTGGCTGTCGTTGAATTTATGGATGTTCTAAAAATTAAGAACGCGATTATTGTAGCAACAGACATTGCATTGTTACCTGCCTTTTTTATTGGTTTAGAATATCCCGAACGTGTTTCAAAATTGGTAGTAATGGATGGTATTCCTTTTAAAAGACCACAATATGCTTCATGGGAACTCAATAGTTTTACAAAAAAAAAATCCCTTCGAGCAAAATTTATGATAAAATGGTTTCCAAGAATTTCAGCCAAAATAGGATACCATAAAGGCTTTTATAAAAAGCATTCCATACCTGCTGATGTACTAAAAGAATTTTTATCCGATGGTAAAAATAAAACAACTCAAAACGCATTCTCATCTTATTTCCAAAATTTTCATAAGGGTCAGGACTATTTTGAAAAAAAAGCACATTTATTAGAGACACCTGTTTTAGTGGTCTGGGGAAAATACGATAGATTCATCAACATAAAATTAGCTTACGAAATTGTAGAAAAATTGCCCAATGCCCAATTAGAAATAATCGACAAAGCTGGACATTATGTGCATATGGATAAGCCTCAGGAGTTGGTTAAGACAGTAACTAAATTTATTTCTCAAAATAAAGTACTAGAATTAGTTTAAATCGCTGCAGAATATGGAACAGCATATTAAGTGTTTATGAATGGCAATTGAAATAGAATCAATTGACATAACAACAAATTAAATTTAATAATACAAAAAATGAAAACAGAAACTAATACAAACAATTTTGATGTACAAAGTATTGGCATCGATTTAAAACCAAACTTTATTTACGATTTTATATCTAAACCAGAAAACTTACCACTTTGGACCAATGCATTTTCTAATATCAAAGAAAATAGTGCAGTTATGGAAACACCAATGGGAAAAATTGAAATAGGACTAGAAACAATAACCTCTGAAACCTCTAGAACTGTTGATTGGATAATGACAATGCCTGACGGAAGTATTGGAAAAGCTTTTTCAAGAGTTTCTGAAAATGGAGCACATGCAATTTATTCATTTGTATTATTAGCACCACCTGTTCCTTTAGAGCAAATTGAAGGTGCTTTATCTGCGCAAAAACTAGTATTAGCAGAAGAGCTTAAAAAATTGAAAAATCTATTAGAAACTAGTTAAAAAAGATGAATCTAATAGATAATCTTACGAAACATAAATTAGAACTTCCTGAATTATCAGTTCCAAGAGGTTCTTATGTTTCTGTAAACACAAGAGGAAATATTGCATATGTTGCTATTCAGTTTCCTATAAAAAATGAAGTGTATCTCTATCAAGGAAAATTAGGTAATGTACTAAATACTCAAGATGGTTATAAAGCAATGGAGCTTTGTGCTTTAAATGTAATTGCACAAATACATGCTAAAGTTGGATTTGAAAACGTAATTGGATTAAATCATATAGATGCATATTATCAATCTTCTAAAAATTGGGATGACGC
>NZ_JADGDZ010000150.1 GCF_016744625.1 Winogradskyella sp.
GTCTAATGCTTCACCGTGTATACTAATCTTATTTCTCTCTTTTGTTCTTTCTTTTTATTAGTTAAATGTAATCAATGACAAACTTAAGCCGTGTATAATTAATTGCTTGGTCACTGCCGACTTACGAACATTCCTGCGGAATATTCTATCTGTGATTTATTTGCTAAATTAGTTGCTTAACCACGCAACTAACCATACACAACAACGTTACCACACATTTGAGAAACAAACAAAATGATAGACTTTACAAAGGAAGATATAGAGCCATTAGATTGGATGGTTAATGAGGTTATCATCCGATACGCTTTGACACCAGACGACCTTGTAGAAGCTGGAATAATTAAAGTGCCAGATGGTTTGGAAATAGATGTTACATATAATACTGTTACTGAATTTAAAAGGTATTTATACGTTCTTAACAAGTACAATGTCTGTGATTGCATCTCAAGTATGGATATGATAAATGTTCGTGTAAATGAATACACTCCGCAATTCAAAACTCTTGGTGGTTTTAAGAAACTATATGCGGACTTAAAAAAACAAGAAAAACGAGAAAAACTTGAATTACGAAAAACCAAAGTTGACCTAAATTTAGCGGAAAAAATGTTAGAGGAATATCCTAAAACAAAATGGTTTGCGAGAATTGGATTTTTCATAGGAATAGGTTTAGCAATTTTAGAATTAATAAAATTACTAATACCAATATTGTTCCCTTCTGATAAAACATGATTTCATCAATATCGGACTTAAATTTTGACATAATATTTGATTTTAAAATTAATAATCTGACCAAAGCAAAGCGTAACTGTTGCGTGCGACTGACCTTTGGAACGTGAAATAAAAAAACGTGTGGTAACATTGTATATAAAAAATTGCTATTTTGTGCTTACCCAATGTGAGTTGCTTTGTTTGCTTGCATCCGATTTTCCTTCGGAAAATCCTCGCACTCAAACACGCAACATTTCATATACGTAACCGTTACCTGCAAGCTAAACAAACCTATGAACTTCGATTTAGAAGATAAACTTAACGAATATGTAAAACGGAATGATTTGGATTCTGCGATACAAATTGCGGAATCGGAATTGAGCAAGATTTCTGAAACGGAATTTCACCAACTGATTGGAATGAATCTTCTGCATTTGGAATCTGAATTAAGCGAATTTATTTCCAATTTCTATTCAAGTGCAAAACTGAAATACACTTTTAGTTTTACAAAAAAGCTGAAAGCCTTTTACTGTGAAATGAACGGATTTACTATAAATTATGACAGATGGTTTATAGACTTGTTTTCGTTTAGCGAAATCGGAAAAGAAGATTATGAATGGTTAGCGGATTATGAACATAGCACGAATAAAGACTTGACAATAACTGGATTTGAAAACCTTCAAAAAGTCTACGAAGATGTTTATAAAAATCAAAAATTCGACATTCCTGAAATTGAGCAAGCTTATGAAGTTGCGGAATTATTAGTTATTTTACGTTTGCAAGAACTTTTTAGGAAAACATATAAAAGCGCTAAAGAAAGCGGAAAAAAATGGAGTGATTATCCAATGTTCGTGACAGCACACGACTATGAAATGATTTATAAAATAAACTGAATTGAATAAAGCCAGCAGGTAACAACGTGTATAATTCATTGCTAGTTAGTGCCTACTTGCGAAAGTCCTAGCGGACTTTCTATCTGTGTTTTATTTGCTAACTTTAGTGCTTAAACAACGCAACGAGATCATACACCAATACGTTACCTGCAAGCCAAAAAATCATTGAACCAAAATTGTGATTTTTTGGACTAAAAGCATAATTGATTGATTATAAACTGTTTTAGTTTTGAATTATTAATAATTAAAACATTTATAATGAAAATAATCAAATTAGTTTTAGTCCTAGTTGTGTGTACTCTCAATTACACACAAGCACAACAAAAAGAAAATCAAACAACAATTAAAAACAATGACACTATGAAAACTTATGTAATTGAACGTATTTTACCAGGAGCAGGAGACTTAACAGCCGAACAACTAAAAGGAATCTCTCAAACATCATGTTCCGTCTTAAAAGAAATGGGACCAAAAATCGAATGGCAACATAGTTATGTTACTGGAGATAAAGTGTACTGTGTTTATAAGGCAGAAAACAAAGCACTCATTGAGGAACATGCTAGCAAAGGCGGTTTTCCAGCAAACGCTATAAGTGAAGTGGCAACTGTAATTAGTCCAGCTACAGCTGAGCAATAATAACAAATAAGAAGTTGTCTGTTTATAAATGACAGCTTCTTATTTTTTTTAATTAGTATCTTACCTAAAAAATTATAGCATGCCAATATATATGGATTTTCATGATTTGCCAGATGGAGTAACTGCTAAGGATATAGCAGAAATGCATCAAGCAGATTTAAAAATTGAACACAAATACAATTGTCGTGGATTAACCTATTGGTGTGATGAAAGGAGACGAACGGGATTTTGTTTAATAGAAGCACCTAATGAACAAGCAATAAAAGAACTTCATGAACAATCGCATGGTGCCGTTCCACAACGTATAATCGAAGTCAATGACACTTTAGTTGAATCCTTTTTAGGTCGTATAGAAGACCCTGAAAACACTCAAGATACCGAACTAAATATCATTAATGATTCTGCATTTAGAATATTGATGGTTATTCATTTAAAAAAGAAAATACTGAGAACTGAAAATATTGGAACATTAAATGCTGCTATTCGTGGTTATAAAAAGTCAGTAATCAATATTATTAGTAAGCACAAAGGACGTATGGTAAAGCAGGAAATAAGTTCATTTTTAATGTCATTTACTTCTGCTACAAATGCTGTTGAAAGTGCTATTAAAATTCAAGAATTGCATAATTGTGTAATAACACCTGATTTAGAGTTTAAAGTAGGAATAAGTGCAGGAAACCCAGTAACAAATAGAGAAAGTATTTTTGAGGATACTGTAAAAAAAGCGGAATATTTGACTTATGTTACTAACGGGAACATAATATTAACACCAGAAGTCAAAGATCTATACGAAAGTGAAAATCAAAATAATCCAATTAATATTAAAGGTATTAAACCATTAAATAGTGCTGAAATGGAATTTGTAATTCGCTTATTTGACTATACTGAAAGTGTATGGACAAATTCGAATATAAGTGCCACAAATTTTAATAAGAATTTAGGTTTTAGTAAATCAAAACTATATAGAACTATGATGCCAATTATAGGTAAGTCACCAAACAGTTTTATAAAGGGTTTTAGATTGAATAAAGCGCTCGATTTATTGAATAAACAAACGTCAAATATTTCTGAAATTGCCTATCAAACAGGATTCAGTAGTCCAACTTATTTTTCAAAATGTTTTAATGAGGTATATGGAATATTACCATCGAACTATATTAAGTCACAATTGCCATAAGTTAAAATAGCCAAAGTTTGTGATTTCTGAATCTAACAATAGTGTTGAAAGGAAAAGCCAGCAGGTAACAAAGAACTGAGTTAAAAAACAAGCAATTTTAAGCTAATCTTGAAACAAAGTTTTCATCATAAGGTCGTCCACTTTTAGCAATAGCAAATGCCTGTTTTAATAACTTGTTTCCTACTGCTATTAATGCCAGTTTCTTACTCTTTCCTTTGGCAACCAATCGTTCATAAATTTCTCTACAAGCTTTATTATGTTTACATGCCGAAAAAGAACATAAAAACAATAAATTCCTCAATTTCTTATTTCCTACTTTACTTATTCTACTGCGTCCTCTAACGCTGCTTCCAGATTTACGAATTGTTGGTGTAATGCCAACATAGCTGCATAACTGAGATGCGGTCTCAAACTTCTTAAATCCA
>NZ_JADGDZ010000068.1 GCF_016744625.1 Winogradskyella sp.
TATTTAACCTTTACCTGGCTTGCATCTTTATAATTATCGTCTATAGCACCAATATATTTTACCTCATTACCTTTTTTAGTTTTTTCTAAAATATAAACATGTGGAGTTTTAGTCGCTCCATATTGTGGATAGATTTCTTGACCTTTATCCATTAAATAAGGAAATGTAAATCCTTTTGCTTTAGCTCTTGCTTGCATTGCTTGCATTGCTTTCATATTATCACCTGGCTTAATTTCTGTGTTATTTGGCATAATAGCAATTACTGGATATCCTTTGTCAGCATACTTTTTGTTAAGTGCTTCTACTCTATCTTCATAAGCTACAGCATAAGGACAAGTGTTACAGGTAAAAACCACAATAAAACCTTTTGCATCTTTATAGTTAGATAAAGACACCATATTTCCATCAATATTTTCTAAGCTAAAATCTGTAGCTATATCACCAACATCATAACCTTTATCTCCTGTGTTTGTTGTAAATGCTGAAAGTGTAAGCACTAACATCATAACCATTAGTAATTTTAAAGTTTTACTCACAACATTATTATTGTTTAAGTGTTCGCTATTTTTTTTAATAAAATTCATATTAAATTTATTTTAAAAATTGTTTAAGTTCGGTTTCAAGTTCTTTTTGCGTAAATGACCTTTCGTAAAATTGTCGTTTATCACTATTGTAAATAATTGTTGCTGGTAATGCACCAGACCAGTCTTTATTAATTGCAGGAATCCATCTGTTTTGATCCGTATCATCAAACGCAATTACTTTAGATTTTAAATCATTTTTTTTTATAAAAGGCTTCAGTTTAGAATCATAATTTCTTGGAAAATCTAAACTCACCAACAGCACTTCTACTCCCTCGTCTTTATAGTTCTCATTTATCTTCTCAAAGTAAGGCATTTCTTTTACACAAGGTGCACACCACGTTGCCCAAAAATTAACAACATGGACTTTATCATCCTTTATATTTATAAGTGGTTCTAATCCATCGTAATCATAGATTTCTATATCTATATCAGGTTCAGAAGAACTTACAACTTCTTTTTGTTCCTCTTTGACATCTTTAGGCTCAACCAAATCGGCATTGGACGACTCATTTTTACATGATAAAACACTAATTAGTAAAACTATGATCAATCGTTTCATGTGTTCATATTTATTGTTTTTCATTTGTCATATGTTGTTCATTATTAAACATTTTCTTAAGTGAAAAAATTTTGAACATGCTCGTTTCATGCTATAAAGTTATTAATCCATTTATTGAAGTATTAATAATTAACAAAAAATTAATGGATTATTGGGCTTAAAATTATGAAGTTCACAAAAGTTACCGATTCAAGAATCTTTTCTAAGATATAGTTTGAAATAAAAAAATTCATTTCTATATTTGGCTTTCAAATGAAAACAATAACAAATCATACTTGGTGGTGGAATTTCTCAAACTCATGTTCGTGAAATAATCCTTGTATGTAAAATATAAAAAAAGGCTTGTCATTCACGACAAGCCTTTTTTAATTTAACCCGATACTGAAATAAATTCAGCATAAATGAAAACATTTAGTCTATATACACATTATAAAAAGATTCTGGCAGACACTATTACTCCTGTAAGCATCTATCTTAAAATAAGAGATAAATTCCCTAATAGTATTCTATTAGAGAGTAGTGATTATCATGCTAATGATAATAGTTTTTCCTATATCTGCTGTAATCCAATTGCTTCAATTCAAGTTAATGATGGTGTTATTTCTCAATCTTATCCAGATGGAAGCTCAAAAAATAATTATGTAGATACTGTTAGTGTTGTTGAGGAAATTCACAAGTTCACACAGCGTTTCAAAGTAGATTCAAATAAAAATTTTAAATTTATTAATAACGGCATATTTGGTTACACATCTTACGATGCCGTAAAGTATTTTGAAGATATCGAGATTTCTAAAAAAGAAAATTCTGTGGCTATTCCAGAAATCTATTACGCAGTTTATCAAAATATCATTGCTATTAATCACTTTAAAAACGAAGCCTATATTTTTGCACATTGTTTTGATACCGAAAATAATATTGATGAAATTCTTCAGTTAATTCAAACGAGACAATATGCCTCTTACGATTTTAATACTAAAGGGGATATTCAATCTAACCTTAGTGATGAAGAATACAAACAACATGTTGAGCTCGCAAAAAAGCATTGTGCAAGAGGTGATGTGTTTCAATTAGTACTCTCTAAACAATTTTCACAAAACTTTAGTGGAGATGAATTTAATGTATATAGAGCATTGCGAAGTATCAATCCTTCTCCTTATTTATTTTATTTTGATTACGGAAACTTTAAAATATTTGGAAGTTCACCAGAAGCTCAATTGGTTGTAAGTGATGGCAAAGCAGAAATTCACCCAATTGCAGGTACTTTTAAACGATCTGGTAATGATTTAAAAGATGCAGAACTTGCAGAAGAATTAATTAAAGACGATAAAGAAAATAGTGAGCATGTGATGTTAGTCGATTTAGCTCGCAACGATTTAAGTAGACACGGAAGTAACGTCACAGTAGAAAATTATAGAGAAGTACAATTCTTCTCACACGTTATTCACTTAGTAAGTAAAGTTACTGGTTCTATACACGGCAAAACAGATACCATGCAAGTGGTTGCAGATACTTTTCCAGCAGGAACTCTAAGTGGTGCTCCAAAACACATGGCAATGCAATTGATAGAAAAGTATGAAAAGACCAGTAGAGGTTTTTACGGAGGAGCAATAGGCTTTATGGACTTTGAAGGTAATTTTAATCATGCGATAATGATTAGAACCTTTTTAAGTAAAAATCACAAACTATTTTGGCAAGCTGGTGCTGGATTAGTTGCAAAATCAAATCCAGAAAGCGAATTACAAGAAGTATATAATAAGCTTGGTGCACTAACAAATGCTATTGAACAAGCAAAAGAAATATGAATTAAGAGTTAAGAGTTAAGAGTTAAGAGTTAAGAGTTAAGAGTTAAGAGTTAAGAGTTAAGAAATCAATAAAATTGGTAACAGAACAACACATAGCAAATGAGAAAGTCCTAAATTTCGACATAGTCGGAATCAACGATTTTCAGAAATAAAGAGCGAAGAAGCGGAACTGCGAAGCGAAGCTTCAAGCATGTAGCTTTGAAAACGAATGGCGCTTTAGCAATTTCCTAACAAATCGTTTTGAATTTTTGGTTCGTTTTGTTTCAAGACAAAATGAACAGAAAGAATAAAAAACAAGTTTAATTAATAAGATTCCTGCCTGCGCAGGAAATAAATATGAAAAAAGTATTAGTAATAGATAATTACGACAGTTTTACATATAATTTAGTTCATTATTTAGAAGACTTAGATTGTGATGTTACTGTAAAAAGAAATGATAAATTAACGATTGAAGAAGTTGACGCTTTTGATAAAATTGTTTTATCACCTGGTCCAGGTATACCAGATGAAGCAGGTTTACTAAAAGAAATTATAGCAACTTATGCACCAACTAAAAGTATCCTAGGAGTCTGTTTAGGTCAACAAGCCATAGGTGAAGTTTTTGGTGGTTCTCTAGAAAATCTAGATAATGTCTATCATGGTGTTGCAACAAACATCACACTTTCAGTTGATGACGAGTCACTTTTTAAAGGGCTCAATAAAACTTTTGAAGTAGGACGCTATCATTCTTGGGTAGTCAACACTAATTTACCTGATAGCTTAGAAGCCACATCGTTTGATGAAAATGGACAGATTATGTCCTTAAGACATAAAGTGTACGACGTAAAAGGAGTACAATATCATCCAGAATCTGTTTTAACACCAGATGGCAAAAAAATATTAGAAAATTGGGTAAATAACTAGTGTTGTCATTCCGCACTTGTTTCGGAATCCACTATTAATTGAAGTTAAATTAAATAGATTCCTGCCTTCGCAGGAATGACAAATATGAAACAACTACTAAACAGACTAATTAATCAAGAAAGTATCTCAGCAGAAGAAGCTAAAGATGTATTAGTTAATATATCCTTAGGGAAATATAACCAAAGTCAAATTGCATCATTCCTCACCGTTTATATGATGAGAAGTATCACCTTAGAAGAACTTCGTGGGTTTAGAGATGCGCTTTTAGAGCTATGTATTCCTGTAGATTTAGACGGTTATAACACAATAGACTTATGTGGAACAGGTGGAGATGGTAAAGACACATTTAATATTTCCACCTTATCATCATTTGTTACTGCAGGTGCTGGCATCAACGTTACTAAACATGGTAATTACGGCGTATCATCTGCTTGTGGTTCTTCAAACGTAATGGAGCATTTAGGTATAAAGTTCACAAACGATATAGACTTTTTAAAACGTAGTATTGACGAAACTGGTATTTGTGTGTTACATGCACCTCTTTTTCACCCAGCAATGAAAAATGTAGCTCCAATTCGAAAAGAATTAGGAGTAAAAACGTTTTTTAATATGCTTGGTCCCATGGTAAATCCAGCATTTCCTAAAAATCAAATAGTCGGCGTTTTTAATCTTGAGTTATTAAGACTTTACGGCTATTTATATCAAGAAACAGATAAAAATTATGCAGTAGTTCATGCATTAGATGGTTATGATGAAATTTCATTAACTGGAAAGACAAAAGTAATTTCAAATTCGTCTGAAACCCTATTCACACCAGAAGACTTAGGTCTAAATCAAATAGAGCAATCTGCAATTTTTGGTGGAAATACGGTAAAACAAGCTGCTAGACTTTTCACTAAAATCATTGATGGAGAAGGAACAGAAGCGCATAATAATGTAGTTTGTGCAAATGCAGGTTTAGCAATAGCAACCGCAAAACAAATTTCACACAAAGAAGGTTTCAAATTAGCAAAAGAATCATTGAAAAATGGTAAAGCTAAAGAGAGCTTATGTAAACTTATTGAGTTGAGTAAATGAATATTTTAGACAAAATAGTAAGAGACAAACGTAAAGAGGTTGATTTACGTAAATCGTTAATCCCAATTCGACAATTAGAACACTCTGTTTTATTTGGACGTGAGACTAATTCGCTTACTCAAAATTTAAGAACTAGCAACTCTGGTATTATTGCTGAGCACAAAAGACGTTCACCATCTAAATCTGTAATCAACCAAGATTTAAATGTGCAAGATGTTGCTAGTGGTTATGAAAAATCTGGTGTTTGCGGCATGTCTGTATTAACGGATGGCAAGTATTTTGGTGGAGCCTTGGATGATTTACTTACAGCACGTGCAAGTTGCAACCTTCCGCTTTTGAGAAAAGAATTTATAATTAATCCGTATCAAATTATAGAAGCTAAAGCTTACGGTGCTGATGTCATATTATTAATTGCGGCCATTTTAACTAGAGATGAGATTAAACAGTTTTCAGAATTAGCTAAAAGTCTTAATCTAGATGTTTTGTTGGAAGTACATAACGAAGTAGAATTACAAAAATCAATTATGCCTTCTTTAGATATGTTAGGTGTTAATAATAGAAACCTTAAAACTTTTGAAGTGAGTTTAGAAACTTCAAAAGCATTAAGCAAGCAAATACCTAATGACTTCGTAAAAGTGTCTGAAAGTGGTATTAGTTCAGTAGAAGCTATTAAAGAATTACAACCTTATGGTTACAAAGGTTTCTTGATTGGAGAAAATTTCATGAAAACTGACAATCCAGGATTAAGTGCTACAGAGTTTATTAAAACCTTAGAATCATGAAATTAAAAGTCTGCGGCATGAAATATAATACTGCTGAAGTTGCAAAACTGCAACCTAGCTATCTGGGCTTTATATTTTACAAAAATTCACCAAGAAATTTTGAAGATGCAATTCCCAAGTTGCCAAAATCAATAAAAAGAGTTGGTGTCTTTGTGGATGAAAATGTCGAAGTTATTGTAGATAAAATTGAAAGGCACAAACTCGATGCTATTCAGTTACATGGTCACGAGTCACCAGAAATTTGCAGATTATTAAAATCTACTAAAAAAGAAATCATTAAAGTTTTTTCTATAAAAGATGAATTTGACTTTTCTGTACTAAACGATTACGAAGATGTCTGTGATTATTACCTATTTGATACCAAAGGTAAATTCCCAGGCGGAAATGGGTACACATTTAATTGGGAAGTTTTAAATAATTACCCATCAACCAAACCTTATTTTTTAAGTGGAGGAATTGGATTAAACGAGGTTGACAGCATTATGTCATTCCTGCGAAGGCAGGAATCTAAATATTGTTACGCAATAGACATCAACAGTAAATTTGAAATTGAACCTGGTCTAAAAAACATAGAAGAATTAGAAAAATTCAAAGCCCATTTGTCATTCCGCACTTGATGCGAAATCCACAATGGACATGAAAACAAATAGATTCCTGCCTTCGCAGGAATGACAGAGAACTATGAAAGAAACATACAACATTAACGAAAAAGGGTATTACGGAGAGTTTGGTGGAGCTTACATTCCCGAAATGCTCTATCCAAATGTAGAAGAATTACGTCAAAACTATTTAAAGATTATGGCTGAACCTTCATTCCAAGAAGAGTTTAATGCTTTATTGAAAGATTATGTTGGTCGACCTTCTCCACTCTATTTTGCTAAACGACTTTCAGAAAAATATAACACAAAAATTTATCTAAAGCGAGAAGACCTCAACCATACAGGTGCGCACAAAATAAATAATACCATTGGCCAAATACTTATGGCAAAACGCCTTGGTAAAAACAGGATTATTGCCGAAACTGGAGCAGGACAACATGGAGTTGCTACAGCAACTGTTTGTGCGTTAGCAGGAATTGAGTGCATTGTGTATATGGGAGAAATTGATATTGCTCGCCAAGCACCAAATGTGGCACGTATAAAAATGCTAGGTGCTAAGGTGGTTCCTGCTTTATCAGGAAGTAAAACCTTAAAAGATGCGACAAATGAAGCGATTAGAGATTGGATAAATAATCCTGTTGATACGCATTATATTATTGGCTCTGCTATTGGGCCTCATCCATATCCAGATATGGTGACCAAGTTTCAATCCATTATTTCAGAAGAAATAAAATGGCAATTAAAGGAAAAAGAAGGTAAAGAAAATCCTGATTATGTGGTAGCTTGTATTGGAGGTGGTAGTAATGCTGCAGGAACTTATTATCACTTTTTAAATAATAAAGATGTTGGTATCATTGCTGTTGAAGCCGCAGGAAAGGGAATTCATTCGGGTGAAAGTGCTGCAACTTCTGCACTTGGTAAAGAAGGGATAATTCATGGTTGCAAAACACTTTTAATGCAAACACCTGATGGACAAATTACCGAACCTTATTCTATATCTGCTGGTTTAGATTATCCTGGTGTTGGTCCTCTACATTCGCATCTCTATAAAACAGGTCGTGGTGAATTTTATTCGGCTACAGACGATGAAGCGATGACAGCAGGACTAGAATTATGCCAATTAGAGGGTATTATTCCAGCTATTGAAAGCTCACATGCATTAGCCATTTTTGAGCATAAAACATTTAAACCAGATGATGTTGTTGTGATTAGTTTATCTGGCAGAGGTGATAAGGATTTACAGAATTATATTGATTATTTTAAGTTATAACGATGAACAGAATAAACCAAAAATTACAAGAAGACAAAAAGCTCTTGTCTATATATTTTACAGCAGGTTATCCAAATATAGATAATACTTCAACCATTATTCAGAATCTTGAAAAAAGTGGTGTAGATATGATAGAAATAGGATTACCCTTTAGTGATCCTTTAGCAGATGGGCCAACAATCCAAGCGAGTTCTACGCAAGCCTTGAAAAATGGTATGACAAGTCAAGTATTGTTTAAGCAAATCAAAGACATTCGTAAGTCTGTTTCTATCCCACTAATCATAATGGGTTATTTTAACCCAATGCTACAATATGGTGTTGAAGCCTTCTGCAAGAAGTGTCAAGAGGTTGGTATTGATGGTCTAATTATACCAGATTTACCAGTAGATGTATATCATTCAGAATATAAATCAATATTTGAAAAATATGGTATAATCAATGTGTTCTTAATTACACCACAGACTTCAGACGAGCGCATTCATTATATTGATTCTGTTTCCGATGGATTTATTTATATGGTAAGTTCTGCAAGCACAACAGGAGCAAAAGTGGGCTTTGGAGATGAACAATCCGAATACTTCGAGCGTATTGCTAATATGAATCTGAAGAACCCACAAATCATTGGTTTCGGAATTTCAAATAACGAGACCTTTACACAAGCTACAAAACACGCAAAAGGTGCTATTATAGGAAGTGCATTTGTAAAGCATGTGACCAATAATGGCATTGATACTATTAATACATTTGTAAATACCATTTTATAATATGAAATTACTAAACGATTGGCGAATCACAATCCTTTTGTGCCTAACATTAGGGTTAGCACCATTTTTTCCAGAACCACATATTGTTGGTAAACTAAAATGGTTAGCTGGTGGAGCTAATGGAATGACAGCAAAAGACTACTTTGATGTCCTTTTACATGGCTTTCCTTTTATATTATTGATTAGATTAATTTTTGTAAAAATTAAAAAATAAGATTCTGAATTAAGTTCAGAATGACAACTAGTATGGCATTAAACATCGTACTCATAGAACCCGAAATCCCAAACAACACTGGTAACATAGGTCGTTTAGCCTTAGCTACAGGCTCGCGATTACATTTGGTAAAACCTTTTGGTTTTGAAATCGATGATAAGCGTCTTAAACGTGCTGGTTTAGATTATTGGCAACATTTAGAAGTTATCTATTATGATTCTACAGATGATTTCTTTGCAAAAAATAAGGATATTAAAATGGTATTCTTATCGAGTCATGGCAAAAAATCGCATTGGGATATTAACTATACTGACGACATGTTCTTAGTCTTCGGAAAAGAATCTATAGGCTTACCAAAACCATTAATTGAAAAACGCCAAGATCAGCTTTTTAAAATCCCATTGTATAGCAAAGACATTCGAAGCCTCAATCTCGCCAATGCAGTTGGTATTATTGTTTATGAAGGTTTAAGACAGTTATCCTAAACTATTAACGCCTCTTACTCAACATCTCTAAATACATAGTCTCAACCTTAGTCCTAGCCCAAGGTGTACGTCTTAAAAATTTTAAGCTAGACTTTATAGAGGGATCACTTGTAAAGCAACGTATATTGATTTGGTAGCCCATATACTCCCAACCATAATGCGCTTCTAGATCAGTAATAATCTGTTCTAGTTTTACTCCGTGAAGTGGATTATTGGGTTGTGTTGACATATTTTTTTTATCATTCCTGCAAAGACAGGAATCCATTTAAGTTTTATTTATACTAAAGTCGTATTTAATCTTGAACCAATTCCTTAATCTTAACTGCTTTTTCAAAATGATTGAGCTTGTGTGTTTGTATCCACCACGTTGCAGCTTCCATTAATAATTCAGGATTGTCATTCTTATTTTTAAAAAACGCATAGAATGAGACACCAACATTAGTCCCTTTCTGAGCGATTTTCTTATTGCAGACTTCTACTATCTTCTTTTTTAAAGTGCTTGTCATTTCCTAACCTCTATTATCGTTACGTCTTCTGTTTCGATTTCGGTTAGAATTTTTAGAGTTTCCAGAATTTCTTTGACCAGAATTTCTATTACGACCTTGGCTTCTATTTCTATTCTGACCTGGTTTAATAGGTTCTCTTGATGCATTAGGATCTGGTTCAAAACCTTCAATAACCTCAACATCAATTTTCATATCAATTAACTTCTCTATATCTCTTAAATAAGTAGTTTCATCTGCACTTACTAAAGAGATTGCTTCACCACTAGCTCCAGCTCTACCTGTTCTACCAATTCGGTGAACGTAGTCTTCAGAAATATTAGGTAATTCAAAATTAATAACGTGAGGTAACAACGGAATATCTAATCCACGCGCTGCAATATCTGTAGCGACTAATACTCTAACTGATCCATTTTTAAATCCTGCCAAAGCTTTGGTTCTTGCACCTTGACTTTTATTTCCATGAATGGCTGCTGCCGAAATACCAGCACTAATCATCTTTTTACAAAGCTTATTAGCACCATGTTTGGTTCTATTAAAAACTAAAACTTGTTTCCAGTTGCCATCAGAAATTAGTTTAATAATTAAACCTGTCTTTTTACCCTTTGCAACGCGATACACTTTTTGTTCTATAATCTCAACAGCTGTGTTTTCTGGAGTCGCTTCAACCTGTACAGGATTATTAAGAATAGAATACGCTAACTTCTTAATATCCTTAGAAAAGGTTGCTGAGAACATTAAGTTTTGTCGTTTGCCTTGCATCAGTTTCATCACACGTTCTATATCGCGTAAAAAGCCCATATCTAGCATTCGATCTGCTTCATCTAAAACAAAGATTTCAACACGTTTTAAGGATAGAGCTCCTTGGCTTTCTAAATCTAATAATCGACCAGGCGTGGCTACTAAAATATCGACACCTTGTCTAATCGTAGCAACTTGTGGTTTCTGATTTACACCACCAAAAATTACAGCGCTTCTTAAGTTTAAAAACTCACTATATTCTTTAACATTTGCATAAACCTGTGCTGCTAACTCACGTGTTGGTGTTAATACCAAAGCACGTATTGGCCTGTATTTTTGTTTTGGGTTTTCGGATAACAGGTGTAACATAGGTAAAGTAAAACCTGCTGTTTTCCCTGTTCCTGTTTGTGCAGAGGCTAAAACATCTTTCCCTTCTAAAACTGGTGGAATGGCTTTGGCTTGTATTGGTGAAGGAGTATCATATCCTTTTTTCTCGATTGCTCGTAAAATAGGCTCAGATAAGCCTAATGATTTAAATGACATATATAAAGTTTATGAAGCAAACTCTATCTTTATTAGGTCACTCCTTTATTTTTGGCAAAGGTACATGTTATTTTTTCTAATATACTATTCATTGTTTTATTGAAAGAATTGTCGAAATTGCCGTCAACCAAAATATATTCAAATGAAAAACCTTATTTATTTATTAGTCCTTCTATTTAGTTTTAACTCTATTAATGCTCAGAAAAAAGCGGTAACAGAAACTGGTGATGAAGTTTTACTATATGACAACGGAACATGGAAATACGTAGATGATAATCTAAATGAAGTTACTGAAGTGAAATTAAACCCAAAAGAATTCAAAAAACCAAGCAAATCTAATTTTTTATTAAAGAGTACTAGAGTTGATGTTGGTGTTTGGCTAAATCCTAAGGAATGGAATTTTGAAAAAGCCATAGATAACCCAGAAGCAGAATACGAAATAAGTTTAAAAGGCGAAGATTTATACGGAATGCTAATAACTGAAAAAATGAGTATTCCTATTTCAAATCTAAAGGACATTGCAATAGAGAATGCAAAACTAGCTGCACCAGATATTCGTTTAGTTAAAGAAGAATATAGAATGGTAAATGGCTTAAAAATGTTGTTATTAGAAATGGCTGGTACTTTACAAGGTATTAAATTTACCTACTATGGTTATTATTTTTCTTATGATGGTGGTACCATTCAATTTATCACTTACACTTCTCAGAGTTTAATAGACAGTTACAGACCTAAAGCCGAAGAGCTAATAAATGGTTTAGTATTACTTAATGATTAAATGGGTCGATTAATTAGAATTACTTTTTGAATTCTATAAAAACTCACGATACTGCAGTACTCTGAAATCGAACGTATTAAACTTTGGGTCTTTAGCTTTGAGTTGTTTATAAAGTGGTAATCTGCTAATAGAAATGTTTGCTGCACCTGAGCCAGAAGTTAATGATACGGTTTTTATAAGTCGTTCTAATTTGGCAGATTCCCACGCTTCGTTCGGAATGACGAACTCATGAATTCTTGGCACTTCGTTATTAATCAATTCTAGTTTTAAATTATAGTCTTTTAAATGTTTTCTAAAAAAATATTCTGGTCCGTTTTTACTTTTACCACCTGTAAACAGAATGGTTTCAATATTTGGGTATTGTTTTAAATAACCAATGACATCTCTTAGTTTTATGTTTTGCATTCCTATATCAGAAGCATCAATTTTTTCTCGTTCTGCGCTTTCTACGATGTCGCAAACTCCTATTTTATGTTCAATTAAAAATTGTTTGCGCTCGTCTATCGCTTCTTTAGAATTATCGTAACGTAAATTGAGGTTATGGATTTTCTCTATAAATAACCACAGTGAATTGTAATAACTTCCATAGCAGAAGTTGACATCCTTTTCTAACAAGTCTCCTGTTGAAAATCTTGGTGGTGGTAACGTCCCAACGATTAGTTTTTTGGTGTCTTTTTGAATAAATGGTTGGTATGGATGTTTGTGTTTGAACATTAGTTTCTAGTCAAAAAAGTGAATTCGTGAATCTTCGTATTTCGCAGGAATAACAAAACATAATTACAAAGACTTCAACAAACGTTCTACCTCAACAATTGTAGTTCTGTAAATTCTTCTGTTAGGTTTTGTCATGTGCTGTGATTCTACAGAAATTTCGTTAAGCAATTCTTTTCCTTCAGAAGCTCTGTTGTTCTCTATATAGAATTTAGCAAGTTCTAAGCGTTCTGCATAATTAGAATAAGGTCTATCTATCTGTTTTAGTTGAACCTCAGCTTCTTCTACTTTATCTAATTCTTTTAGAGCCAAACCATAACAGAATTGTTGTTTTGACCCTTTAAATTCAGGCTTTTCTTTAATAGATTCAGCATACTCTATAACTCCTACATAATCTTCAAGCTGAAAATAACATAAAACTAGTCGCTGTCTTGCGTATAAATCGCTTTGATCTATATCTTTTAAAGTGTATTTATAATTAACTATAGCATTTGGCATATCACCATTATCAACATAAGCATCTGCCAATTCTATTCTGTTTGAATAAGAATCAGAGAATTTTAATTTCTTTTCTAGGTCTCTTATTTTCCTTGTAGGATTTATAATTGAAGTAATTTCACTTTGAATTTTCTCAGCGTCTCTTCTATTATAAATGTTGATAATAAAATAAAATATTGGGCCTATAACTGGAATAAAGAAAACAAGAAAATACCAATAATAAGGTTTTCTATTTTTATAAATATGATAAAGACAATACGCTTGAAGAGCAATAATTATATAATAACGCATAAAAGATAATTAGTCATTAAATATAACAACTATCTCGTAAAGACTAGTTCATTTTCTGAAGACAATTCTTCACTAAAACCATAATTATCGTAATTAAAACCTTTAACGTCATCAATAGTTTTAGCATCAGTATCTATAATGTAACGTGTCATTAAACCTCTAGCTAGCTTAGCAAAAATAGCAACAATTTTATACTGTCCGTTTTTAAACTCTTTAAAAGCAATATTAATCACTGGTACTTTTAAAGCCTTTATATCTATGGCTTTAAAATACTCGTTACTTGCTAGATTTAAGAATAATTCATCCTCTTCTAACTCATCGTTTAAAGCTTGAGTCACTTTCTTTTTCCAAAATTCATATAGATTCTTGTTCTTACCTACTGGCATTTTTGTCCCCATTTCTAAACGATATGGCTGCACTAAATCTAATGGTTTCAACAAACCATATAATCCTGAAATAACACGAACTGTATCTTCGACTTTATCAAGTTTTTTTGTGTTTATTGAATACGCATCTAAGCCTCTGTATACATCACCACTGAATGCATAAATGGCTTGCCTTGCATTTTCAGAAGTAAAAGGCAATTCCCAGTTTTGATTGCGCTCGTAATTCAACTGACCTAAATTATCCGAAATATGCATCAACTTGGATAAGCTCTTGGCTGATTTCTTTTTTAATAATTTATTTAAACGCTCAGCTTCTGCTAAAAAACAACCTTCTGTAGTCTTAGTTGTTGGTAGTTTTGTTTCGAAATCTAAAGACTTTGCTGGTGATAATACGAGTTTCATAGTCAACTTCCTGCGAGAGCAGGAATCTCATTAAAGGTTATACAAATTTTCTTTAAATGTAAAAGTACAATGTAAATGAAAGAGTTTCTAATTTTAGTAAAAACTAATCTTGATAGTGATATAACGATTGTCTATCTCTCTAAAAGATTATTTATCTGTTATTTACTACTTCGAATTTTTGATTTCTGAACTCGTTTTCTAATCTAGAATTTAAAGAATATGTTAGATGCTGAAATAAATTCAGCATGACAAAAGAATGATTTTTTGTTTCCTACGAATCTTGATGCTTGGCATAATGCCTCCACTTCTCAATACATTCTGATATATCTTCAGGAATTTCAGATTCGAATTTCAGGAATTCTCCTGTTGTTGGGTGCTCAAAACCTAAAGTTCTAGCATGTAAGGCTTGCCTTGGTAAGATCTTAAAACAATTATCTACAAATTGTTTGTACTTAGTAAATGTGGTCCCTTTTAAGATACGCTCTCCTCCGTAACGCGCATCATTAAAGAGTGTATGACCAATATGTTTCATATGCACACGAATTTGATGTGTGCGACCCGTTTCTAACTTACAACTTACTAAAGTAACATAACCTAAACGCTCAATAACTTTGTAATGCGTTACTGCTGGTTTACCTTTATCTATATCGTCTCCTTCGTAAACTGTGTTTTGTAATCTATTTTTAGGATGACGACCAATATGACCTTCTATTGTGCCTTCATCTTCTTTCATATTTCCCCAAACTAAAGCGACATATTCGCGCTCACTCGTTTTTTTAGCAAACTGATTAGAGAGATGTGCCATGGCATGCTCTGTCTTGGCTACAACCAAAAGTCCACTTGTGTCCTTATCTATACGATGTACCAAGCCTGGTCTATCACTTGAGTTATTAGGCAAATTTTCGAAATGAAAAATCAAAGCGTTTATAAGTGTCCCAGAATAATTTCCATGGCCTGGATGCACTACCATTCCGGCTGGTTTATTAACCACTAGTAAATCATCATCTTCGTAAACCACATCTACAGGAATATCTTCTGCTACTAATAAATTCTCGTGTGGAGGATGTTCAAATTTTACAGTAATATAATCGTTTGGTTTTACCTTATAATTTGATTTTACAGGTACATCATTCACAAAAATACTTCCATCTTTTGCTGCAGCTTGAATTTTATTACGCGTTGCGTTTTCAATAAAATTCATTAAATATTTATCTATTCGAAGTGGTTGTTGACCTTTTACAACTCTAAAAGCATGATGCTCATAAAGTTCGTCTTCTTGTTCGGGAATATTAAGAATATCTGGCATGTCTTATTTATCGCTTACCATTACCTAAAACCAAATCTATGGTAGATGTTAATGGTAATTGTGCTCCTGGTTTTAGAGTTTTTCCATCATGCTTCATACCTAATACAACATCCTTTCCGATGTTATCAATGTAAGTAATCTTTCCTATTTTAAATTCTAAGGCTTGCAATTGTGGTTTTGCTTGTCTAAATGTACGTTTCAGAATATTTGGCACTTCTACTTTTCTGTAACCAGAAGGGTTTAAGATTAGGTAAATCTTTCTATTTTCTTTAACCTGAGCACCTGCAATTGGGCTTTGTTCTATAACCGAATATTTAGGGTATTTAGGATTAAAATTTGCTGAATCTTGAATTGCCATTGTTAAGTCATTATCTTTTAATTCTATCTTAACAGTTTCAACTGACTTACCTTTTAAATCTGGCACAATTACAAATTCACCATTATTGGTTGTAATATCTAACCACTTCAGTATGATAAAACATAACACAACAATAGCAACAATAGCCAATGCCAATTGTTTAAAAAACACTTTACTAGTAAGAAACTTAACAAAACTCATAAGCTAAATAATTGATGACAAAACTAAGAAATTATAACGTTATAATAACGTCGTACAAATAAAATACGTATCAACTATAAATTTAGATTATTAAAAATAAATGATACTTTTACATTATAGCTTTTTAAATTAAAGAATGAAAAAAAATATTGCAATAATAATGGGAGGTTATTCTAGCGAATATAAAATTTCCCTAAAAAGTGGCAACGTTGTTTACGACTCCTTAGACAAAGGGAAATACAACGCATATCGCGTTCATATTTTTAAGAACAAATGGGTCTATGTTGATGATAGCGACAAAGAACTTTCTATAGATAAAAATGACTTTTCAGTGACTATAAATTCTGAGAAAATCACTTTTGATTGTGTTTTTAATGCTATTCATGGATCACCTGGCGAAGATGGTTTTATGCAAGCCTATTTTAAATTGTTAGTCATTCCGCAGACTAGTTGTGGTATGTACCAAGCTGCTTTGACCTTTAACAAACGTGATTTACTCGCAACGTTAAAACCTCATGGAATTAAAACTGCTGAAAGCTATTATCTAAATCTTGGTGATACAATAGACAAAAATACTATTGTTGCAAAAGTTGGACTTCCGTGTTTTGTAAAAGCCAATAAAGCTGGTAGTAGTTTTGGGATTTCTAAAGTATATAAAAAAGAAGACCTACAAACTGCTATTGACAACTCATTTAAAGAAGATAACGAAATCATAATCGAACAGTTTTTAGATGGTGTAGAAGTCTCTGTTGGAGTGATTTCTTTTAAAGGTGAAACCAAAGTACTTCCGATTACCGAAATCGTTTCTGAAAATGATTTCTTTGATTACCAAGCTAAATATGAAGGGAAATCTCAGGAAATTACTCCTGCTCGTATTTCTGAAGATTATGAACAAAAAACAAGAACCGTTGCAAAAAGAATCTACGAAACACTTGGCATGAAGGGCTTTTCTCGGAGTGAATTCATTTTTAAAAATGATGAGCCTTATTTACTCGAAGTGAATACAGTACCAGGTTTAACCAATGAAAGTATTTTACCTCAACAGGCAGCTGAAGCCGGAATTAGCATGATGGATTTGTTTGATAATGCAATTCAAGAAGCTTTGAAAAATTAATAGTTATCTTTGAAATAAATAAAAATTTCCCATTTTTACGGGAACGACAAAACCTTGTCAATGAAAAGAGCATTATTCCCAGGTTCATTTGACCCAATCACTTTAGGCCACTACGATATTATAAAACGTGGTATAAAACTTTTTGACGAAGTCGTTGTTGCTATTGGCATTAATGCTGATAAAAAATACATGTTTTCTTTAGAAGAACGAAAGTCTTTTATTGAAGCATCTTTTAAAAACCATCCTAAGGTAAAAGTTGTAACTTATAAAGGTCTAACTATAGATTTTTGTAAAGAAATAGATGCTCAATTTATTCTTAGAGGCTTAAGGAATCCTGCAGATTTTGAATTTGAAAAAGCCATTGCTCACACCAATAGAAAACTATCTAAAATTGAAACTGTATTCTTATTAACTGCGGCAGACACCTCGTATATTTCTTCCTCTATTGTACGCGATGTTATTAGAAATAATGGTGACTACACTGTTTTAGTGCCTAATAGCGTCGTCGTTAAATAATATTATTACGTCTAGCTTTTTGGACAGCTTCTAGCTTATTATGCACTTGTAATTTCCGATACATGTTTTCAATATGTTTCCTAATCGTACCTGTAGATAAAAACAAATTTTCTGCAATCGCATTGTAGCTTAAACCTTTACTTAAATGCTCAAGCACATCAACTTCGCGATCTGTGAGTTTTATTTGTTCTTTCTCTTCTTTGTCTTCAACAAAAGGGTTACGCAATAACTTCAATGTTTTAAGAGCAATTGAAGGATTCATAGCTGCGCCACCATTTAAAGTTTCTAAAATACCAGAATGTAAATCACCAGCATTTATTTCTTTCAGTAGATAGCCATCTGCTCCTGCCTTTATAGCATTGAAAATATTTTCGTCATTATCAAAAACCGTGAGCATTATAATTTTAATCTGTGGATATTTTTGTTTCACTTTTTCAGTTGCTTCAATGCCATTCATTACAGGCATTTCTATATCCATTAAAATTAAATCTAGATTATGGTTGTCTTCTAATTGCTCTAATAAATCTGCACCATTCATTGCATTAAACTTCACTTGTAAGTCTTCAAAAAAAGACAACTTCTCTTCTACCGCTTTTATTAAAAAGGTATTATCATCTACAATTGCTATTCTGGTGTTCATAATATACTGAGTTAAAAACTAAAGGTCTTACAATTAATTCATTAAAACTATACGTAATTCATCGTATTTTACAACCTTAGAATTATTGTTGTTCCTATGTTTATGGTCGAATCTATATTTAGGCTTCCGTTGATATCCATGGAACGCTTTTTCATATTATATAAACCATTACCAAGCTCAACTTTGCCCTTATCAAATCCCTCTCCATTATCTTTTATTGTAATTTTCATTTGGTGCTCTTCTTTAGAAATAACAACCTCTATTTCTGATGCTTCAGCATATTTTATTGAATTGTTTATAGCTTCTTGTATAATTCTGTAGATATTCATGCCTCTTACTGATGTAAATGATATTGATCTATCGACACTGTCTTCAACTTTAAATTTAAAATCGATGTTTTGTGCTGCTAGATTAGCTTTTTCTATAAAATTTGAAATTCTTATTTGAAGATCTTCAAACGTTATTTTACTTTTATTCATTGCCCAAATCGTGTCTCTTAACTCGTATATCGTGGTGGTTGTAAATTCACTGATATATTTGAGTTTACTGCTTAATTTTTCTGGAAGTTTAAAGCCATATTTTAAATTATCTAAAGATGAAATAATAAATGTGAGTTGCGCACCTATAT
>NZ_JADGDZ010000151.1 GCF_016744625.1 Winogradskyella sp.
ATAAAAACACATGAAAAAAACAAATTTTTTAATCGCAACAGCAATATTAGGTGTTGCGACTTTCGTTGCAATTGCGGCAGATCATATTGATGCTCCTGCAGTACAAGGTGGTACAAGTGATATCACAGATTTTTATGCCTTTCAAGGTGCAGACAACTCAAACATAGCATTTGTAGCTAACGTACAAGGGCTTTTAGGCGCTGGTAGTGAAACACAGAATGCTGCATTCGATGAGAATATAATGATTGAATTCAATATTGATACTGATAATGATAATATTGAAGACTTAGTAATCCAAGCCGTTGCAAGAGATGGTAAAATGTACGTTTTCGGGCCAATAGCTCCAACACAAACAGGACTAAACAGCTCCATTATTGCAAATTCAGGGAATCAAGTATCAGTAGATATTACACCTTACGGACAAAATGCTATTACAGAAACTTCTGGAGGAATTATGGCATTTGCAGGTCCAAGAGACGATCCATTTTTTATGGATTTTGGACGCTATGGTCAAATCATCGGAGGTATGGAAACAGAATTCGCTAATCCAGGTACAGATACGTTTGCAGGCTCTAATGTAATGTCTGTAGTTGTTGAAGTACCAAAATCAATGATAGGTGGTACAGGCACTATCAATACTTGGGTAGAGTCTAAAAGAAAACAATAATCTTATAAACTAGAACACATGAAATTTAATAATATAAAACTTTTTGCCATAACCATTTTAGTATCATTGACAGCTTACAATTGTAGTGATGATGATAATCCAACCGGACCAACTGGTCCAAACTTTACAGGAACGTACATACAACAAGATCAAATGGGACGACCAGCAGTAAATACGGTATTTGTTTCTGGAGGCATGAAAGATGCTTTCAACACCACGATTCCTTCTCAGCAGAGTGCAACATTTCAGTCAATGTTTCAAACAAACTTAGAAGCTTTGAGTCCTGCTTACAATGATCCAACAGATGCAAATGCATTAACATTAACGTCAACTCAGTTTACAGGTTTATTAGCCACTGATGTTCTTAATGTGTCGTTAGATGGTACAACAACCTTCTATGATGGTACAAATGTACTAACTGGTAGAGCTTTAACTGATGATGTGATTACTGTAGAATTGTTATTAATCTTTGGTGGTGAAGACTTTACCGAAAATCTAGGATTGTCTAATGATAATGTAGATGCAAACGATAAAGCATTTTTAACCTCATTTCCTTACTTGGCTTCACCTTGGTAAGCTATTGAACCAAAATTCACTATTAATAAGTGAAACTATCTGTCGCATTGAGCGTAGTCGAAATGCATTATAGTCAGAATTTTAATTTTCTCGACTACGCTCAATGCGACAGTTTAATTAGCCATGTTTATTTAAACTAAAAACTCAAGAAAATATATAAATTATGTTACTCAAAAAAGTCATTCCCTTTTTATTAGCTGTAATTATGTTCAGTTGTGACTCTAAAACAGTTACTAATACAGAAGATTACAAAGCATATTTAACAACTACAATTGATAATTCAGAACTACTTGCAGGAGCACAATTCTGGACTAGAAAATTAGAGGCTAATCCTCATCAATTTCCTTACTTAGGAAAACGTGCAAGTGCTTACTCTCAGATGTTTATTGCTACTGCAGATATATCGTGTTTAATTAAAGCTGAAAATGATTTACTCAAAGCCATAGAATTAACAGGAAACAAAAACGCATCGTATTTAAAAAGTTTAGCATCAAATTATATTTCGCAACACCGTTTTAAAGATGCTTTAGAATTATTAAAACAAGCTGAAACGATTGGCGAAAAGTTAAACGGAACTAAAAAAATGTTGTTCGATGTGCATTTAGAATTAGGCAATTACATATATGCCAAAGCGTATTTAAAAGACATAAAAAATACTTCAGATTTTGATTACCTCATTCGTTTAGCTAAATGGGAAGATCATAAAGGCAATTTAGACCAAGCTATTGTTGAAATGGAAAAAGCGACAGAAATTGCAGAGTCGTCAAACTTAAAAGGCGTTAAACAATGGGCTTTTACCAATCTAGCTGATTTTTATGGTCATGCTGGAGATATTGATAAGTCTTATCAATACTTCTTAAAAGCTTTGACGCTCAACCCAAATGATGCTTATGCAAAAAGAGGTATTGCATGGATTGCCTATTCTCACGAAAACAATGCAGAAGAGGCTTTAAACATATTAAATCACGTATCTACCTATTACAAAGCACCAGATTACGATTTGTTAAAAGCCGAGATTGCTGAATTTACAAACGATAATAGCCTAAAATCAGAAGCTATTAACTCTTATAAAAACGCTGTGAGAAATAAACATTATGGCGAAATGTATAACAAGTATAATGTTATGGTTTATACAGAAGATTTACTATTACCAGAACAGGCACTAGAGATTGCTGAGCGAGAAGTTGAGAACAGACCAACACCACAATCTTACGATTTATTGGCTTGGAGTTATTTTAGAAAAGGTGATGTAACAAAAGCAAATGCCATTATAGAAACTTACGTTGATGGACAAACCTCAGAGCCAGATGTGTTATACCATATCGCAGAAATTTATAAAGCTGCAGGAAAAACAGACAAGGTAAAACCTTTAAAAGCAGAGTTGGTTGCCAGTCTTTATGAACTAGGACCTTCAATGAAAAACAAAATTAATAACCTGTAAGTCTTGAAAACTAAGATCTACATATATTTATTTTTTAGCCTTTGCTTTAACCAAGTATTTTCGCAAACACTACCAAAATTGCAATGGATTGAAAAGGAATCTATGACAATAGAAACGTCTAAAGTTGATTTCAACTTTAATACTGAAACGGAAACTAACACTAACACCTTGTCGCTTCTAACTATTGGTAGTAATGCATTTACAGTGCAAGTATTTAATTATACGATTAACGACGTATCATTTGGTATTAATATAAGGCTAGAAGAAGAACTCCCTTACGAAGCGAACAGCTACGATTATACAGGCTTTTCATATTTAGACTTTAGTTGTAGCTATGTTATTGGCAATTTTAATATTGGTGTATCTGTAGAGAATTTATTAAATCTAAACAGTCAAGCATTTAGCATAGATCCTAATTTAGAAACGGCAAATGGTATTACTAGTGCATTTTACTTATCTCACGAATCTGATGCTTTGGTAGCATTAGCTGTGACCTACAATTTCTAGAAGGAATCAACTGCTAATTTGTGGGGAAGCAGATTACGTTTAGTTGAGGCACCTGCTCTTTTGAGTGGGTGTTTTTTTACAACGGTTTTATTAAGCGCCTGCTTTAATGGCGTTTATTTTTTGTTATAAGTTTTTGTCACACCAATACCAGACTACATCTTCACCACCAGATTCATAAGGTGCAAATTTGTCAAATTCCATCCCAACTTTTTCCATCACTCTTATAGACGTTTATTTTCCTTCATAGCAATTGCTATTATCCGTATTAATTCGAGTTTCTCAAATCCGTATGTCAAAATTGCATGAGATGCTTCTGTTGCAAAACCCATTCCCCAATATTTAGGTGAGAATCTATAACCAAGATCAATTTCATCAAATTCAGGTAGATATGCTAAACCAGCCCAGCCAACAAACTGTATCTCATTTTTTAGAAAGGCAGCCCATCTTCCGTATTCATACTTCTCATACTTGCCAGAGAAAATTCCGAAGGAATTTTCCAAATAAGCACTTGCCAAAGCAATTAATTATACACGTCTTAAGTTTGTCATTGATTGCATTTAACTAATAAAAAGAAAGAACAAAAGAGAGAAATAAGATTAGTATACACGGTGAAGC
>NZ_JADGDZ010000009.1 GCF_016744625.1 Winogradskyella sp.
AGCTGTATTATTATCTCCAGATGTATTTAAAAAAAGTGTTTCTACTCCGATACCTACATTAAAATTACCATTAATATTATTATAGAGTGCTCTATAGCTGTTGGCAAGATTACCATTTCCTGTAGTATTTCTATTAAGTGCCAAATGTCCATTAGCGGTATTGTTATCTCCATCTGTATTTGAATATAGTGTAGAGTGTCCAATGGCATTATTGTTATTACCTGTGATATTTGAAAACAATGCAGATCTTCCATTCGCTGTGTTATTACTTCCTACAGTATTATCTCTCATCGCGAAGCCACCAGTAGCTGTATTACTGGCTCCTGTAGTATTGTTACCCAATGCTGTAAGTCCAAGACCAGTATTTATAGCTCCTGTTTCATTATCTCTTAATGCACTAGCACCAATGGCAGTATTGCCGCTTGGCGTTAAGTTTGATTTTAATGCTTCACGCCCCATTGCAGTATTATTTTGCCCAGATATATTTGAATATAATGTTTCGGAACCAACCGCAGTATTACTTGAACCAGCCGAGTTTGAATACAATGCGTTAAAGCCTATGCCAACATTTTCATTATTTCCATTATCTATCCGTCCAGCATCAATACCTATAAATAATGAAGAACCATTTGTTTCAGATTTCCCATCTGTTAGATCATTTATTTTAGTTGTTACGTTATCTGCAACTGTTGCTCTTTCTGCATGCTTTGCATAAGGTACTGCCATAAATTCAGTTGCATCAAAAAATATATTGCCACCACTATAACCGATAGAAGTTTGAAGAAAATGTTGGTTTGCACTCCAATCTATAGTTGCAAATGTCCCAGAAAGCGGTGTTGTATCTGTACCAATATTTAGTAATACTAAACCATTAGAATCTGTAGTGATAACATGGTCTTCTTGATAAACAATAGTGCCGTTATTTGTACTTTGATGTATGCTAAATTGTACTGTCATTAATGTATTGGCAAGTACATTACCATTGGTGTCTTTTAAAATGGCTTTATAATTAATGCCTTGTTGAGCAAAGCCAATGCAGCCTAGTAGTACAATAATAATTGCTGTAATTTTTACTTTCATCTATCCTAATGTTTTGTTCAAAAGTAGAATGAAGAAAGAATAGCGACTATGACCATTGTAACAAAGATTGCAACATATGTAACATTGCTCTTAAACCACTGTGATTAGTGGTCTTTAGTCTATTAAAAAAGAGTGATTTGTAGTTGTGATGCGCAAATACATCAAATAAATAAGGGGTATTATCGCCTCAAAGCAAAATGGCCAGTATAAATTTTACCGTCTAAAAATTTTGCAATGAACCAATAATCATCACTTGGTAATGGGTTTCCATTTAGAGTTCCGTCCCAACCTCCGCTGAGTGTAGTTTGCTCAGTAATCAATTTTCCGTAACGGTTAAAAATCTGAACAGTTTCAATCTGATTGAATTGTGTATTGGTGCCAATAACTCTCCAAGTTTCATTTTTGGTATCACCATTTGGTGTAAAGAATTTAGGGAAACCTAAAACTGATATTTCTTCTTCTATAGTGCCACAACCGTTTCGATCTCTAATATAAACTGTATGAAACCCTTCAGAAATATTTGTAAACACATTACTTTCTTGATAGAACCCATTACTGTTATCTATTGCAAATTCATACACACCATTGCCAGAAATATTTATAGTAACTGTGTTTGTAGGATCTATGCCTTCTATAGAAACACTTTCAATGGTTGCCATTTCAGATGGAAAAACAGTTATTGCTCTACTAGACGAGCAACCATTCGGATCCGTTACAATAACTGTGTAAGTACCAGCTTCGTTAATATCATTAAATAGTGTAGTTACATTAGTTAACGTACCATTAAAGAACCATTCGTAGTAATAGTTATTTGGTAAGTCGTTAAGCACACCTCCAAAAATAGTAATGATTTCTGGGAATGTATTGAGACAATAAATTAATGTTTCATCAGCCTCTAAAAATGGAGTATATAATACATTAAGGTTTACTGTAGATATACTAAAACATTGATTATTATTTTTAACTTTTACAAATAAAGTCTGAGAATCTATAATTATATTTTCATATGTATTAGTAAGTGCATTTGTTTCACTAAATGCATCAGCTTCAGTTTCATAATATGTGACTTGGGCATTTGTTGGAATTTGAGTTATAATCGATGCGGAAATGTCGTTCAAATTAAAATTAGCAAAACCATCCATAATGTCTCCATCACAAGTGCCTAAATCTGGAATGTTTAAAACGTTATTAGAAATTTGCAATTCTAATTCAGCAATATCAAAACAATTTGCGGCATTAATTATTCTTGCAAAGACAGTTTGCAAAAGTGTTGTATTCGGAAAACTTGTTGGATTTAAAATTGAATTTGTATTATCTACCGCATCAGCTTCATTTAAAAAAAAGCCTAGAACAGTAAGAGAACTATCATTATTAGTTAAATCATTTGAAGCATCAAATAAATTATAAGTTGTAAACCCATCTTGATTAATATCGCATTCGATTAAAATAGAATCCATTACGATTGGCAAAGGAGCATATTCAATAACCACTTCACCATAAGAGATACAACCGTCAGCCAAACCAACTTCAACAGTATATGTTCCTGGTTCTGTTACTGTATAAATGCCACAATTAAGACAATTAGCAGGCGTTGATTGTACTAAAACACCGTCTCTATACCAATCAATAGAAGGTAATCCAGCTTCATCAACAATAAGGTCTAATGTTTCATCTTCGCATAACGAATTTCCTGTTGCAATAAGTCTACTTGGACCCAAATCTGTGGATAGCTGAAAACTTCCTGCTTCTAAAAATACAGCCGAATCGTATCTGTAGTTCTGCTCATCTGCAATCACTAGTTTTACATGATAGGATTGGTTAGGTGTTACATTAGCAGTAGCAGTTAAAATAGCCGTTTGTCCATTGAAGTTAATTGGTGAGTTGACTCCATTATAACTTCCAAAATAAGTCTCATTTTCTGGTGGACAGCTTCCAGGAACTCCAGGTGTCACTGTCGTTGCTTTTACAGGTGTATTTGTATCTGGTACTAGCGCAATGTTTTCGTATTGATTTTGTCCAGCGGTAGGTCGAATTAAAAACCCAAATAAATCTGAAAATTGGCAACTATTAGGATTGTTTTCTTGGTATTCTTCTGAAGCAAAAATGTATCTAAAACTCACTTGTGATGCTACAGAAGTAAAATCGAATTCTAGAATTGTTGCATTGATTGTATTAGTTTCGTTTAAGGCTGATTCTAAATCTGTATCTCCTTGCCAGTTTGTAGCATCATCATCACTGAGGCTATTATTTGGACCAGGAACATTTATAAGTCGCCCAGTACTTAAAACAATTCCACTTTCGAAAGGAAATACAGTGCCAGTCGCATCAAAAAAACCATAACTCTGATCTGTTCCGTTAAAATCACCGCCAACAGTATTTGTTACAGTGATATTTGTAATGCAATCGCTATCAATTAAAATATCTTCAATAAGTTGTTGTGGAGTATAAGTTTGGCTATCTACTGTAATATTCTGCGAATACGTACATAGCGAAAGTAACAAGGCAATTAATACAACTATTTGCTTCATTTCTAGTTTTAGGGAAAGCAAAGATAAGCACCAAACCTTTATTAGAATTTATAAAAGATGTTAATATTAGCTTACGACCTCTAAAACTAGCGCTTTAAAGTAAAATGCCCTTTAACTTCAAAAGAAATATTGCCACGTCTAACATCGGCAACAAACCAATAATCGCTTGTTGGCATTTCCTTACCATTATAATAGCCGTCCCAACCAGATGTATTAGAGCCTATTTGTTTTAGGAGTTTACCATAGCGATCAAAAATATAAATGATAGTACCAGGTAGTGTTTCTACACCAACGATATGCCAAGTGTCAAAATTACCGTCTGCATTAGGAGTAAAGAATTTTGGTATATCAATTACAAGTACCTCTTTAGTTACATTTGCACAACCATTTAAATCTATAATAGTAACTGTATGGTAACCCATAGCTACGTTTTCAAAAAAGTTAGATTCTTGTGGTTCAAAATCATCTAGTTGATATAGGTAGTCACCTATACCACTTATTGTAACTGTTATATTATTTGGGTCAGAGAAATCTACAACTTCAGTAACTTCAATTGTTGCAGCTTCAGATTCTGAGACTCCAAAAACACGCGTATTTTCACAACCAAATTCTGATGTTACTGTTACCCAATAACTTCCTATGTCTGTGATTTCAATTTCTGGTGTCATTTCACCAGTTGACCATACATACTGATCTGTAGGATTATTAGTGTTGGCAGAAACTAGTAATGGCAAATTGTCTAAACAAATTACTTGATCATCAATATCAATAATGGGTAAAGGATTTATAATTATTGAAAAATCAGTGGTACTATAGCAACCAGTACTATTATTTTCAACGCGAGCATAGATAATTTCACTATCAAAAGCCATGTAGTTGGTTTCTAATGCCGAATTTCCTTCTTGTGCCTGTAATTCTGCGTTATGATAAGTTACAGTGAATAGAGCAGGACTTTGACCATTTAATATACTAGAATTTTGTTGTGTTAAATCAAATTCTAAGAGTCCATCAAAATCATCATCACATGTCATTAAATCATTTGGTTGATTGGCTATTGGTAAAGGATTGATATTTAGGTTAAATTGATAATAATTATAACAATGTGTAGTGCTAAACTGAGCTCTTACAAATAATGTATCAAAATTTGTTTGATAGGTGTAATTTGTATCTAAAGCATTTGTATTTGCGATAGCATCAGCTTCGTTTGTGAAATAACTGAACAAAACATTAAAGTTAACATCTACTGCTACCAGATTAATATCTGTTAAGTCAACACTACTAGTAGTATTAGCACAGATATCATAAATCATAAAATCGTTGATGACAGGAGGTAGGTAAACAATTAAGTCTAATGGAAGTGTTACATAACAATTAGAAATTGTGTTTGTCACTTTTACATAAACCGTTTCATTACTTGTTGTGTTGATGTAATTTTCTGGATCAGTTATTGGATTAGCATTTAACTCTGAATCTTCAAAAGTTTCATAATAATTAATTACAATATCATCTTGTCTCACATCTAAGAAGTCTAATTCTGCTTGTGTAAGATCAAAGCTTACAACGCCATCATAATCATCATCACATTGTATTATTGGTGGTACACTAGGATTAACTTCAGGAACTTGAATAACATTCAATATGAATGATGTAATTGAATTACATATCGTTCCATTATCTATTTGTACAAATATTTCTTGTGGATTTACGGTATTTGCGTACTGAAGTGGAAGTGGGTTTGTGCTATTTTGTGCATCAGTTTCAGACGTATAAAAGGTAACGTTTTGAATATCTGAAATACCAGCAGAAACTTCTGTAACTCTAGTTGAAAAATCAAAAACCTCTGAACCGTCATTAGAAATATCATCACAAACAAACCAATCTGATGGTTCGTTGTATTGCGGATTTGTACCTACTTCTATAATAAATGAAGATGTGGTATAGCATGTTTCATCAGTAATATTTTCAACACGTACAAAAATGATTTGTGGGTTACTAATATTTTGATATGTAGTTGTTTTGTCTATAGCATTTACTTTATTAGTAGCATCTGCTTGGTTGAGGTAATATGAAACTTCCTTACCAGTTTGTATATCTAAGGCTTCAGAATCCTTAGTCTCAAAAAGATACTCTCCAACACCATCAGTTTCATCTTCACAAATATTATATTCATTGATATAGTTTGTTAAGTCACCAATGTAAGGTAAGGTATTTACTATGATATTTAATTCTTCAACCGAATGACATCCTGTTGAATTATTCTCAATGCGAATAAAAACAACTTCAGTTTGCGCTTCGTAATTTGATGGCGCTAAAATTACGTTCTCATTTAAATTAGCATCATTTAAACTGTTATGAAATGTTATTGTTCTATCAATAGTTGAGGTCACTATCTCTGGTGTACTATTCGTTAAATCAATAATAAATAAACCATCTCTATCTGCATCACAAATTATAATTTCTTCTGGTGTGCTGCTTTCAGGAGCTGGTAATACTTCAACTTCAAATGAGTTTGTAGAAGAACAGCCAGTTTCATCAAAACTTATTCTAGGATATAATGTAAACGGATTTGAAACATTGGTATAAAAGTTTGGGAGCGCATTAGTATTGTTAATTGCGTCTAGTTCAGTTAAAAAATAGGTAACACTATAACCATCTTCGTTAAACGTGACGTCTGTGTCTAAAGAAGATAAATCGGTTGTGGTTAACCCATCTTGGTCTTCATCACAAACACTTAAACTTACTACAGATTGAAACTCTACAATTGGAAATAAAATTAAGTCGAATTCTGCTTGGTCAGAACATGTTGGGCTCTCTAGCGTTATGTAAATCGTTTGTGGATTGCTTTGTGAAGCGTAAGTAACCATTGGATCAATAGGGTTTGTTTGATTATCCCTTTCTGTTTCCGTTTCGTAAAACGTAATCGTAATATCCTCTAATTCATGAAAAATACTTGTAGCAATACTATCAAAACTAAAATCTTCTGTACCATCATTATCTATATCACATGCAGTAAAATCTCTAATAGATGTAGCTGTTAATAATAAATTGGTATGAAGTTCTATTGGTGTAACAGATGCACAACCTGTCGTATTATTTTCTACTCTAATAAAAACAATTTGCTCATTACTAATACTATTAGCATAATTGGTGTCATCTGCAATTGGATTGGCACCAGAAAGTGCATCTTCATTGGTTTCATGAAATGTAACTGTAACACCTGTTATGCCTTCTAATACTTCAGGAATAATTGAGGTTAAATCAAATTCTGCAAATCCATCATGATCTGTATCACATGCATCTATATAATGATTTTCAGTATTTATAACCGGATTGTCTAAAACAGTAATATCTAAAGTCGTTGTACTAATACAATCTGTTTGTGGATTCCTAACACTTACATAAACTTGCTCGTTAATATTGGTGTTTACATAAGGCATTGGTAAAGCATTGCTGCCAGATGCTGCATCTGCTGCAGAACTATGATAAGTTACTACAAGGTTAGTTTGCCCATTTGTTATTTCATCATCCTTAACGTTTAAATTTATCGCTGTAAATCCGTCTGCTGTTTGATCATCGCAAACTACTAATGGACTTGGATCTACAAGTGTAGGTAATGGGTTTACAGTTAAATTTATAGTTGAAAATGCTAAACACCCATTATTGGTATCTTCAATTCTTGTATAAATGACTTGTGGATTTGATGTATTTTGAATTGAATTAGTAATTGCATTTAAACCAGTTTGAGCTTCTACATCTGTATAGTGATAAGAAATCGTATAGTTTGAAGCTGGTACAGAAGCTAAAACTTCTCCATCTTTAGTCGATAAATTAAAAGTTTCTACACCATCATTACTTAGGTCGTCACATAATTCGTAATCTGAAATTGGATTTGAAGATTGTGTTGAACTCAATGTAATATTAACATCATCTTCAATAATACAACTACTACCAGATAATGGAATATCAATTTCTACACGATAGTTTCCAGATTGTACAGCATCAAATGTAGGTTGATCTGCAGATGGAACAAGTACACCATTAAGATACCATTGGTAAGTGGCATTTGCGTTTTGAATATTTCCATCTAAAAGAACATTGCTTGCACAAGTAGATAGATCTTCACCTAAATCTACAGTAGCATTAAAACTATTACCTTCAATAAATACAGCAGAGTCATAGTTTTCATCCGTCTGATCTGCAATAACTAATTTAATTTGATATTGTACATTTGGTAGAATTGTAGCTGTTGCAGAAAGCACAGTAGTTCTTCCATTATAGTTGGTATCACCAACATTATAACCTTCAAAATATTGTTCGTTAGAAGCATCACAGAATCCAACAATTTCATCATGGACTGTATTAGTGTTAACAGGAGTTGTAGTTCCTGGAACTAAGGCAATATTATTATAAGGATTACCAGCACCAGCTTCGCGAATTAAAAAAGCAAAACCATCTGAATATTCACATGGAAAGTTACCAAAGTATTCTTCTGATGCGAGTATGTAATTAAACTGTATTTGGTTAGAAATAGAAATAAAGTCGAATTCTATTGATGTGGCATTTAAGGTTCCTGTGATTCCCAAGGCAGATTCTAAATCGCCATCTGTTGTCCAAGAATTATCTCCATCGTTTAAGATGGTGTTGTTTTGCCCATTTCCTGCTGAATTTGCATTTCCTGTGGTTAGTACGACACCATTTTGAAATGGAAAATTAGATGTACCACGTTCAAAGTATCCAAAACTGCCTAATCCTATCGAACTTCCATTTGAAGATGAAGAAATGTTAGACACATCTACACAACCTTGAATAAGTGTGTTTTCAACAAGTTGTTGAGGTAATATCGTATTATCTACAGTAATCTGTTGAGCAAAACTCATGCTACAAATAAGGCAGAGAATTAGATTGAGGGAGCGATGAATACAATCCATAAGTTTAGGTTAAGGTTAAAAGTCTAAGACTAGGATAGATTTGGGGCTAACTCTAACTCATACTTTATTGTGCTCGGAAAAGTAGAGTTATTAAAGACGAAATACAAATAAATACGATGAAATACACTAAACGTTAACATTTGAAATGAGATATGCCACATTCTAGTATAAAAAAGACCTCAAAAGAGGCCTTTTTTCCCAAATTGAATTTATAAGACATTTACATTTTAGTGTAAATGTGACTTAACCTTAAACTCAAAATCGTTATAATATGTTGAGGGAAATTAGCTTAAAAATGTGGAGGGAATTAACAATGATAAATGTTAATATGGTTAAAGTTATGACAAGAAATATATAACTACAAAAAAATAAGACGAATGGACTAAAATTTTAACAGTTTAATAATTTACATAGACCCAACCAACCAATGGTTGATAATTTGGGTCATTCAGGTTGAGAATGTAAAAATATGTTCCTACAGGTACAATATTTCCATGGTTGTTTAACCCTCTATTAATGATGCCAAACCAAGGTTTGTCATTATTTCCTTCAAAAACGATGTCTCCATAACGGTTGTAAATTTGTAATTCGTGTTCGGTAAAAATATCATACAAACCTTGAATGTTAAACCAATCATTGTAGCGATCATCATTTGGCGAAAACCCTTGTGGAACATATGGTGGACAATTTTCTACAATCAAATTAAATTGAAAAATCTCATAACATGGAGGACTGACAAGTCTCACAAAAATTGTTTCAGGATTTGATGAATTATTATAACTACTCGGAATTAAAATTTCATTTGACTGTGTTTCTAAATCTTCAAGAGAAAGATAAAAAGAGATATTGGCTTCATTATAATTTAAAGATTCTAGTGTGTCAAATAAATTATATGTTGAAGTTTCGAAACCTTCATTACAACCAATAAGGTTATTGAGGATTGTAATGTCAGGAATTATTAATAATTCAATATCCTCAAAAATGATATTGTTATCTTCATTGGTTTCTGTAACGTTTCCAGTCATAGTTCCGTCATCATCAACTATCGCAATAACAGTTATATTAGCAACTGTATTTTCTGGAACTGTTACAATTGCAGAATTACTCTCACTAGCGTTAATAGCAATGTTATTTATTGTCTGGCTTTGACCAATTAAAAGACCATCTAAATAAAATGCAATTTGAGTATTTGCAGGAAGAATCGCAGTACTATTAAAATTATTGACGGTATAAAAGAGTTCGATGCTATTATCACCGCAGTTTACAATATTATCATCTATTACAATGGTTGCATCTGGTAGCTGACTATTTAAAACTGTAATGATATTGTTGATAATAATGAGATCAGCTCTATAATTTCCATCACTATCTAATCCTCCTGTGGTTAGTTTGATGGAAACCTCTGTATCACCAATAGCAATGTTATTTTCAATGTTATAGACATCTAAATCTCCATTAAAAAAAGTGTTTGAATTAGTGAAGGTATTAGTACCATTGAATGCATTATCGGCTAAATTCAAAGGAGGATTGGATATAATATTGTTATTAATTGAAAGTGATTCACCAAAATTGAGCGCATTATCTCCTTCCCAAGCCAAGAAACCAATTTTTGCACCTTCAGTATCTAAAACATTAACATCTGTTAATGTAATATTTATTTCAGGTATATTTCGATTAATAATTTCTAAACCTTGGTATAGGTTTATTTGATTTAAAGGAAGCGTATTGTCTTCGTAAATTACATAGATACTCCATCCTCCAAAATTGGTTTTTCTTGAGCAATAACCTTGATTTGATAAAATGGAAGGGTTTATATCTGCGTCTGCAAATTGATAATTAACGTTTCCTTCACTAATAATTTGTTCGGTTATATCAGCGTAGCACGAAAAATAACTTAACTCACCAAAAATTCCGTCGTCATAAAATACATTATAAGTTTCCGCTGCAGTAATCTCTATACCATTTAATGTGACTTCATTATCTCCTAGACCAGATCCTGCCCAATATAGATAAGCTTTAACAACTGTAAGGCTTGGGTCTAAGGATAATGTTGCTTCAGAAGTTTCTAGAATAGTACAAAAATCGGAAACATTATTTTCACCTGGATTTAAAGTATTACCAATAGCTGTATAATCATACCTTCCATTGAATTGTTGAAATAAAGAAACGTCTTGTGCAAATAAAGAGATAGTTACACCAAACAAGAGAAAACATAATATGTACTGTGCTCTTTTCAAAGTTTTAGTTTGGTAGAACTAATTTAAGGTTTTTTAAGTTACCGCTTCAATGTAAAGTGATTGGTAAAGGTTCTACCATCTTGTAGTTTAACTTTAAACCAATAATCACTGGTAGGTAATTTAGCGCCATTGTAGATGCCATCCCAACCAGGACCAAGAGGGTCGAGTTCTTTTAAAAGCTTTCCGTAGCGATCAAAAATTAGAATTGCAGAATTCGTTTGAAATTGATTATTTATGCCTTTGACTTGCCAAAAATCGTTGTCAGTATCATCATTTGGTGTAAAAAATTTAGGAAAACCAATAACAGAAACTAAATCTTCTATGACACCACAGTTGTTTTTATCACGTACATAAATGGTATATAAACCTGGTTGTACATTATCAAAGGTGTTACTGTCATGGTAAGGCCCATTAATATCATCTAAAGCATATTCGTAATCTCCTTCACCACTTACAAACACAGATATAGAATTATTCTGCGAAGCATCTACAATTTGTATGTCTGTTATAGTCGCAATATTAGAAGGTAAAACACTAATAGTTCTGTCTTTAAAACACCCATCAGTATTAAAAACTCTTACAGAATAATTCCCTGGTGCATCAACTTCTATTGTAGCTGTATCTTCCCCTGTAGACCATTCGTAGGTATAATTACTAGGTGAATCATTAATTACACCACCATCTAAAACTATGGTTTGAGGTGAAAAGTTGAGACAGTAAAGGGTTTCGAATTCAGTTTCTATATTTGGCAATTCTAAAACGGTGAGTTCAATTTCGCTAATTCCGAAGCAGGCATTAGCATTTTCAACACGTGCATATATGGTCTGGTTATATGGAATTGTATTGGTAAACATTGTACCAAGTGCATTGGTTTCTAATAATGCATCTTCATAGGTTTCAAAATATTGCAAATCTAAACCTACAGGAGCACCAGCCAAAACAACAGCATTAGTGTCAGAAAGATTAAAGCTCATAAAGCCATCCTCAGTGCCATCAGTATCACATAATAGTAAGTTTGCATTGTTAGATGAAGTTGTGCTAACTTCTAATGAAACTTCACTAAAATTAACACAACCTGAATTGGTGTTGGTGACTCTGGCATATACAATTTGTGGGTTAAAGAAGTTGTCGAATGAATTACCATCAATTGCATCTACTTGGTTTTCAGCATTAACTTGTGAAAGATAATATTCCACAGAGGCATCTGGATCATTATCAGTAATATCATTAAATGCTTCAGTTATATTAAATGTTGTGAAGCCTTCAGGAATACCATCTTCATCACATTGTATAAGAGATATATCATTTGCAACAGGTTTACCTTGAACAATAATATTAAATGATGTAAAAGCGACACAATCTAAATTTATATCTTCAATCCTAACAAATATTTCTGTAGGTGTAGGTGTAGTATTTATATAATCAGTAGGTAGAGAAGAAGTAGGCGTTTCTGCATCAGCTTGACTCAAATGGTATGAAATATTATAATTAGTTCCAAGAATACCATTAACAATCTCTTGTGTTTTAATATCAAAATCGAATGTAGTCATACCGTTTTGATCATCACCATCTGTATCGTCATCACAAATTTCATAGTTTGTTGGAATATTGAAATTTGTTAAAGCATTGATATTAATGTTAAAGTCATTTAAGATGAAACAATTTGTGGTTGTATTTTCAACTCTAATATAAACGGTTTGATTAGGTGAAGTATTATTGAAAACTTCTCCTAAAGGGTTTGCGTTAATATTTGCATCACTTTCAGAATTATGATAGGTTATAGCAACATCAGATTCACCATTAATAATATCTTGAGTTAAATCAGTAAGATTAATTTCAGTTATACTATCATTAAATGGAGCAAGATTATCGCAAATATCTATATCTGGTAAACTTGATGATGTAGGATTAGTAATTAAAGGGTTTGATGGGTTATCGGGAAAGGAAGCAGTACCAGTCCATTCTATAGAAAAAGGACTAACACCAATTGGTCTATCGATGACTATAAAATAACTCTCACCTGCCAAAACATCTAATTGTCTCACAAAACTATTACCATCATTCCCAGGTCCTTCGTTAGTTTCTGTCTCTGTAGAATTTAATCCAGTAAGGTTATTTCCTTGGTTAGCCGCAGATGGATTTGTTGTAGAACATCTAATCGCTTGACCTATATTTCCACAGGCTACATTTGGTCCAAAAATAAAGAAATCATAATCTTCACTAATACTTGTGCTTTCTGGAGTTAAAATAAAACCTAAAGTGCCAGAAGTAGCAATGCTTATCTCAAGCCAGATACTATTATTTTCTTGACTAGCACATGTATTAGAATTACTTAATTCTTGTACACCAATTCCACTTACATCTAAGCTAAAATTAGAATTACCACAAACCGTTACAGAGTTCTGACAATCATTTGGTGCTTGCGCATTACTTATGAAGGAAATGCAAAATAGGATGCATAATAGTATTATAGGTTTAGAAATAAGATTAGGGTTTATGTTCATCGTTTGAGTGTAAAATGACTTGTGAATACTCTACCATCTTGTAGTTTAACTTTAAACCAATAATCACTGGTAGGTAATTTAGCGCCATTGTAGATGCCATCCCAACCAGGACCAAGAGGGTCGAGTTCTTTTAAAAGCTTTCCGTAGCGATCAAAAATTAGAATTGCAGAATTCGTTTGAAATTGATTATTTATGCCTTTGACTTGCCAAAAATCGTTGTCAGTATCATCATTTGGTGTAAAAAATTTAGGAAAACCAATAACAGAAACTAAATCTTCTATGACACCACAGTTGTTTTTATCACGTACATAAATGGTATATAAACCTGGTTGTACATTATCAAAGGTGTTACTGTCATGGTAAGGCCCATTAATATCATCTAAAGCATATTCGTAATCTCCTTCACCACTTACAAACACAGATATAGAATTATTCTGCGAAGCATCTACAATTTGTATGTCTGTTATAGTCGCAATATTAGAAGGTAAAACACTAATAGTTCTGTCTTTAAAACACCCATCAGTATTAAAAACTCTTACAGAATAATTCCCTGGTGCATCAACTTCTATTGTAGCTGTATCTTCCCCTGTAGACCATTCGTAGGTATAATTACTAGGTGAATCATTAATTACACCACCATCTAAAACTATGGTTTGAGGTGAAAAGTTGAGACAGTAAAGGGTTTCGAATTCAGTTTCTATATTTGGCAATTCTAAAACGGTGAGTTCAATTTCGCTAATTCCGAAGCAGGCATTAGCATTTTCAACACGTGCATATATGGTCTGGTTATATGGAATTGTATTGGTAAACATTGTACCAAGTGCATTGGTTTCTAATAATGCATCTTCATAGGTTTCAAAATATTGCAAATCTAAACCTACAGGAGCACCAGCCAAAACAACAGCATTAGTGTCAGAAAGATTAAAGCTCATAAAGCCATCCTCAGTGCCATCAGTATCACATAATAGTAAGTTTGCATTGTTAGATGAAGTTGTGCTAACTTCTAATGAAACTTCACTAAAATTAACACAACCTGAATTGGTGTTGGTGACTCTGGCAATTATGATTTGAGGATTAAAATAATTTTCGAAAGCATCTGGATTAATAGCATTTTCTTGATTTTCCGCATCAGTTAGAGATGTATAGAATTCAATTGTTCTGTCGCTTATACCTTCTGTGACATCTTCTACAATTTGATTGATATTAAAAACTGTGAAACCTTCAGGGATACCATCTTCATCACATTGTAAAATGGATATATCATTTGCTATTGGTGCATCGTTTATAATTAACTCAAAACTCCCAGTACTGTAACATGTTGTATTGCTTGTGTTTTCAATTCTAACAAAAATAGCTTCGTTAAAAGCATTCGTATTAGTGTAGCTTAGTGGCAGAGGAGAGATGTTGTCATCTGCATCGTCTTGGGTTGAATGAAATGTAATACTTGTTTGTGTTTCATCTTGAGTTCCACGAATTGTAGGTATTAAATTTCCTAATTCTATATTAACAATACCATCCATTATATCACCAGTATTATCACAAAATTCAATAGTGTTTAATTGTACAATCTGTGGTGTATTAAAGACTTCTAATTGAAAAGAGTTAATATCAAAGCAATTAGTATTGTTATTATTATCTACTCGTACAAAAATTGTCTGGGGATTGCTGATGTTTGTATATGGAAAAGTAATTTCATTTTCACGAGTATTGGCATTATCTAAAGTTTCGAAATAGCGAACTGTATTTTCAGTCGAGTTTTGTGCTAATAAGACTTCAGAGTCTTTATAGGTAAAATCAAAAGCAAATAATCCGTCGTTACCAATGTTGTCACAAACTATAACATCGGATAATGGATTTGCTATAGGAATTTCAAAAACACCAACCACAGCACTTCCTTCAATTGGGCAATCTCCATTATTAGGCTCTATATAGACTTCATAAAAACCAGGAGTATCGATAAATAATTGAGCAGAGGTTTCGGCTAAAGGCGCACCTTCAAAAGACCAAATGTAATCCGCTCCAGTAATATCTTCTGCTTGTAATGTGTATGTTTCGTTAGTACATAATTTCAAATCTGTGGTGCTTATGCCATTTTGAATAATATCAATTTCAGAATTAAATAACGATTGAATGAATGGAGGTAAGCCAATACGACTTGTATTTCCTCCAAAACCAGTGACGTCCAAAAGAACACCTTGTTCTACATAATTGGTAGCCAAACCATCAGCTTCGGGATTATTAATAACACCCAAATATCTGGCAGCATTTGTGTTTCCTGTAAAACTGAATTGTGCCCTATAGATACGTCGGTCTATACCTAATTGTAATGCACCTGCACTTATACTATTTGAAGTATGAATAACTTGAAGTGAATTAGGAATATCTATACTTTCTAAATTCCATTGTAATACTTGACTTGCACCATTACCAGATGCACCAATGCCAACTGTAGCATATACTTTTCGATTCTCTGCTGAGAATTCAACACCATAAGGGCTATTATTATTTTGTACGCTATATAATTCTATACTGTTAGATACTATTCCTGTATCATTATCAAAATCAAATAAATAAATGCCTCCACCTGCATCTCCAGCTGGTACTGTTGATTCTCCAAAATTAGCAGAAATAAGTTTACTGCCATCTGGTGAAGCTTTCAAATAACCTAAAGCATTTCGTCTGTAACCTTGTATTGGAATATTTGGTCCAACTGTAGAAATAACTGGCGTTGAGTTTACACCATCTTCATCTATTTTAAATGCAAAGAATCTGTTTGTGAAATGTGTAATTACCCAAAAAGAAGTACAATCATCTGCTTTTACGGCAGTTATTTTTTCAGAACATTTAAAATCTACTTCTAAAGGGTTAGATGTGTCGTATGTTATTAATGGTATGTTTTTTTCAAGAGTATCAATACCTCCCAGTCCATTTGCATCTAAAATATTAACACGCGAATACATTAAACCATCATTAACACCATCATTAGCAGTTTCATTCGGGAAATTAGAAGAATTGTTGTGATGTGGTTCATCAACAGTAAATATGTAATAAAAATCTGAGTCTTGAGGTTTTGGTACAATGAGTCCTGAAGAAGTGCTCGAATCATCTCCTTTAAGACCAAATCCATTGAGCATTACCTGATGATTTCTATTCCAAACAGTACTACCATCTGAATAAAACAGTAAGTTTCCATCAGCATCAGATATGGAGGTGCAGCCTTCTAATGTACTCAATTGACCATCAATAACACCGTTTACAGTTCCTGTTTCTGCATCAAAACGAAGTCCAGCATTTTGTCCAAAATACCAAAAAGATGCCTCGTTCTGCCCAAATACTGAAGCACACGCAAAAAGTAATAGAAAAATTAAACCTATCTTTTTCATAGTAACTTTGATGTATTACACACTAGTCAATACCATATAACAACTAGAACTCAAAAAGTCCTAGTTTTAGTATTGAAAACTACATAGCAATAGCTATCAAAGATATTACAAATCTCTCTTTTTTAATAATCGATACGATAAAAAGATAAAAAGTGCAGTCCAACCTAGTACGACAGCAATCTCATACCAATGCAATGCATAGTCGTAGGCTAAGTCTCCTTTTTCTGGAAACTTTGTCATTACAATACGTTGTGCTGGCTGATCAATAAGTTTATACATAGATTCTAAAGGCATAAAGTTCTTGACTTTAAATGCAGTGTCTGCGCTTCCAAAAGCTTCGTAGGCTCCCCAAAATACCAACCACTCAAAAATGTAAAGAATAACTAAGAAACCTAAAGCGAATGCAGAACGCTTTACTAACATACCAAAGAATAAACATAGACTGAAAAAACCAACAAGTTTAACAAAATATGCGAGTAAAAATTCTATTTCTCTAAAGATTATAGAAGCCTCAGTATAACTCGAGTAATAAAGTCCAATTAAGAATGTAGCTAAACCTATTAAGACTGTAGCACATGCGGAAAAGAATATAATTGTATAGAATTTTGATAAGATGAATTCCTTTTTGCTAAGCCCATCTATTAGATTTTGTTTTAAAGTTTTGTTGCTATATTCATTACCTATCATGCTTACTACAACAATAGCAAAGAAAAATTTAAAATACGATGCGAAAAATGTGGTAATATGCCAAATTATTGGAAAGTTAAAAATACCAAGTTCACCTAATTCTAGAGTAAAAAAACCAAAGAAATTAATCTTTATTGATGACAGAACTAAAACCGTAAAAGGTAATATAAAGGATACAAAAATTAATATACGACTTACTTTATTAAGCCAAAGTTTTTGTAGTTCTAATTTTATAAGACGTAACATATGTTGATTGGTTGTGCTTAATTCTTAAATAGGAATTATGCTGTTTTTTGATTGATTTCTATAGTGTCAGTTAATTGCAAGAATTGCTCTTCTAGGCTTTCTTTTCGTTTTACAAGATGTGAAAGTAGAATGCCTTTGTCGAACATTAATTTATTAAAATCTGAAGCTGACATTGGTTCGTTTAAAAAAGCAGTGATTAACTCGTCTTCAACTTTAATATTTCCTATGTTTGAATGTGCTTCTAAAGCATTTAAAAGTTCTTTATGATTTTCAGCTTTTAATTCAAAAAAGCCGTGACTATTAATCATTTCATCAACACGGCCAGAATATAATTTCTCACCTTTACGCAATACTACCACGTGTGAACATACTTTTTCAACTTCATCTAATAGGTGAGAAGCTAAAAGAATTGTTGTACCATTAGCAGCAATGTCTTTAATAATCTGTCTAATTTGATGAATGCCTTGAGGGTCTAAACCGTTTGTTGGCTCATCTAAAATTAGAATCTCAGGATCATTGAGTAACGCTGAAGCAATAGCTAAACGCTGTTTCATACCTAAAGAATATGTTCTAAATTTATGATCTTTTCTATCTAAAAGTCCTACAAGCTCTAATTTTTCTAAAATTTTACTTTGATCTACCGTTTTTATTCTACATACTAACTTTAAGTTCTGCTCAGCAGTCATGTAAGGATAGAAATTTGGTCGTTCTATAATAGCACCAACTTGTTTTAAGGCATCATGTGTTGTTATATTCCCATCAAACCAATGGAAGTCTCCATTAGTTTTGTTGACCACATTTAATACAATGCCTAAGGTTGTGGATTTACCACTTCCATTAGGTCCTAAAATGCCGTAAACATTGCCTTTATTGATTGTGAAACTTAAGTCTTTAACAGCTGTAAGATAGCCGAACTTCTTCGTGAGATTGTTGATTGTAAGGATTGGCTCCAAAGTGATTGATTTTAAATGGTTGATTGGTTTAACAAGATACTGAAATAAATTCAGCACAGGTTGGTTATGTAGGTAAGACGATTCTCTTCTTTATTTGTTACACTAAAATAAAAAAAGCATCGTAAAGATGCTTTTAATTATTATTTATATTGGGTTAATTCCAATTCTCATCAAAATCTAAATCACTGTAGTCATCTATATCAACGTCATCTACAAATTCGTTATAGTCGTCTTTATCTTCCTCAGCTTCAAAAACTTTTTCTGGTGCCTCATCTGGTATCTGACCGTGTACATACATTAAATTTGGATAATCTGTGCCTTGAGCTTCTTCAACAATTTCACCAAGTTCTACATAGAAAGTCCACATATTCATAAAGTCATACACATAAATTAATCGTGTAGAGGCTTCGTGAATAACAGAATTGATGATTGTTTCGTTCATCATCTTTACTTGATTGCCAGCTTCGCTCATATCCATCATGGCAATTTCTTCACCTTGATTCCATTGATCATCGCTAACATAAAAAGACGCCATTTCCATGCCGTCAAAACCAAATGATTGGGTGATGGTATTGTGCAAATCTTCCATTGTGCTTCCTTCGCGTATTTCTAAATCGCGGAACACATCATCTTCTGTATTGTTATCTAGGATAACTCTAAATCTATAAATCATGCTGCAAAGTTAAAATAATTATGGCTATTTGCTAAAACGATGTAAGGTAAATATCATGGTACTGAGTAAAATAAATGCTCCGACCTGATGCAATACACCAAGCCAAACAGGAACTGCGTAAACCAAAGTTAACACGCCTAGTAAAAATTGAACACCAACCATTATCAATAGCCCATTAATACCTTTAGTCTGAAATGATGTTAGTGTCATTCGTTTTGCTTTGTACCATATAGCCAATATCAGAATTACGACAATATAAGCTAAAGTTCTATGCACAAATTGCACACCACTTTTACCTTCAAGAAAGTTAAGGTATGTAGGATTTTGTTCTATATAAACGGTTTCATGAATAAGTTTCCCTTCATTCATTAATGGCCAATGGTTATGAATCCAACCTGCATCTAAACCAGCAACAAAAGCACCATAAATAATCTGAAGAATTAAAACAGCTAAACCAATTCTTATAAAATTCCTAAGTTTTTTATCAACCTCTTTTTTGTTTGGAAACATTAAATCTAAAGCCACCCAAAACGTGTAAGCAAAAGTTAAGAATGCTGTTGTTAAATGTGCTGCAAGTCTATAATGACTTACATCTGGTCTGTCTACTAAACCACTTTTTACCATATACCAACCCAAAAAACCTTGAAACCCACCCAATACTAAGAGAATAACAGCTTTTTTTATAGTTGATTTAGAAAGTTGTTTCCGAATTAAAAAATAGATGAATGGAATAATGAAAACCACACCAATAAAACGACCAATAACTCTGTGAATCCATTCCCAAAAATAAATATCTTTGAATTCTTGAAGTGTGAAGCTGTTATTTAACTTTTGGTACTCTGGATATTGTTTGTATAAATCAAAGGCTTCATTCCATTCCAAATCATTCATTGGTGGAATAGTGCCAGAAATTAATTTATAATTAGAAATTGATAAACCAGAGTGTGTAAGTCTAGTAATGCCACCAACAACAATCATTATAAAAATTAGGATACAACCTGTTAGTAGCCAGTAAATTACGGCTTTATTCTTCTTCATTTTTCAATGTTTTTTCAAAACATGAACTATTTTCAATACCAATGTACTGACCATAATTTGGAATGATTTTATACGAATTCTTTTTGTAAAACTGAACAGCTTCTAATTGACGAATTCCTGTTTCTAAGATACAAGATGAATAGTTTAATTCAGTAGCCCAATTTTCAAGTGCTTTTAAGATTAGAGTTGCAATTCCTTTTCCACGAGTTTCTGTTGAAGTAAACATTCGTTTAATTTCTACACTATTTGTGTTATACTCTTTAAAAGCACCACAGCCAACAGGTTTATTGTTTAAATAAGCAATAATAATATGCTTTAAAGTATCTATGGAATTAAACTGATGATAAAAATCGTGCTCATCACCATCTGTTATTTTTAAATAAGCATCGAGTTGTTTAACTAAATAAATAAAGTCTAAGTTTTCTGAGTTTGTTCTAACAAGTTTTATCATTACTCACTTGTTTTTAATCCTAAACTTTTGCCTTTTTCTAACATTAATTGAAAAGCAGCATCATGTTCATTCGGAATCTCGCCTTCTAAAATTGCTTCTTTAATTGCTTCTTTAATTAGTCCTATTTCTCTTGAAGGTTTGAGGTTAAAGGTTTTCATAATCTCTTCACCTGTGACTGGTGGTTGAAAATTACGAACCTGATCACGTTCCTCTACTTCAATAATTTTATCTCTTACTGTTTTAAAATTATTGTGATATCTTTTGAATTTCTTAGGATTCTTAGTTGTAATGTCAGCTTCACATAACGTCATTAAATCGTCAACATAATCTCCAGCATCAAATACTAAACGTCTTACTGCAGCATCAGTAACATCAGTTGCTAAAACGATTGGTCGAGAACTCATAAATACCATTTTTTGAACAAATTTCATTTTATCATTCAATGGCATTTTAAGACGTTTAAATAATTTGTAAACCATCTTTGAGCCTACAAATTCATGTGCATGGAAAGTCCAACCAATTTTTTTTTGAAACTTCTTTGTTGGTGCTTTACCAATATCGTGTAATAATGCAGCCCAACGTAACCATAAGTTATCCGTAGTTTTTGCAATGTTGTCAACCACTTCTAAAGTGTGGTAGAAATTATCTTTATGACGTTGTCCTTCAATTTCATCAATACCTTTTAGTGCAGTTAATTCTGGAAGAATATAATCTAACAATCCAGTTTTTTCTAAATGAATAAATCCGATTGAAGGCGTTTTACTTTCTAATATTTTATTTAGCTCTACAACAATACGCTCTTTAGTTATAATCTTAATTCGGTCTTTATTATCTGCAATGGCTTTAAGGGAAGCTTCTTCAATCTTAAAGTTCAATTGTGTAGCAAAACGAATCGCTCGCATCATTCGTAAGGGATCGTCGCTGTATGTAATATCGGGATTTTGAGGTGTGCGAATAATACCTTTGTCTAAGTCGCTAATACCATCAAAAGGATCTAATAAATCTCCAAAATTGTTTTTATTTAAGCTAAGCGCTAAAGCGTTGATTGTAAAATCTCGTCGGTTTTGGTCATCTTCAAGAGTTCCATCTTCTACAACCGGATTTCGACTATCTTCATTATAACTTTCTTTGCGTGCACCAACAAATTCAATTTCAATATCATCATAACGCAACATTGCTGTTCCGTAAGTTTTAAAGATCTGAACTTTTGGTTGGTTGGGTATGTTTTTAGAAACTTGTTTTGCTAGTTCAATGCCACTACCTACTGCAACAACATCAATATCTTTTGCGTCACCACGCTCTAATAAATAATCGCGTACAAAACCGCCAATGACATAAGAGTCTACTTTTAATTCTTCGGCAGATTGTGAAATGATATCGAATATATCGTGTTTTATGGCTTGTTTGTGATTCATAAAGCAATTAAAGCTGTATATGTCTTAAAATATAAAAGAAAAAACAACTGCATTTTTAGCTGTGCAAAGATACGACAGATAGCTAATGTTTTAAAATGTATATGATGCTTTTTGAAGTGTAATAACTAATTTGAATTTTGTAGATGAAATTCAGCAATTTTCCAATCGAGAGGTGTGTCTATATCAATAGAGGTTTCTTCAGACATCATATACTTTTTTACTTTACGGAAAGCTTTCATTTTTTGTGCTCTCAAAGAATCTGAGTTAATCACGTATATAGCACCATTAAATTCCCAAACCTCTGGACAATCTTGTCGTCTTGTATAGTTACCTTCCTTAGAAGGCTTTAAAAATCCATTATCTTCTTCGTATAAATTATAGTAAGGATTTGCAGATGCTAGTTTAGCAGAAACAACCATGTCCATAGAATTATCATACAAGGACATACAATCATTTACTTGTTTTAAAGTTCTAAAAGGCGATGTTGGTTGCAATAGCACAACAGCATCATAAGTTTTGTTATTTAATTCTTCATAATTTTCTAAGGCATGTAAAATCACATCTCGAGAGTTTGCTGTATCAGTCGCTAAATTATCTGGTCGTTTAAATGGAATGTCTAATCCAAGATTCTCAGCAACAGTAATTATTTCTTCACTATCTGTTGTGAAACAAATATCTTTTTTATCAGCAATCGCTTTGGCAATATCGATACTGTATTGAATTAAAGGTTTGCCATTTAAAAGCTTAATGTTTTTTTTAGGAATACCTTTACTTCCGCCTCGAGCTGTAATTACGACTAAAAAATTCATACTACAATTTTATGTGTTTAATGTCTTCTTGTGCTTTTTCAAAATCTTCGTGTTTACCAATATCTAACCAATAGGTTAGTATCGGATAATTGATGATTTTTTTGTTCTTAGCTAATAAGGTTTCAATTAAATCCGTAGCATTAAAAAAGGTGTCTTTTGGCACAAAATCTAGACATTCTTTTTTGAAAATATAAATACCAGCGTTGGAGTAGTAGGTATAAGAAGGTTTCTCTTTAATATTTGTTACATAACCAGCTTTTGTTTCTACCACACCATAAGGAATATTAACTTTATAAGGGATAGTAGCAACCAACGCATCACCTTCTTTCAATAGAAAATTATTAAAAATATCTTCGAAATCTGCATTAGTAAGCAGATCAGAATTCATTAATAATATATAATCGTTGTTGAAATTCTTTATCAGTTTTAAGGCACCAATAGTACCTAAAGGCCTGTCTTCTTTGATGTAATTGAAGTCAATTTGATATTTGTTGTTGTCTTTAAAATAATCAACAATCTGTTCTCCTAAATAATTGACCGTAATGTTTATGTTTCTTATACCATAAGACGCTAATCGGTCAGTATTATATTCTATGATTGGTTTATTACCAACCTTTAAAAGCGGTTTTGGTGTTTGTTTCGTAAGAGGTAATAGTCGCGCACCTTTTCCACCAGCCATTATGACTGCGTCTAAAGGTAACATCGCTTTTATTTTAGAAATATCCACGATCTTAACCAATTCCATATTAGAATTCAGAATTGGAATTAACGTAATTTTATTCGCTTTAAATTGCTCTAATTCTTCCTTCTTGGTAGTGTTTTGCTGAATGAACTTAAAAGTTTTATGAGCAACGTCAATAGCAAGTTCAGTAATCGAATGACCTTTTATTAATGCACGTCTAATATCACCATCAGATATACTTGCGAGTACTCTATTGTTATCGTCAACTATAAATAATGCTTTTCCTAAAGATATATCGAGCTTAACAAGAGCTTCTTTTATAGTTGAATTATGATGAATTAAATATTGGCTAGACATCTGTTTTAGTTTAAGTCAAAGAATGATTTCTTAATATTTGGTAATGGTTTTGAAGCTAAAATATCCATAATTTGTTTTGTTGCAGTTCCGTTTCCATAATCACTTTTTAAATTTGAAATAGTTTCTAGAAATTCTGGAGACAAAGCTTGGTTTAAAGCCGTACTAATTTCAGATTTTGAAGGCAAACAATTAATCACACTTTTAGGCATTAAACGCCCTTTTTGGCGATCGCCAATATTTATTGTCGGAATTTTAAATAGAGGAACTTCAATAATTCCGCTAGATGAATTGCCAACAACCATATCCATATATTGCAAAGCAGAAAGATAGCGTTTTTGACCTAAGGAAGTAAATTCGACAGCCTTTTCAGAATGAGTTGCTACGTAATTATCAATCTGATTGCTTATGATTGTTCCATCTTTATCAGAGTTAGGTTTTGTGAAAATCAATGTGGTGTCTTGTAGTTGATCTAATGCTGATAGTAATTCGTTAAACTGTGCTTCAGAAGTATTATTTTCTAAAGTAACAGGATGAAATGTAATTAGAACATTTCTCTTATTTAGTTTAAAATCAATAGAAGCTTCAAATTCTTCTCTTTCCATTAATGGAAGATTAATAATGCTGTCAACACCAATAGCACCAACATTAAATACATGTTCTGGTTGTTCTCCCAACTGAATGACGCGTTTTCTATAAACTTCGGTAGAAGTGAAGTGCCAATGACTCATTTTAGTAATAGCATGTCTAAACGCTTCATCATAAGCGCCTTCTGTGGTTTCTCCTCCATGGATATGAGCAATAGGAATTCCTTTAATGGTTGCGGCAGTTGCGGCAGCAAAAATCTCAGAACGATCTCCAAGAACTATCATTAATTCAGGATTCAATTCTTCTAATGCTTTCGCAAATCCACGTGTTGTTTCTGCTACTGAGTTAGAAACAGAAATCGCAGAATCTTCTTTTAAACAACTATTTATTTTTGCTGTAATAGGAAAATCATCAGCTTCAATTTCATTAATGGTGTTACCATATTTTTCAGAAAGATGCATGCCAGTAACTAATAGTTGCATGTTGAATTTATCATCATCATGCAATGCTTTTATCAATGGTTTTAAAAGGCCATATTCAGCTCGTGTACCAGTTACTATTGCAATTGTTTTCTTCATATTAAATCATCTTCAAGATAATCTTTTTTTGCAGTTGTGCCGATAATGTTTGGCCATTCCATGGCTGAAATTCCGTTTCCAGGTCTTTTTGTTGTGATATTATCTTCAGTCAATATATCTCCTTTTGAAATGGTTTTACTTGCAACAATACTTTTTCTGGCAATGTCTTTATTCTTTAATTCGCTTTGTGTTGGTTCTTTTCTACCATGACCAAGTGCTTTTTCAATATGTCTAATGGCAGTTACCATATTTTTAAGTTCATCTGGTTCTAATGAAGCTTTATGGTCTGGACCTGTTAAGGTTTTATCTAAGGTAAAATGTTTTTCAATAACGATTGCGCCTAAAGCAACTGCCGCAGTTGGGATCTCAATACCAAGTGTATGATCTGAATAACCAATAGGTACATTAAATTTTTTCGCAATAGTTTGCATCGCTTTTAAATTTACATCGTGCATTGGTGTTGGATATTCAGTATTGCAATGTAAAATAGTAATATCGTTTAGTGAAGCACCATTTTTAGTAACAACATTGATGGCACTTTCGATGTCTTCCATAGTTGCCATTCCTGTAGAAATAATGATAGGTTTCCCTAAACTTCCAATTTTTTCTAAATAAGGGTAATTGGTAAGCTCTCCTGAAGGTACTTTAAATAAATCGATATTTAATTTATTCAGAAAATCAATACTTTCTAAATCGAATGCTGTAGACAAAAACTTAATATTTTTGGTTTTGCAATATGAAATTAAATCTAAATGGTCTGCTTCACTCAATTCTAACTTTTGGAGCATTTTTAGTTGAGACTCACTAGAATCGCCTGTATTTTCTTTTTGATAACTTGCCTTTTCGGCATTTTTACTGACTAATTTTTTAGATTTAAATGTTTGAAATTTTACATAATCAACTCCAGCTTCCGCAGCTGCATCTATCAATTTTTTTGCGAGTTGAATATCTCCATTATGGTTAACACCAGCTTCTGCTATGATTAATGTTTTAGTCATTTTTTACTGGTTTTGCTGGTACACCAATTACAGTAGTGTTATTAGAAATAGATTTTGTAACCACAGCTCCAGCACCAATGGTATTACCAGAGTCAATATTTAAGTACTGAATAATGGTCGCATTGGTACCAATAAGATTGTTATTTTTAATGTTAATTCCTCCAGAAACTACTGTACAAGGATTAATAACGTTGGCATTTCCAATGGTTACATCATGACCAATATGAATTCCTCTATTAATAAAATTGAAATCACCAAGTGTAATGTCAACGGTAAAAATAGCTGCTTCAGCAATAATATTCCCTTTTCCTAATGTAACGGATTCGTCTAATTGAATGTTCGGATGAATAACATTCGGAAAGTGAAATATGGAGTGTGGTGTGTATTTTTCTATGATAGGCTTTAATCTATCAGGAAAAGCAATTCCGAATATAATATTACAATCCTCTTTTTGATTTTGGATAAATTGAGATTCATCAAAAACAGAAAACGTTTCTGAACCAATCTTCAGTTCATGATGTTCTGGATTTAAATCGAGAAAACCTTTAAAGTTAAACGTTGGTTTAGCTTGATTAATCCTTTTGATTAAATAGTAAATTTCTTTCGCTGCTCCACAAGCACCAACGATATAAGTGGCTTTCATTCTCTTCTATTTAAATAACACTGCTTGGTAAATTTACAATTCTATTTTCTAACGCAGAAGCATTATCTAAATTACCACATTGAGCAGAAGCGAACATTGGCAATGAATTCATCAGTTTCCATATAGGTCTGGTCATCACGCCATTTTCGTTTGTAACCTTAAGAAATTCGTTTCTGGCTTCGAGTGATTCAAGTTTAATGGCATTTAACCAAAAGTTAGATATGCTATTAACAGTTGGTTCTATAAAATCAATAGATGAATTTTTACTAAAGAAATTGCTATATATTTTAGCTAGTTTCTGTTTGCTTTTTAAAAACTCTGGAAGCGATTCCATTTGGGCACAACCTAAAGCTGCATTGAGGTTTGGTAATCTATAGTTGTATGCAATCAAATCGTGATTATAATCCCATTGATGTGGCACTTTTGCAGTTGTTGTAATGTATTTAGCTTTTTTTGCTAAAGCTTCATCGTTGGTGATTAGCATTCCTCCTCCTCCTGTTGTAATTGTTTTATTTCCATTAAAACTCAACGTGCCAACTAATCCGAATGTACCAGTATGTTGGTTTTTGTGATAACTACCTAAAGATTCGGCTGCATCCTCTACAACGTTTATATGATGTTTATTGCAAATGTCTACAATCTCATCAATACGAGTTGGTAAGCCAAAAGTATGCATTGGTACAACTGCCTTAATAATACGTTTGGTAGTTTTGTTTACGCAATTACCATTAATAAGTTCAGTATTTAGTTTTAGAAAATCACTGAGCTTTTCTGGAGACAAACCCATTGTATCCATGTCTACATCAACAAAAATAGAATGTGCGTTACAGTAACTAATTGCATTTGCTGTAGCAACAAAAGTTAAAGGTTGTGTTATAACTTCATCATTAGATTGCACGTCTGCGAGTAATAAACCAATATGTAAAGCTGCTGTTCCGTTTACTGTTGCAATGGCATATTTTGCTCCTGTGAATTCTGAGACTGAAGCTTCAAACTGATCTACAAATTTACCAACGCTCGATACAAAAGTAGAGTCAATACATTCATTAATATATTTTTTTTCATTCCCTCTAAATCTTGGCTCGTGAAGTGGAATAAACTCTTCAGTCTTATAAATATCTCTAATAAATTTTATAATGTCTTTGTGCATCAGTTACATTTTATGGTCTAGATATTTCCCAGTTTCTTTATGTCCAAAATCTGGAATCATTTTAAAAAATAAGTTGGTGATATCGTCTTTAGTCCAAGCCTTTTTTGCTTTGAGATTTTCTATAGTATTTGAAAACAATTCTAATTGATCTTCATTATTAGAATCTAAGTCGTTTTTAATTATACCAAGAGCATTGAAACGCTCCATGTCTAAGGTTTCATTTTCTGTAAAAAACTCTTCAAAATCTTTTTCGCCTGTCGTATCACTTTTAGTAAATAGGCAAGGCCATTTTCCTGTTTGAGGTAAGGTTTTTACTAGTTCTCTTGCTTCATCTTCATTATCACATAAATATGGTTCGTAACCAAGTGTTTTTACATATTTTACAGCAATATCTGCAAAACTAATTAAGTGTAAATCTTCACTTAACTTTGGAAAAAAGATATCTCTATTTTCACCAAATATGCAAGACATTAAGCAGAGCTCGCCTGATTCTTTCGGAATAACAAAGTATCTTTTAATATCGTTTGGAGCAACGATAGGTTGTTGCTTTTTAATCCGCTGATCAAAACCATGTAAGAGTGAACCATCTGAAAAGGCAACATTTGCAAAACGTGCTGTAGAAATGTTAATGTCCTTACTTTTTCGCATTAAAAACATTTCCATGATACGTTTAGAAGCTCCCATCATATTTACAGGGTTTGCAGCTTTATCCGTAGAAACACAGAAATACTTTTTTACACCATTTTCAATTGATTGCCGAATAGTTTTTTCAGTATTAAAAATGTTGACATCTATCATACGCATTAGAGTAAAAGGGTCTTTTTCGCTGCGTACATGCTTTAAGGCAGAAAGATTTAAGACATAATCGTAATTTCCATCTGAAGCAATAAAAGCATCGTATTCTATAGAACCAATATCTAGTGCAAAGGTCTTAAAGTCACCATCTATATACCCAAATGAGCTTCTTATATCTCTCACCAATTCTACTAAATTGTTTTCACTAATGTCAACCACATGAAGCTTCACAGGGTTTCGTTTAAAAATCTCTTTGGTTACGGCTTGGCCTATAGAACCTGCACCTCCAATAACTAGAAATTTTGAAGATGAAACGATGGCTTTCAATTCGTTATTATACGTTTTGATATCCTGTTCAAATAATTCGTTTTTTCTACCAATAAGATCTAATATCTGCATGTATGGTTTTATTTACAGTAAATTTAATGTTTTTATAATCTATTACAGTCTAGAAATTATTTAACAAAGTAATCGCGACCAAGACTTATTTTTTCTTCAACATGCTCTAAGTGATCAATAGCAGTCGAAAACGCTGTGAATGCTTTTTTGAATTTTAAATTAGGATGCATGTTTAATAATTCTGCAGGAAAAAGTTTTGGCAAAACAATAATTAGTTCATCGTTTTTAAAGATAGATGCGTAATCCGTTTTTTCTCTAGGATGTGGTTTTATATAGATTAATTCGGTATTAGCTTGCTTCACAAAATTTTTACAGATGTCAATTTTTTCGGATTCGTGTTCTATAACACCATCCTCATTTAAAGTTTGGGTAATAATGATACTTTTTGTTTTGTCTTTAGGAAATAAACTTTCTTCTGTAAGATCAACAGAAGGTAAAAAAGCTGAAGACAACGCATTGAGTTTCTCTTGACTTAAATTAGAAAGTGTAGTTTTCCAATTAAGTTGTTCGGATTTTATTTTTAATTCTTCTGGAAGTTCTTTTGGTGTAGTAGCGAAAACTTTAGTAATTCGTTTATCAAAACCATTTACTAAAGGTCTATTTACTAAAACGCTTGTCATTTTTTTTAATGTATTTGGCGCAGAAGTTACATATGTTTTTAGCCCATCTTCAATCATAAATTTATTATGATTTTTGTACTTGTAAATGAAATAATTTTTGGCAGAATCTGGAGAACAAATGTAAATATCGTGCTCAGATGTACCATTTTTAATGGCTTTTAAGTTTTTATTTTTAGCATCTACGAGTTTAACTATTTTTTTTCGATTTAAAGTATAGGTTAATTTACCTGCTAATTCTTTTTGTGATTTCCGACCTGCCATTAAGAAGACATCATCAAACCAGGTTGTTTTTTTTAAGCCTTCAATTAAGGATTCAATGTCTGGAGTAATTTCAACAATAACAAGGATATTGTTTTTAAGTTTTCGTTCTTCGATTAATAAGATAGATAAAAGGATATGATAAACAGAAGTGATTACAAATAGTCCTTTAGATTTCATTTACGATTGCAGATTAGAATACAAAAATATGACTATTTTTGCTTTAAATCTTTGCATTGCAAACATGAAACGAGCATTTTCAATTTTTTGTAATCAAATTAAATGATTAATAGCGAATAGCATGTGTCCATAAAAAGACATTACATATACCACATGAATATAACCACAACGCTTGTACTACCAACTTATAATTGGGTTGAAGCTTTAGAATTAGTGCTTTTGAGTTTGAAAAACCAAACACAATTGCCAGATGAAGTGATTATTGCGGATGATGGTTCTACAGAAGAAACAAAGTTATTAATAGAAGCGTTTAAAAAAGATTTAAAAACACCACTAATACATGTTTGGCATGAGGATATTGGGTCTACAAAAGAAGTTATTTTAAATAAGGCTATTGCCAGAGCTAAAGGAGACTATATTATTCAAATTGATGGCGATTGTATTATGCATCGCAGATTTATTGAAGACCATATTGCTGCTATTGAGGAAAACACTTATCTGTTTGGCTCTAGAGTTAACTTAAAGGATTATGTTATACCTAAAATATTCAAAAAAAAGAAAGTAACGTTTTCATTTTTATCCAAAGGCTTAATAAAACGTGCACGTGGACTACATATTCCGATATTAGCAAAACGGTTTAAAAGAGAACCATTAATGTCTAGGAAATTAAGAGGTTGTAATTTGTCTTTTTGGAAACAAGACTTTATAGACGTTAACGGTTATAATGAAGATATGGTAGGTTGGGGAAGAGATGATACAGAACTTATTCTTAGAATGATGCATAATAAAATTTATGGGAAACGCTTAAAATTTAGAGGAATTGTTTATCATATTTGGCATAAACTAGCTTCCAAAACAGGATTGAATATAAATAACGAAATTCAAGCAAATACCCAGACGAATAAACTAGTTTGGTGCGAAAACGGTATTGATAAGTATCTAAGTGAATAGAATAAAAAAAACACATAATAGTTTTAAGCAGCATGCAACGTTTCTTGATGATATCATAACTAACTATGATACTAAAGGCGAGGATTTTGGAAACCAAGATCGTAATTCGCTAAAACTTTTTAAACTTGAAGATAAAACACTAAATGTTAAGTCGTTTAGAGTACCGAACTTTGTTAATCAGTTGGCTTATCGATTTTTAAGAAAAAGTAAAGCACAACGTTCTTTTGAATACGCAAAACAACTCCAAAGTTTAGATGTTGGAACTCCACAACCCATTGCTTATTATGAGTTTAAGACTCCGTTTCTATTTAATAAAAGTTATTATATCAGTGAGCAGTTAGATTGTGATTTAACTTATAGAGAGTTAACTACTGATTTAACTTATCCGAATCATGAAGCCATTTTAAGAGCATTCACAAGATTCACTTATGACTTGCATGAAAAGCAGGTGAAATTTTTAGACCACTCTCCAGGTAATACTTTGATTAAAAATGTAGATGGTGAGTATGAATTTTATTTGGTGGATTTAAATCGAATGGAATTTAAACCTATGAATTTGGAAGAGCGAATTAAAAACTTTGCAAAATTGACAACCAAAAAGGCTCTAGTTGAAGTGATGAGCGATGAATATGCTAAATGCAGTAATGAATCTTATGAAACTGTTTTCAATTTAATGTGGAATAATACTCAAGATTTTCAAAAGCGTTACTGGAGAAGACGTCGCATAAAGAACAAATTGAAATTTTGGAAATCTAAAAGTTAGTTTTTACTATTTCTATATAGTTCTCTTAATTTCGAATACTTCAGAAACGTAATGTTTGCAGTTTGAATACAAATTACCAAACCATTAAAACCATCTAAGAATCCTAATCGTGAAAAATAAGCTTTAAAAAACGCCCAAGTTGGGTTAAAAATAATTTTCCACACAGGTGCTTTTTTTCCTTTATCAAAGTAGGCTTTTGCTGCTATAGTAGAGAAATACTCCGTTTTTTGGTTGAACTCTGAATAACTCTGATACGTTTTATGCAGAATATCTCCTTTTAAATGCCCTGTTTTGGAAGTATTAGGATTGAGTTCGATATGATCATGTGGGTTAATACCTGTCCAATTAGCCTTAGTTTTATTAAAAATGCGAAGTTTTTTATTTGGATACCAATCTGAATGTTTTATCCATTGACCGCAAAAATTATTAAGACGATTACAATAGTAACCATCAAATCCCCAATTGGTTTTTAATTCTAATATTGAATTTTGTAGTGCCTCAGACAAAGATTCATCACCATCTAAAGATATCACATGGTCATAGTTGGCTTGTGTTAAAGCAAAATTCTTTTGCTCTATATAACCCAAGAATTTCTGCTCTACTAGTTTCACATTGTATTGCTGACAAATAGATTTCGTCTTATCAGTAGAGAAGGAATCTACAACCACAATCTCGTCCGCAACATTTACCAAAGATTGAAGACAGTTTTCAATATTGCGCTCTTCATTGTATGTAATAATAACAGCAGAAAGCTTAATCATTTGTACGGACATATTTGGTAAAAATAACTATTTTTGAACCAATGAAACCTATAGATACTTCAGTAATTATTAGTACGTACAATAATCCGAAATGGTTGGAGAAAGTGCTGTGGAGTTTTGATGTGCAAACGTATCAAAACTTTGAAGTTGTTATTGCCGACGATGGCTCAAATAAGGAAACAGCAGAATTAATAGATTCTATAAGGTTAAAAGTGAGTTTTCCTATCCAGCATATTTGGCATGAGGATAATGGATTTCAAAAAACGATTATTCTAAATAAAGCAACTGTTGCAAGTAAAGGCACTTACTTGGTCTATACAGATGGCGACTGTATGGCTAGAAATGATTTTTTACAAGTACATATCAATAGACGTGAGGCTGGTTATTTTTTATCTGGTGGTTATTTTAAATTACCAATGAACATTAGTAAACTTATATCCGAAGATGACATAAAAACACAGCGATGTTTTGATATTGATTGGTTGAAAAAACAAGGGCTTAAATCTTCATTTAAAAATAATAAGATTACTGCTAAAGGCTTAAAACAAAAACTCTTAAATGCATTGACACCAACTACAGCAACCTGGAATGGACATAATGCATCTGGATATAAAACAGATGTCATTGCTGCAAATGGCTATGATGAACGCATGCAATATGGAGGCGAAGATAGAGAATTAGGAGAACGTTTATTTAATGCAGGTTTAAAAGCAAAACAAATTAGATATAGCGCAATTTGTTTGCATCTCGATCATGAAAGAGGTTATGTAAAACCAGAAATGATAGAAAAGAATCTAATGATAAGAGCAACTACTAAAAGTGAGAAACTCACTAAAACAGTTTTTGGTATTGAAAAGCTTTAGAATTGACTTAGGTACTTTTTTAACTGAGACACCAACAACTCAGGTTTAAATTCTTGATACAATTTTAATGCATCGCGTTTCATGTCCTTTTTAGATTTATTTGTATATAAATCTGGGTTGAAATCTTTTAAGTGAACAGAAATATGTTTCTTGTCATCATCAAACATGTTCCAAGCTTCTTTTTTAATCCAAGTAGAAAAAATAGTAAAGGTTGGTATCTGTAATGCCTTTGCCATATTTGTTGCTCCACCTTCATTACCAATTAAAGCTGAGCAATGAGATGTAATAGCTAAAAAGTCTCTGAGACTTTTTCCGAAGACTTTAAAGAAAATTTGTTTTTTAGTTTCAGGAGCACATAACTCTAAAATTGCTCTAGCATCAGCTTCCTGATTAGGAATGTAATTAAATAAAACCTGACTTTCGGGCTGTTGAGTTACAATAGTATCAATCACTTTTGCCATATACTCAGAAGGATACGTTTTATTGAGTCCACTTCCCAAAACTCCAATCATAAAGAGCGGTTTCTTTAAATCAATTCCGTTTGATTCCAAAAATTGTTTTGCTTTTGTTTTTTCAGTTGAGGTGAGATAAATTTTTGGATTTATAATGTTTGAACTATCTATATTTAAAGGCTGTAATAACTGCAATCTATTCTCAATTGCTAAACCAGCATTTGTCTTAACCACTTTAGCATCTTTAAATGTATGCGAATATATAAATGAAGTATAATGTTTGTGTTTAGAAATCTTCGTTTTAGCTTTAGAATAATAGCTTATTAAATTACTAGAAAATTTAGAATACACATCTATAACTACATCATAATTTTCATCTTGAAGTTGTTTGGCAAACTGAATTAATTTTCTTTTGTTCTTTTCGTGCTCAGGAGTGAAAAAATGAAATTGATCTATAAAAGGATTACCCTCAACAACAGGAATGGTATGCGAATTGAGCACATAATGCAATTCGGCATCAGGATATTTGTGTTTTATAGCTTCAAACAAAATGCTTGTTGCTAAAACATCACCTATCATTTTTTGTTGGATGATTAAAACTTTCATATTGAAAATTCAAAATACAAATAAAAAACACCAAATTTCAATAGAAATTAATTCATATTGGAATTTGGTATTTAAACTATTCAGATTCGTAAGTAAAGTGAATTAAACCGCTACGTCATATTCGCGTAAAGCATCATTTAAAGAGGTTTTTTTATCTGTACTTTCTTTACGTTTTCCTATAATTAAAGCACAAGGGACTTGAAATTCGCCTGCCTTAAACTTTTTAGTGTAACTTCCTGGAATTACAACAGAGCGTGCAGGCACTAAGCCTTTCGTTTCAATCGGTTCATCACCAGTAACATCAATAATTTTTGTACTCATAGTTAAAACCACATTCGCTCCCAAAACTGCTTCTTTTTCAATACGTACACCTTCAACAACAATACAGCGACTACCAATAAAAGCACCATCTTCAATAATTACTGGAGCAGCCTGTAGTGGTTCTAAAACACCACCAATACCAACACCACCAGAAAGATGTACGTTTTTACCAATCTGAGCACAACTTCCAACCGTTGCCCATGTATCTACCATTGTGCCTTCATCTACATATGCACCAATATTTACATAACTTGGCATTAAAATCGTACCAGAAGAAATATAAGCTCCATGTCTAGCAACTGCATGAGGGACGACTCTTATTCCTTTTTCAGCATAATTACGTTTTAAAGGAATTTTATCATGATATTCAAAAATACCAACTTCAAAAGTCTCCATCTTTTGAATAGGAAAATATAAAACCACAGCTTTTTTAACCCATTCGTTAACTTGCCAACCACCTTCAATAGGCTCAGCAACTCTTAAGTTTCCGGAATCAATAAGGTCAATAACGCTACGAATAGCATTAATAGTTTCTTCATTTTTTAATTGCGAACGATCGTTCCAAGCATTTTCTATAATAGATTGTAATTGTGTCATATTAAAACGGTAAATAATTTAGCCACAAAGATAAGCTCATAACTAGCCATCAAAAAATATTTTAAAAAAATTGTGACTTATTCAAAAAAGAGGTGTCTTAATAGTAATTAAACGACGATAATTTATTTTTAATAAATATATCTGAGAATTTAATTAATAGCTAATTTCGAAAACTCCTCTCCCCTTAAGATAGAGGAGTTTTCTTTTTTATAAAAAAATGTGAGAAAAATGTGACCAATATAAAAATGTTGTGTCTTAAAAGTAATTAACATGATTTATTTATTATAGAGGGTAATAAAATCTAACTTAATTAATAGCTAATTATTTAAAAGCGCTTCTTTTTAGTAAGAGGCGTTTTTTTTTATTTTAAATCGAAAATTTTGGCTTTTGTACCGTAATGAATAATTTTAGTGGCATAGTTTTAGCGATGATACTCAAAAAAGACAAAATTAAAGTACAAAATGTGAAATTTTCAGATAAAAGAGGAAGTGAAGAAAACTTCATTGTATCTTTGCCAACAATGGGAAGAATTATAGCCATAGACTACGGAACAAAGCGAACAGGATTAGCTGTGACTGACGAAATGCAAATTATTGCATCTGGTCTTACAACGGTTGATACTAAGGATCTTCTTGTGTTTTTGAAAGATTATATTGTTTCTGAAAAGGTAGATAAAATTGTTGTTGGCTTGCCTAAACAAATGGATAATACTGCTTCTGAGAGCGAGGTTTATATTCAGAAATTTTTGGTAAAACTAGCTAAAACAATTCCAGATATCCCAGTTGAACGTGTAGACGAACGCTTTACTTCTAAGATGGCATTTCAAACTATGATTGATAGTGGTTTAAAGAAGAAACAACGTCAAAATAAAGCACTAGTAGACGAAATTAGTGCTACTCTTATTTTACAAAGTTATTTGGCTTCAAATTTTTAAATAAGAATTGTATTTTTGCACTCGAAAATAAACAAATTATGATTTTACCTATCGTTGCTTATGGCGATGCTGTTTTAAAGAAAAAAGCTAAGGAAATAGACCAGGATTATCCTAAGTTAGATGCGCTTCTCGAAAACATGTACGAAACTATGTATGGTGCGTATGGTGTAGGTTTGGCAGCTCCACAAATAGGTATACCTATTCGTTTGTTTTTAGTAGATACAGAACCGTTTTCTGAAGATGAAGATCTTTCTGAAAAAGACAGAGAGCAAATGAAAAACTTTAAGAAGACGTTTATTAATGCTCAGATTTTAGAAGAAGAAGGTGATGAATGGGCTTTTAATGAAGGTTGTTTAAGTATTCCAGATGTAAGAGAAGATGTTTTTAGACAACCAAAGATTAAAATTCAATATCAAGATGAGAATTTTGAAACACATGTTGAAGAGTACGATGGACTAATTGCTAGAGTTATTCAACATGAATACGACCATATTGAAGGCATTTTATTTACTGATAAACTATCATCGTTTAAAAAACGTTTAATAAAAGGTAAACTTGCCAATATATCTAAAGGTAAGATTAAAATAGATTACAGAATGCGTTTTCCTGCTATGAGCAAAAAGCGTTAATACAATATATATGAGTTTAGATAAAATTTTATCCGTTTCTGGAAAACCAGGATTATACCAAATCGTTACACAGACAAGAACAGGTGCTGTTGTAGAATCTTTAATTGATAAAAAACGAATTACAGTTGGTGCGCATAGCAACATTAGTATTCTAAGTGAAATTGCTATTTATACCTTAACTGAAGAAGTACCTTTAAGAGAGGTTCTTAAAAAAGTAAAGGAAAAAGAGGCAGGAAAACCAACATCAATTAGCCATAAAGATGGAAAAGATACTTTAGAAGAGTTTTTCTTCGAAGTTTTACCAGATTATGATGAAGATCGTGTCTATCCTTCGGATATTAAGAAGGTAGTGCAATGGTATAACTTACTTCAAAAGAATAATCTTTTAGATGCACTTGATGCTGAAGAAGATACTACTGAAACTTCTGACGAAGAAGAATAAACATGTCTAATAAAGCAGCCCAATTAAAAGCTTTTGAGCGTTTGTTAATTATCATGGATGAGTTGCGTGAGCAATGTCCATGGGATAAAAAACAAACACTAGAATCATTACGTCATTTAACCATCGAAGAAGTTTATGAACTTGGTGATGCAATACTTGATAATGATTTGGATGAGGTTAAAAAGGAATTGGGTGATGTGTTACTTCACATTGTATTTTACGCTAAAATTGGAAGCGAAACCAGCGATTTTGATATTGCAGATGTTTGTAATAGTATTTGCGATAAGCTAATAGATCGTCATCCACATATTTATGGAGATGTTGTGGTTAAAGATGAAGAAGAAGTAAAACGTAACTGGGAACAACTAAAGCTTAAAGAAGGAAAGAAAAGTGTACTTGAAGGAGTTCCAAAGAGTTTGCCAGCTATGGTAAAAGCTAATCGCATACAAGATAAAGTGTCTGGAGTTGGATTTGATTGGGAACACCCAGAGCAAGTTTTTGAAAAGGTGGAAGAGGAATTGGAGGAGCTTAAGGTTGAAATTGCAAGAGGAGACCAAGATGCTATTGAAAATGAATTTGGTGACGTATTGTTCTCTATGATAAATTATGCAAGATTTCTTAACGTTAGCCCTGAAAATGCTTTAGAACGTACCAATAAGAAATTCATAAAGCGCTTTCAGTATCTTGAAAGTAAAGCTAAAGATTTAAACAAATCTCTGAAAGATATGACGCTTTCAGAGATGGATGTCTTTTGGGAAGAGGCGAAGTCGCTTTGAGCATTCCTAACATTCTTGCGAAGGCAGATCTTAATATATGTTGCTAGAAATGTCAACAATAATATATGGCTTCTATTGTCATTCCTTGCTTGACACGGAATCCATTATATACTTTATATCTATTTTAGATTCTGAATCAAGTTCAGAATGATAGTAAGGTGGTTGAATTAATTAAGTCTTAAAGTTTTCTAAAAATTTAATTGCGAAACATCCAAAAGTAATTTTCCTACGTAAATAATATATATAAAGACAAAAGCGTTTTTATAATCTTAGTAGGATATCTTAATTATTATTTTAAGCGGTTGTAATTAAGGTTAATTTAGTTTAGTTAGGGCAAAACCCACTTGTAAAGCACAAGTGGGTTTTGATTTTATATAAGATAAATGTATTAAGAATACATCCCACGAACCTTAGTCAACTTGGCCTTCCAAGTGTCTAATGACTTTTTATGGTTGTCAATGTTTTTATGTACATCTTTTACCAATGGGTTATCAGATTTTACATTAGAGAAAAACTGTAAATTATTTTCTAATTGGTTGATTTCAGATTTAATCTCGTCAATTTTTTTGCGGATAAAGTTCTGTTCGTTATCTAATAGTCTTGTGTCATCTGGATTGGCTAGATTTTCGAGCTTGCTTTCAAATTTCACCATCTCTAGTTTAGACTTATCCATTTTCAACTTATCAAAAGTATCATCAATGGCTTTGTAGAATTTACCATCAATGTAACGTTTGTTTTGTGGTACATATCCGATGTCTTTCCATTCAGAAATTTTAGCCTGAAGTGTTTTTATATCTGCTTTGGGATCTTCGGTAAGCTCCAAAGCTTTTAAGCCATCAAGAAGTTTTACTTTTTTATCAAATGCATCATACAAATGTTGGTCTTTAGCTTTACGCTCAGCATGCATTCTATCAAAATAATGATTACAAGCTCCTTTAAATTGTTTCCAGATTTTATCACTATCACGTCTTGGTACATGCCCAATTTTCTTCCATTCATTCTGAATTTTCTTCATCAAAGGAGTTACAGTGGTAAAGTCTTCACTTTCTTTATTGTCTTCAGCAATCTTTATTAAATCCTTTTTCTTAGTTAGATTTTCGTATTGGTCTTTCTTTAAATCTTTGTAAAAATGATTCTTACCGCGATTAAAGGTTCTAACTGCATCTTTAAATTTAGACCAAGTTGCTTCATTAACTTTTAATGGTACTTTACCAGCATTAAAAAAGTCTTCGCGAAGTTTCTCAATTGTCTTTATCTTTTTCTGCCAAGCACTATGAGAACTTGTAGTGTCTTCATTCACAGCAAGTATCTGTGCTATGATTTCTTCTTTAAGTTCAAGGTTTTTTTCGTGCGCTTTATCCATGTCAGCATAATAAGCTTGTCGCTTATCATGTATGGTTTTTGTTGCCTTACTAAAACGTTCCCAAATTTCCTCTCTATGCACTTTACCTACAGGACCTAATTCTTCCTTCCAAAGTTTGTGTAGTACTTGTAACTCTCTAAACGAACGATTTGTGTTCTCATCTTTTGCTAACTCTTCTGCGCGTTCTATGATTTTTAATTTTTGCTCATAGTTATGCTTAAAGTCCATATCTCTCAAATCATTATTGAGGTGTAAGAAGTCGTAAAAACGTTCTACATGGTGATGATAGGTGTTCCAAGCGTTATTGTATTTGTCTCTAGGAATAGGGCCAGCATTACGCCATTTTTCTTGTAGTTCTTTGAAGGTTTTATAGGTAGTACCCATGTTTTCTTCAACATTAAGTAAGCCCTTAATATCTTCAATAATTTGCAATCTATTTTCAAGGTTTAGCTTGAGGTTTTGCTCACGCTCTTTGTAATACGCGTTTATAGATTGTTTGTATTCTTTATATAACGAGTTGAATAGTTTTTTAGTGTCGTTAGTGTAATAAAAATCTATTTCATTGCCACCATCATTGACAAATTCTTCTTTTTTCTCATCAAGCAATGCGTTAAACTTCGAATTGAATTCACCTTTAATTTCATTAACATGTTTAGAAATTGTCTGAATTTTATGATGCTTTAAAAGCGTGTTGAATTCTGTTGCCAACTGATCCATTGTCATGGCGTGGTAATCTTTATCTTCTAACTCGTGACGCTCTGCATTAGATTCATCTTCAGCATCTTCAGCGTTAGAAGCTTCAATCTCATCAACATGATCTTCAGTAGTAACTTCAACTTCAGGTTTAACCTCAGTTTCGGCTGTTGCTTCTTCTTCAACTTCAGGTTTTTCTTCAATGACTTCCGTTTTTACAGTTTCTTCAGCTTCTGCATTAACCTCAGTTTCTACTTCGGTTTCAACTTCGCTGATTTTTGCTTCAGTTTCGACGTTATTGCTTTCAACTTCATTTTCAATCGTTGAAGTTGTTTCTTGTGTTGGAGTAGTCTCTTGAGATTCTACTTCGTTTTTTCCATCTGCTTCTTGCAGGTTATCGGTCTCAGACATGTGTCAAATATTTTATATAGGATGTTAAAGATACTAACAAGTGTGGTAATTACAAAGGAAATATGGCTATTGCTGGTATTAAGATTTATTCCAAATGTCCCAAGCCTTTTCTGCTTGCAATCGTAACATTTCTAAACCATTAATTGTTGTAGCACCTTTCATATCACCACAACTTAAAAATTTTGTTTGCTCTGGGTTGTAGATGAGGTCATAGAGAATATGCTTTTCTGTAATGGCTTCGTAGGGAATATCTGGGCATACATTCACATCAGGGAAAGTACCAATCGGAGTGCAGTTAATAATTATGGAATAGGACGAAATAATTTCATCCGTTAAATCAGAATACAAAAACTTTACACCTTTCTTTTCAGAACGAGAGACATAGTCATAATCAATTTTCAGTTTTTTAAGTGCATAAGCTATGGCTTTAGAAGCTCCACCTGTACCTAAAATTAAAGCCGTTTTATGATGTTTTTCTAAAAGTGGTTTGAGTGAATTTTTAAAACCGTAGTAATCCGTATTGTAACCAATTAACTTTTGATAACGTGTAATTCTTATGGTATTAACAGCACCAATTTTCCGTGCTCGTTTATTTAAATCATCAAGCATTGGTATTACTTCCTCTTTATAGGGAATAGTAACATTGAGGCCTTTTAAATTTGGTGCATTTTTAATGATGTCATCTAGCTCATCAATAGATTGTAAATCGAAATTCACATAGGAGTGCGGTAAATTTTCTGATTGAAATTTATTAGCAAAATAATTTCTTGAAAACGAGTAGGATATGCCTCGTCCTACGAGTCCGAATTTAAGCTTTGAGTTGTCTTGTGCGTTGTCCATACCATTCTAATCCTAAAACTATGAGGATTCCTAGGGCAATATAAGCAATTGCAATATATGTTTGGGTATTGAATTCTGGGAAAAAACGTTGGTAATTGGCAATGATTTGTTTTCCAGTGGAATCCAAAATAAATGCACCTTCAAAATTTGTTTTATAAATGGTTTCTTTCCATGGCCAAACGACACCAAGAGATCCAATAATAAATCCAGCTATGGTAGCTAATGTGATATTTTTGTAATGTTTTAAAATGTAATTTAAAATATGAGAAAAGGTAACTAAACCAGCTACAGAACCCAATGTAAACACAGCTAAAACTTTAAGCATTCTGATTCTAACTTCATTATGAATAAACTCAAAATTGCCACTAAAAACATCGAAAATGGTATCATAAAGCGCATTGACGGAATCAACAAGAAGTAGAACATAATTACCCAATAAAATTAAAATAAAAGACCCTGAAAACCCAGGAAGTGTCATACCAGACACACTTATAATTCCACAGAAAAAAACAAAAATCAAATTGTCATTTTCCATTGCTGGATCTAGAAAACTAATACTTATTCCTGCCACAGCACCAAGAATTATAGCTATAATTGTTTTTCTATTCCATGCGTTAAAGTCTTTACTGATATAGTAAATAGACCCTAAAATCATTCCGAAGAATATACTCCAAACATAAAGTTCGTAGTTTGCAATTAGGTAATCGAGAATCTTAGAAACACTAAAATAACTGACAATCATTCCTAAGAATAATAAACCTAAAAATTTACCATTGATATAGCGATAGAAACTTTTAAAACGACCATTAAATAGAAGTTTAAAAGCGGTTTTGTTAACGCGTTGCAAGGAATAAATAAACTCTTCATAAAACCCAGCAACAAATGCAACAACACCACCAGAAACACCTGGAACTTTATTTGCAGCTCCCATGGACAAACCTTTAATGACCAAAAATATGCGATCCTTAAGGGTTCTAGTACTTTGCATTAGGCTTCGTTTTTTTGTTTACCTAAGCTTTCTAAAATGAGTATTACGGCAAAACCAATGACAATAAATATAAGTGCCATTAATAGTTGGTTATTTCCGTCGTAAGATGATGGTAGAATACTTTTGTCTAATAAGGTAACTTCCTCTCCTTCAGAATTAATACGTGTTTTTAAGATTTCCTTCCACGGCCAGATTTTGTTTAAAGACCCAATCATAAATCCTGTTAAGATAGCCAAGGTTAAATTCTTTTGATGTTTAAACATCCAGTTTAAAGCTTTTGAAAACACTTTTAATCCAATCACAGCACCAATCGCTAAAAGGCAAAATTTAAGAAATGCATCCTTAAAAAGGTTCATATTCCCTGTGGTTAGTCCTTCTATTAAATTATTTATTGTGTCAATTGCAGTTTGATATGCTCCAAGAATTAATAATATAAATGCACCAGAAACACCTGGTAAAATCATTGCGATAATAGCAATGAATCCACAAAATAATAGATATATTGAACTGTCTGGTGATGCGAAAGGTTCAGCAAGCGTTATAAAATAAGATAAGATTGATGTAATTATAATTGCCAATATAATTTTTGGTGACCAAGCTTTTATCTGTTTAGCGATATATAAAATACTCGCTAAAACTAACCCAAAAAAGAAGGACCATAATAAAATAGGTTCATTATGCAGTAACCATTTTATCAATTTTGCTAAGGACAAAATACTAATAGCAATACCAGAAAAAAGTGCCAATAAAAAGCTTCCGTTTATGGATGTCCAAGCGGCTTTAAAACCATCTTTTTTCCATACTTTGAAAAATCCTAAGCTAACTTTGTCTATGCTCTCAATAAGCTCTTCGTAAATACCAGAAATAAAGGCAATTGTTCCACCAGAAACGCCTGGGACAACATCTGCTGCTCCCATAGCAATGCCTTTGAAAATTATAACTAAGTAATCTAAAAATCGTCTGTGCATTCTTCTAAGAAATAAGAATCGCTAAGGTATGATTTTTTTTAGTTGGAAGCCTTTTTTGAATCTGAAATTATAGCCTTAATCATTGGTCTGTCTTCTAGCTTTGGAAATAACTCTGTAATAATAAAACTATAATCAATATTAAGGCGAACTGCATTTTTAAGATGAAAACGACCTTCTTCGGTTTGATGCATTGAAAAATGTAAACCTCCTAGTCTGTATTCTATTTCAGCATTTTCTGGGTAAAACTCTGCAGCTTGTATTAAATTGAAAATAGAGGCTTCATATTCGCCTAAAGCGATTAAAATATCTCCTCTTTCTAACCAAGTGTCAAGTTCATAATTTCCTAATTCTAATGTGCGCTTATAGCCACGTTCTGCTTCTTCAAGGAAATTAAGACGTTTATTTACAGTTGCATATAACTTCCAATACAAGGCATTGTCTCCATCAGTATTTACTGCCTTCTGTACATAGTACAAAGCTTTTTGGTAGTTTAAGCGTTTCATGTAAAACTTAGTGATAGCTACCCAACCTTTATCTAGTAATGGATCTTCATCTATGGTTTTTTTGAAAAATTGTATAGCCAAATCACCATGATCGAGTTTATCATAACAATGTCCAATTCGTAATAAGGCAAATGATGTTGGGTCGTCTAAAGCTAGAGTGATTTTGTAATTCTCAATAGCTTCTTCGTATTGTTTTAATTTTTCTAAGACCTTACCTTTTTCGATATAAGCACCAACAAAAGTATCATCAGAAATTATCGCGAAATCGAAAGCTGCATTCGCTTTTTCATATTCTTTAATAGTAAAATATTGTCGTCCTAGTTGATGCCAAGCAACTTCGCAATATGGGTTGGTATCTAAAAATTCATTAAGATATTGTATAGCGTCTTCGTTTTTGTTTAAGAAGTCATAGCAGTACACGATGTTATGTAATGCAGAATAATCTGAGGTGTCCGTTTCCAAACACTTTTTAAAATAAATGAGGGCGTTGTCAAATTGATCTAAGAATAAGTATTCCATGCCAACTAAAGCATACAAATCCGCATCATCATTTGGAGTCTTAGACATGCTAATTGCAATAAGAAGTGTGTCTATTGCTTTTCCGTGTTCATCTTGTTTAGATAACACATTTGCTTTTTGAATAAAAATTTCTTCGTTTGTTGGTTCTAGATCATGAAGCATATCTAAAACGTTATCAGCTTCTACGAATTTATTTTCAATCACTAATATTTCAACTTGAAATAGTCTAAGATTAATTGATGTTGGGTGCTGTTCTAAACCTAATTTAATTGCTCTTTTAGCCAAAGCAATTTTACCGTTTTCGAGATAATGGTGAATGATGTTTTCGAATTCACTTGAATCAAAAAACAAAATATCATTTGTCTTTAACATGGATTCGAATCTAGTAAGAGAAAAATTTTCGTCGTCGTGACTGTAATTCATAAGCGGTTTAATGACTATATCAAATAAACTTCAAAATGACCGATTAAATTCGTTTCTATTTACTTTCTATTTCAAAATAGAATAGAACCGTAACTAATGCTATGCTTATATTTTCTTTTTCATCTAAAGAAAATATAATTCAAATTTATTATCAATCATTCTGAAATTCATTTGATACTACTGAATAAATTTACTCTTATCATTTGTTCTTCATCGATTTTTGATTTAATGTTTTTAACAAAATAGTTAACATTAAATAGTTGCTTCATTTAAAATGAATTAAAAGCTGATGATCAGTAATTTAAATGTGGGAAAATAAAATTATATGGAATCTAAAACAGAAGTTATAATCAGGCAACCTTTAATGATTTCTTTATTTGATATCGTTAGCGGAGGTGTAATTCTGATGGCTCTAGGCTCAAAAAGTAACCAAAAAAGAATCAAACCTTGGTCTTTACAGCGCATAATAATGGTACTTGCGATGTCTTCATTTTCAGTAATAGCAGCTAACATTAAACCTCTACCTCTTATTTCTTTGATGTGCATATGCTGTAAATGTTGCCTAATTAATTGTTCTTTTTCTATGGCTAAGTCCATTAGATTTGACTCTGTAATTTCTTTTAATGTCGCTAATGCTGCTGCTGCAATAACAGGATTTCCTCCAAAGGTTGTAATGTGTCCAAGTTTTGGATTATCACTCAAACATGCCATCATATTTTTGGATGCTGTAAAGGCACCAATTGGCAATCCGCCACCTAAACCTTTACCTGTAATTACGATATCTGGTTGGCAGTTATAATTCTCGAATCCGAATAATTTTCCTGTTCTACCTATACCAGATTGAATTTCATCTAATATAAAAATAGCACCAACAGTATTACATCGCTGTTGTACTTTTTGTAGGTAATTATTGGTGGTTTCAATAAAGCCTGCACCTCCTTGTATTGTTTCTAAAATTACTGCTGCCGTTTTTTCTGTGATTTTACTTAGATCACTTTCAAGATTAAACTCAATATGTTTTATGTCTGGAATAAGAGGGTAAAAAGGCTGCTTACGTTCTTCGTAATCCATAAGACTCAAAGAACCCATTGTATTTCCATGGTAGGCATTCTTTGCTGCAATTATTTCAGAGCGTTCAGTAAAACGTCTTGCTAATTTAATACTACCTTCTATAGCTTCTGTACCAGAGTTGACTAAATACGTTGTTTCAAGAGGTTTTGGTAAGTGTTTGGCTAATAATTTAGATAATTCAACGGCTGGTTTTTGGATATATTCTCCGTAAACCATCACATGAAGATACTGATCTAATTGTTTTTTTACGGCATTGACTACTTTTGGGTGTGAATGTCCTAAGCTGCATGCAGATACTCCAGCTACAAAGTCCAAGTATGCTTTACCTTTGGTATCAAAAACATAAGACCCTTTAGCATGGCTAACTTCCATAGCCAAAGGATGTGGTGTAGTCTGTGCTTGGTATTTTAAAAAGTCGTCTTGCAATTATTGACCTTTCTTTTTTAGTTTTTCTTTTGGAGGTTCAACCTGTTTTAATTTTGATTGTAAAGGTGTGGGTTTCGTTTTTTTAGGTAAGTTTCGAGCTGCTTTATTTGGCTTATTTGGTGTATCCTCTCCAGCTTTTTCAACACGTTCATTTACACTATCATCTACAAATTCTTCTGGTGGCACATAATCTTCTAGGCCCTTAATCTTTGGTAGTACCAAAGGAGGATCGTCTTTAAATAAATCTTCAACAGACATTGGTCGTTCTTCGCCTCGCCAATCAAAACCTCTCAGTTTTCTTCCACTTTTTGGAAACATAGATTCTGGATATAGCTCTCCATCAATCTGTTGTATTAGTCTTATTTCTTGTATAGCCTGCTCTTCAATTTGAATATTAATACTTCCAGATTTAGATTTATTAATACCAACTAATTCATTTTCAGCATTTCTAGAATAATAAATGACTTCTGCATTTTTAATGATATCAACATTATAGAGCTCGTTGTCTCTAAAAAGACCGATGAGTCGTTGTCCTTTTATTTGATTAAATCCATCGTCACTCAATGTGTCTTTACTTACAATGAAGGCATTATTAAATACTTTTAAAGAATCTAATTTTTCGGTTTTAACATTAGAAATCACATGAATGGTATCTCCTGTCATTTGGTTTTCTATATTCCAAAGCACTGGTTTTCGTGCTGTAGCAAATGCGTCTGTGGAGCTAAAGCGACTTAAATTGAGCATTTGCATTAGCCCAGTTTTATGGTTAACGTGTATGGAATCTGATTTTCCGGCTAAATCACTTTTAAACAACCTTGCATTGTAATAGCCACGGGTAATGCGATTATCCGCCTTGCCAGTTACCATTAAAGTATCTGCATGCATATAAACAGAATCTTGTTCTTGGACAGTTATAGCCAAAGCACGTTTAGTAATAAACATAGAATCTTTAGCACGCCAAACTTCAGCATAATGACCTTTCACAACACTTCTATTGATGGTGTCTGTTACAGTAATATTGTTGGTAGCAGATGCGAAGCTTCGATTTCTGTCAAAATATAGACTATCACCTATTACGGTTCTATTATCGTAATCAATTTTAGCATTCCGCTGAAAATAACCTGTGTCATTATTTGTGTTATAAAATCCACGTTCACAATAAATAGTGCTTGTTTCTCCTTCAATAGTTGAAGGACCAAAGAGATGGGCATGACCATTCTCTGTAAAGAAATCGAGACGTTCTGTGTTTAAGGTATATTCGGGATTTACTAATACTACATCTTGTGTGAATTGATATTTTTGAGAATCCATATAATAGCGACCAACTTGACTTGTAATCGTTCCTGATGAATCTCTTACAACCTTACCTTTAGTATTGTAATAGGCTTGTTGTTTTACTCTATCATAGTAAAGCTTATCTGTGGTCAATGTAGATTGTGGTTCGGTTAAAACTACATCTCCTCTAGCAAAAGCTCGTTGAGTTTTACCACTGTATTCTACATATTTAGCAACCATATTAATAGAGTCGCCTTGTTTCATTATTACATTACTAGACGCTTCACTAAATGCTTCAATAAAATCTTGATCTTCGTAATAAATGGCTTTATCGCACCAAACGTTTACACCTTTATGGATAAAATGTACTTGTTGAGATGGATCTCTTAGAAACACTTTTGCTCCATCTTCGATTTTTGAATCTGTATAACCAGTACCAGCATATTCGATTGTAATCTTCTGTTTTTCTTGAGCAGAACAAAAGGATACAAAAACAAAGCATAAAATAAAAAGTAGATTTTTTAAAGGATTCAAAGCCATATGTTTTTTACAAAATAACACTTATAGATTTGCTTTAGTATGGGTTAACAGTTTTTTTAACAGATTGGTGTCGATTTTAAAATCTATAACCCAATCCAACTTTAAGAATATTAATATTGGTATTGTATTTTACATCCGGAATATTATCATCAACATTAATCTTTACAAAATCGTACTGAACTTGGATTATAACAGCATCTGTAACATCATAGGCTAATCCAAGATTTAAATTTAAACCAGATTCATCTAAAGTTTTATTACCTATTAAAATATTATTGGGTTCTGCTTTAAAAAGAAAGATACTGTAACCTAGTCCTACTGAAGGATGAAGTTTTGATATATTATCTATGTTTAATTCTGCGAAAATTCTAGGTTGTATAGCATACAAATTCACACCGATTGTTTGAGCTATTTTTGATTTTGAATTTTTAAAATAGCCTGCATTAAGAGAGCCACCTATGTTTACTATATTTAATTCAGCAAAACGAAATTTGAAGCCAACATCAATAATTCCATTGTAATTGTCTCCAATAAAATTATTGTCTATAGGTAAAGGATAACTCAGCTCAACATTAAATTTAGAATCTTGAGAAAAACTATTAAACGTAGAAAAAATTAATACTAAAAAAAATAAGCTACGTATCATATATGATTTATATCGTCTTTCTAATAATGGTCTGCTTGCGATCTGGTCCTACAGATACAATAGTAATAGGAATATTAAGCTCGTTTTCTAAAAACTCAACATAAGCGTTTAAATTTTCTGGTAATTGAGATGCTTCCGTCATACCTGTTAAATCTGCAGCCCAACCTTTTACTTCAGTGTAAATTGGAGTTACGTTTTCTGCTTCTATATTGTAAGGTAGATGTGTGATTTCTTCATCTTTATATTTGTAAGCCGTACATACCTTTAAGGTTTTAAACCCTGAAAGCACATCACCTTTCATCATAATTAATTGAGTTACTCCATTAACTTGACAGGCATAACGTAAAGCTACTAAGTCTAACCAACCACAACGTCTAGAACGACCTGTTGTTGCGCCAAATTCGTTACCAACACGTCCCATAGTTTCTCCATCTTCATCAAATAATTCTGTTGGAAATGGACCAGAACCAACACGTGTTGTGTAGGCTTTAAAAATTCCGAAAACTTCACCTATTTGGTTAGGAGCTACACCTAAACCTGTACATGCACCAGCAGCTGTAGTGTTTGAAGAGGTTACAAATGGATATGTTCCGAAATCTATATCTAATAAAGAACCTTGAGCTCCTTCTGCTAAAATAGATTTGCCAGATGTTTGTGCCTTGTGAATATACTCTTCTGAATCTATAAACTTCAAAAACTTTAAAGTCTCGATAGCATTGAAAAATTCAGTTTCTAACTCTTTTAAATCGTATTGAATATCTACATTGTAGAAGTCAATCATCGCTTCATGCTTATCGGCTAAAGCTCTGTATTTTGTTTTCCAATCGGCTAATTCAATATCACCAACTCTAATTCCGTTTCTACCAGTTTTGTCCATATAAGTTGGGCCAATACCTTTTAAAGTAGAACCTATTTTTGCTTTTCCTTTTGAAGCTTCACTCGCAGCATCCAATAAGCGATGCGTAGGTAAAATGATATGTGCTTTACGCGAAATGCAAAGGGATTTTTTATAATCGACATTTTGTTCCTCTAATTTATCGAGTTCTTTTTTGAAAATAACAGGATCTATAACCACTCCATTACCAACAAGATTTACTTTGTTCTCATGAAAAATTCCAGAAGGAATCGTATGTAGCACATGTTTTCTGCCATTAAAAACTAAAGTGTGTCCTGCGTTTGGGCCACCTTGAAAGCGTGCAATAATATCGTAGTTAGAGGTGAATACATCAACAATTTTTCCTTTGCCTTCATCTCCCCATTGTAATCCAAGTAGTAAATCTACTGCCATTGTAAAATTAGTTAGTCGTCTTTTTTACGATTACCGTAAAAATATAGTGAATGATTAGTTATCTGAATATCAAAAACTTCTTCGATAGTCTTTTTAATAGATTGAATCCGCGGATCGCAGAATTCGATTACTTCTCCTGTATCGGTTAGAATAACATGATCGTGATTTTTATCGAAATAAGATTTTTCGTAATGTGCCTGACTTTGTCCAAACTGATGTTTGCGAACCAATGCACATTCTAAAAGTAATTCTATAGTATTATAAAGTGTAGCTCTACTAACACGATAGTTCTTGTTTTTCATTTTAATATACAAAGATTCTATATCAAAATGGTCTTCACTATCGTAAATTTCTTGAAGTATAGCGTAACGCTCAGGTGTTTTTCTATGACCTTTGTCTTCTAGAAACTGGGTAAAGACACGCTTTACAATTTCTTGGTTGCTTTCTTCTGTAGTTGCATTCATAATTAAGGCGTAAATTTAAGTAAATTTAATAGGATATGAATTATAAAAGCAGGTATTAAAAACAAAAGAAATTAACAAGTTCTTAATATCTTTTTTTGAAAGTTTAGAAAAGTCTTATACTCTGGTAACCTTATCGATACCATTAATTTTTTTGAGTTTATCAATCAACTTTTTAAGCATAGTTTGATTCTTTACTTGGACCGTTATTTTACCTGTAAATACACCATCATCACTAGAAAAACTGATGCTTTTCATATTAACATGCATGTTTTGTGAAATGAGATTGGTAATATCATTTACTAGTCCTAAGTTATCAATACCAGACAAAGTGATTTGTGATGTATAAACTTGCTGAGAAGAATCTATCCATTTGGCTTGCATTATTCTATATGCATAATTAGATTGGAGGCTCAAAGCATTAGGGCAATTCTTTTTATGCACTTTTATACCATCATTAATTGTTACAAAACCAAACACTTTATCGCCTGGAATTGGGTTACAGCAATTTGATAATGTATAGTTAAGTTTTTCTTCTTCTTTTCCAAAAACTAGCATATCATAACTTGAGGTTATTTCCTCCTTATGAATATCCTTTGGAACTGTTGGTTTGTATATTTTGTTCTTAAAATAACTAACAAAAGCATTACTTCGCGACGCAGCAAAAGCTTTTAATTTTGGATTATCTATAGTGCCAATACCAACACGATAGAATAAATCTAATGAGGTATTCAGTTTAAAATAACTCACCAATTCATTAACTGATTTTTCGTTCAGTGCAATCTTAAGTTGTTTTAATTTACGTCTTAAAATTTCTTTACCTTCTTTCGCAACCTCTTTAGTATCAGCATTTAATACCGATTTAATTTTGCTGCGTGCTCTAGCGGTAGTCGCATAATCCAACCAGTTGGCATTAGGCTTGGCATTTTCGGAAGTCATTATTTCTATTCGATCGCCACTTTCTAACTCATGACTCAGAGGTACTAATTTTCCGTTGACTTTTGCTCCACGTGTTTTCATACCAACTTCGGTATGAATACTGAATGCAAAATCGAGTGGAGTTGCACCTTTAGGTAACGATTTTAAATCTCCTTTTGGTGAGAATACAAAAATCTCTTTAGAATATAAATTGAGTTTAAATTGTTCTACAAAATCTACAGCATCTGCTTCATTGTTTTCTAAAGCCTCTTGTAGTCTATTAATCCACAAATCGAGATTATCTTCCTTATCATTTTTATTTTTGTATTTGTAGTGCGCAGCATACCCTTTTTCTGCAATCTCATTCATACGATCACTACGAATCTGAACTTCTACCCAACGGCTTTTTGGGCCTACAACTGTTATATGAAGTGCTTCATAACCTGTTGATTTTGGTGATGATATCCAATCTCTAAGTCGAATAGGATTAGGTGTAAAATGATCTGTAACGACAGAATATATTTTCCAAGCCAGAAATTTTTCATTGGCTAAATCGGATTTATATATAATCCGAACCGCAAACTTATCATAGACTTCATCAAAGGAAACTCCTTGTTTTACCATTTTCCTTCTAATGCTGAAAATTGATTTTGGTCTCCCTTTAATTTCGTAATTTAAACCTTCTTTGTTAAGCGAGTTTTCAATGACTTTAGAAAAGGCTTTAATATAAGCATCCTGATCTTCTTTGGTTTCTTGTATTTTTTCTGAGATGTCATTATAGACTTCTGGTTCGGTATATTTTAGACCTAAATCTTCAAGCTCAGTTTTAATATTATAGAGACCAATTCTATGTGCAAGTGGTGCATAAATATATAAGGTTTCTGATGCAATCTTAACTTGTTTGTCAGCACGCATGGAATCCATGGTTTGCATATTGTGCAAACGATCTGCAATTTTTATAATGATAACTCGGACATCATCATTGAGTGTGAGAAGCATCTTTCTGAAGTTCTCAGCTTGTAAAGATACATCCATGTCCTTCTTTAAAGATGAAATTTTGGTAAGACCATCTACAATTCTGGCAACCGTTTCACCAAAGAGTTGCTCCATATCTGCAATGGTGTAATTTGGATTGTCCTCAACAACATCATGAAGTAAAGCCGCAGCAATAGATGTAGCATCTAGCCCAATTTCTTGTGCCACAATTTTAGCAACAGCAATAGGATGAAAAATATAAGCCTCGCCAGACTTGCGTCGTTGATCTTTGTGTGCATCTACAGCAACCTCAAAAGCATGACGGATTAATTTCTTATCGTCAGTACCCAACGTCTGATAGCTTACCTTCAGTAATTCTTTGTAAGCTTTTGCAATGGCTTTATTTTCTATTTCTATGGCTTCCTCAGTCATAGAACTAATGTAGTAAAACCTATTTAATGGGCAATGGTTTTTTTGAGAGAAATTTTAGAAGATTTTTTAGCGGTTGACACCATAACCAGAATGGTTTGTGGGTCTTAGAAGTTATCCTCCAACACAAAACTAGATACAGGTGATGAGCTACACAACCCCTTATTGAATAAAGTGTGTGTTGCAGACGGTTATTCTTTTATTATTTTATTCTGAATTTGTTCATTGTTCATTGTTAATGCAACGACATAATAAATTCCATTACTTAAGTTACTAATGTCTATTGAATCTGTTGAGTTATAATTTTTTATGAGCTTACCTTCTTGAGAATATATTTTAATATCTTTAAGTTCATATTCAAAATTCAACTTATCCTTAACTGGATTTGGATACATAATAGTTTTAGTGATGTTAGTGCTAATTTCTGAAACACCTAAAGTTAAATTTAAGTAATCAATTGCAGAAGCTGATGGTGTCCATTTCCAATATTTAAATAATGAAACTAAATTTACGTTAGCTGCCTGTGAAGAAGCAATAATAAAATTGTCGACAGCATCTTGAGTTGTATTTACAGCAGGTCTTAGAGCTGCTTTCTTCCATACATTTTGTACCCAATTCATTCCACCATAGTTTTCCTTTAAATAGAAACAAAAAGAAGCAAATAAATCTGTTGCTCCCCAACCAGAAGAAGGCACACCTTGACCAATACCTAATGTATTTGTCCAGTTCAAAGTACTGTCTGCCATATATGTAACTCTTAAATGCCAAACTTGATTTTTAAACGTATTAAAATCTAATCCATTAAATGGTGCACCATTTAATCCTAAGCTTTCGATAGCCATAAACCGCATAAAAACTGCATATCCAGTAACAATTGGGTCATTAGAAGTATATTTTAATTTATTATCATAAAACCAAAAATTCCTTCCAAATTCATGAAAAAATGCTTGATCGTATTGATTATCATTTAGTATTTTTGTATATGTATTGTCAAAATAGGTGTTTAATAATTCAATACCGGTCCATCCAAGGTAAGCGCAACCGGCACCACAAGTTGCATCAACCCTCGCTATGGTTGATTTACTATCAAAACAAGTGACATTTGTATAACAGATGGGATATTGTTCAGTACAACTGTAATAAAAAGTATAAGTGTCATCTGTGGCAGTCACCCAACTATTCATACCTATATAGATTTAAAACTTCACCTTGAAAAGTTGTATATGTTTGGGGAACTTGAGCAATACTTTTTAATGAAAAAAGTAAAATAAATAAGAGTAAATTTGATTTCATATTTATAATATTTTTTTACCTATTCTTTCAAAATGCGGTTTTCGGCTTCTCCTTATCGATTTTGATTTATCTTTTAAAGGTATGTTCATAATTACCCATAACTTGGTGGTATAAGTCTGTTTTAGCACCTAATCAATTCCTTTTGATAATATTTAAAACGATCTGGAATAGACAAAACAGTTATCTTTTTTCTGAAATGTAAACCTCCGTTTTCTACAATTACTCTCTTGTGTTTTTCTTCCATTACAATAACAAGGTCTGCCCAATCCATTAGCTCTTCTGTTAATGGTTGCGTCCCTTCTTTATTGCATATTTTGTGATTGGTACCAGCAGAATCAAATTCTATATGATTATATTTTTCAGAAAAATAATCTGAAGCTGTTTTTGACCGTTGCTTATTAGCCGAACAAATAAAAAGAATTTTTTGCATGATGTTACTTCTACAAATTCTTAACACTCTTTAAAAGCGTAGAATGCGAGTAATACATTAAAACAGAAGCTTAGTGAATTGTTAAGCATTGATGAATTTTTATTCTTTGTAATCACAATTTTACAACTTCAATGCAACCTCTATCTGCAATTGTGATATAACATTTCTTATAATCATTACTAAATGTAATATTTGTTGGTTTCTTGCCTTTTAGTTTTATCTCTTTTAATAAGACCCCTTCTGGTGATATTACTGCAATTGTTCCTTTTTCATATCGGCATACATATAAGTTTCCATTTTCATCACAACGCATTCCATCTAATCCAAAATCTTCAAAAGAAATAAATTCTTGCTTGTTTTTTAATAAATCGTTTTTAACTATATCATAAACCCATATTTTTCGTTGGATTGATTCGTTTACATATAATTTTTTGCCATCATGACTTACTTCAATTCCATTGGTTGTTCCCATTTTGTCTTCTAATAATTCAAAACCTTTTTCTTTTGTTATTTTCCATAGTTTACCTGTGTTGTCTGACCAATTTGGGTCACTTGCATAAAGTGTCTTATTTGGAGAAATGGCTATGTCATTTGGCTGATTTGCTTTCAATTCATTCGCAAATACTTCAACCTTCTTACTTTTTAAATCAATTTCAAGGATATTATGATTTACATAATCTGCAACAAACATCTGATTCTTTTTTCCAAACCGTATGCCATTACCGATACTTCCATTAGGTAGTTTAATAAATAGAGAGCTTTCTCCGCTGGATGTGATTTTTCCTATTGTTCCTTGTTCTTCAAAATTTACAGCATAAATATTCCCTGTATAATCAGTTGCAGGCCCTTCAATTCCATCTGTAAAACTTCCTTCGATTGTGAAATCACTACTTTGTAATTGCTGACTACATGAGTTCATCAACAAAAATAATAGAGCTAAACTTATGTTTTTTTTCATTGTTATAAAGTTAATTTGGTAAAATGAGTTCGTTCAATACTCAATCAAGTCGTGAGTGCAAGATAACTGATATCTTGAGTTAATGATTTTTTTATTTTGTAGAGTTAATCGTTTACTTTCTCAAATTCCGAACCCGTTCTAAATGTGGATTATGCGAATAATGCATAAATACATAAACTTTGTGAGGCGTTAAATTACTCAAACTGTTTTTGGATAATTTCTTTTATGAGTTATAATTATAGAAAAAATTGTAATTTTAATGTACTAACTAATTTCACTATGAAAAAAATACTAGACCGTATTAGACAACTATTACAATACAATCATTTTATTAATGGAAAAAAAATATTAATAATAACTCTTTTGACGTCTAATTATATGTCTTCTCAAATGACTGATAATGCTTCACAGATTCCACCACCACCTTGTTATGCGAATGGGAATTCCGGATTTGGAGGAGCTGTGGGTGAAGGTCATTTTTTGTATAGTGATCCTAATAGCATTGTATGGTTTCAGATGACCACTTCTTCGAATGATATGAACGATATTTTAGTTTTATATATAGATACAGGAGCATCTGGACGCAATGAGATTGATGCTAATGTTGATGATAGTCAAGACGACCACAGAATTGCAATAACTAATAGTAATGCTTTTGGTTATGGTAGTATTGTAGAATTTCCAACAGGTTTTGAGGCTTCTTACGCTGTGGCTATAAATGTGAGTTTTGGAGGCCTATGGTCTATACCAAGTACTGGCTCTATTGGAGTAGGAGAATTAGATTTTATAACTTCCGTTAATTCTACTTTATCATCTAGTACACAAGAGTTTTATGAATTTAGTTTTGATTGGGCAGATATTGGATTAACGGATTCAGACAGTTTTAATTTTGTAGGAGTTTATGTTAGTAGTACAGCTTACTCTTCTGATGAAGCTTATGGTAGCGGAATTGTAAGTGGAACAGAAGGTTCTGATGATATAACATTTAATGGGTACCTCTCTTTTCCTGGTTGTAGCGAAACATTAAATGAGATTAGTAATTCATTTGATAATGTGACTGTAAATTATTTTAATGATCAGTTATTTATAAAAGGAATTAACGAAATAACTACAATAAGTGTTTATGATATTCTTGGAAGGAAAATTTATAGAGAAGATCATCAGATACAAGAAAATGTACCTATTGAATTAGAACTAAATAAAAACGAACTCCAATTTATTGTTATCGAAAGCTCTAACAAAAAGAAGGTCATAAAAGTAATACCCAATTAACAACAAATTAGGTTAAAATACTACTTCTTCAAATTCCGAATCCGTTCTAAAAGCGTAGGATGTGAGTAATGCATAAACACATAAGCTTTATGTGGAGTTAAATTACTCAAACTATTTTTAGATAACTTCTTTAAAGAGGTAATTAAAGGTTCAGCTTTATAGGTGTTTTTGGCGTAATCGTCTGCTTGGTACTCAAAAACGCGTGAGACGTAATTCATTATTAAACCTGTGAGTTCAGAAATAGGTGAGTAGAGCAATCCAAAAGTGATTAAACCAACATGAAAACCTGGTATTTCCACACCAATCGCATTAGATAATAAAGGATTTGATATAAAAATGGATAAGATGTAAAGCGTCAATCCTGTGAGTAGGATAGAGGTTACGAGATTAAAAATGATATGTTTTCTTTTGTAATGCCCAACTTCGTGAGCTAAAACTGCTACAATTTCTTCATCTTCTAAATCTTCAACTAAAGTGTCATAAAGAGTGACACGCTTTTCGCTTCCAAAACCAGAAAAATAGGCATTAGCTTTAGTACTTCGTTTTGAACCATCGATAATAAAGATCTTATTCAGGCTAAAACCAACAGATTTTGCATAGTCCGATATTTTATTTCGTAAATCTCCGTCTTCAAGAGGTGTTTGTTTGTTAAACATTGGTACAACAATTTTAGAATAGAACATATTCATAAAAATGGTAAAAACTGTTACAATTCCCCATGCATAAAGCCAAAATTGATTCCCTGTTATTTCATAAAACCAGACTATCAAAGCAATGATTCCACCTCCCAATAGTATCATTATTAACAGACCTTTTAATTTATCTAAAATGAAGGTCTTTTTTGTTGTTTTATTGAATCCGAATTTTTCTTCTATCACAAAGGTTTTGTAATAAGATAAAGGAGTTGTAATAATATCACTTGCAATCATTATAATTCCGAAGAAAATTAAGGCTATAATTATTGGGTTTTCAGAATAACTTCTAGCGATATTATCTACATATTCAAAGCCATCTAAAAATAAAAAGGCTAAAGTTAAAATGAAAGAGAATAAGGAAGTCCAAATTCCAAATTTATAATTTACAGTTTTATAGGCTTGTGACTTTTTATATTCGTCTTGGTCATAAACATCTTTTAATTCTTCTGGAATTGGGTTATTAAAATGTTTAGCATTAAACGCATCCAAGATTTTGTCCTTGATGAAGTTTATTATTATGATTCCAATGATGATGTAGAATAATGTTTGTGCGTTCATGTTTGATTTGTTGCGTTATTGCGAAGCTAATTTTTTCTGTTAGCTGTGGCAATTTTTTTAAAAGTGGTTTTTAGTTTCATGAGATTACTCATTTTTCACTCATTGTTTTTAAAGGTATCGTGAATGCGAAGCATTTGCCATGTTCTGCATCCTCGCAATGACATTTTATTTAAAATTACGTTGTCTTTTGGCTTCAAAAATAAGAATTCCTGCAGCAACAGAAACATTCATAGAATCAATAACACCTTGCATTGGTATACTGATATTTTGGGTTGCAGCATCTCTCCATTCTTGCGTTAGTCCTGTTGCTTCTGTACCAACTACTATTGCTGTTGGTAAGGTGTAATTTTGTGAGTGATATGGTTCTGATTCTTGTAAAATAGCAGAGAAAATATTGAAATTATATTTCTGCAAAAAAAGAATAGTCTCTTCGCTACTCGCCATTGCAATTTCTGTTGTAAAAACACAGCCAACACTAGAGCGTATAATATTGGGATTGTACAAATCAGATTTTGGATTAGCAATAATAACAGCATCAATATTGGCAGCATCAGCAGTACGTAATAGAGCTCCAATATTTCCTGGTTTTTCGGGTGCTTCAGCAACAAGAATTAATGGGTTTTTATATTTTAGTTTTAAATTTTCTAATTCATGATTTTTAGCTTTAACTACGGCAATAACACCTTCGGTTGTATCTCTATGTGCCAGTTTTTGAAATACGTCTTTAGATATTTCGATAATATCGATATTGTATTGCTCCATTGCTTTGGCTTCACTTTCAGAAAACAAATCTGGAAAAAACAATAAGGTTTCTATTTTATATCCGCCCTTTATGGCAAGAGAAAGTTCGCGTTTGCCTTCTATTAAAAATTGGTTAGATTTTTTGCGTACCCGAGATTTGTCCTTTAAAAGAACTAATTGTTTTATTAACGGATTTTGTGGACTAGATATCAATTTAACAGCCATAAAAATCTTTGTAATTGAAAATTAATTGTATCCTGCAAATGTACATTTTATATGCAATGAAGTTTAATTATAAAAGCATAATGATTTGTAAGTAGTAGGAATTTAAGACCTTAACCTGTTTTATAATTGAAAATCAGGAAGTATGCTCTATATTTATAACGATTTTCAAAAAAAGTGCTATAAATTAAAAATCAACCGCTCATGAAAAAAATATTACTATTTTTTGCAATTACCCTTTCTTTTTCAATGCATACCTATGGCCAATTTGGCATCAACCAACCGACAGATTATGAAGTCTGTGATGATAATGGAAGTGGTTTTTGGGAATTTGATTTGACTATTAAGGATTCAGAAATATTAAATGGATTTGATCCTGCTTCGTATGAGGTATCGTATCACTTATCAATAGTTGATGCAGATACTGATACAAACGCTTTAGCGAGTCCTTTTACCAATACTAGCAATCCACAAACCATATTTGTGCGGATTTTTGAGCTCTCTACTGGAAATTTTGAAATTACGAGTTTTGATCTTGTTGTTCATTCTGCGGTAGAAAATAGTTATTCAACAGAACAAATAGTATGTGGTGTAGATGGTTTTGCAGTCTTTGATTTAAGCATAAGCACTATTGACCTTACAGGAGGTGATCAAAGTCTTTCAGTATTTTATTATTTTACATTTCAAGATGCACTTAGCAATATTAATCCTATTGCCAATACTCAATCTTTTACTAATACAGTTCCTTATTATCAAGAAATTTACTTTAGAATAGAAAACATAATAACGGGTTGTACTTATACAAATCCTAATACGAGTTTGTATCTAAATGTTGTTGACCAACCAGCTCTTAATGCACCTTCTTCTTTAGAAGCTTGTGATTTAGATTCTGATGGTTTTGAACAATTTGATTTATATTCTAAAACAGCAGAAATTCTTGCTACTAGTAATCCTAATTTGTTTTATGTTACTTATCACGAGACTCAAGCTGATGCTAATGCTTTTACGAATGCAATTCCACAATACTATACTAATATACAAGCATTCAATCAGACGGTTTATGCTCGTGTATCGGCTTACAATGGTGGTTGTTACCAAGTTTTACCATTAGATTTAGTTATTGTTACGGACTGTGTTTATGCGTCACCAATTACAGTGATTTTATGTGCGGTAAATCCAAATGCTGATATAGAAATTGATTTAACCGCAGAAGAAGCGACAATTTTAAACGGACAAGACGCTTCTGGCTATACAATTACATATTACCAATCTGAAGCTAATGCAGAAAATGAGACAAACGTCATTACTAATACACAACAATTTACCATTCCAAATATAAACACAACACTATTTGTTAGAGTTGATGATAACCAATCAACTAATTATGCGGTTGTATCATTTAATGTGGTTTTTAACTATGGACCAGACGTTTATTTAGAAGATACTTATACGATATGTGGAGCCGATCCTATTGTTTTAACTCCAAGTTTAAATAGTAGTCAAGGTTTTTCATTTTTGTGGAGTACAGGAGCAACAGATCCAGAAATAGTTGTTGATATAGCTGGTGTTTATACTGTAATGGTGACAGATAATGTTTCAGGATGTACTGTAGAATTAAGTACTGAAGTTTTAGAAAGCTCATTTCCAGAATTAGCAACAGCAGCTGCTACAGATATGATTAGTTGTCCACCAAACACAATATTTGATTTAACGATAACGCTTAATGAAATTTTAAATGGATTAGACGCTAGTCAATTTAATATAAATTACTTTAATAGCCCTAATAATGCGTACTCTAACATAAATCCAATTACTGATCCAACAAATTATGTACCTTCTTCTTCAGAAGAAATTATTTATATAAGGATTCAGAATAGTGGTGATGATTGTTTTGAAATCCTAAATTTTAATATCATAATTGATAGTTCATGTCCTGTTATATTTAACTGTGCTCAAGGACCTATTAATAATAGTTTCTGTTATAGTAATGACAATCAAATACAATTCACTTATGAGAGTATTGAAGGGTTTCCGCTTCAAGTGGTTTTTAATGCTGGGCAAGTAGAGAATAATTATGATGCTTTAGTGGTTCTAGATTCTGATGGTGTTACCAATTTAAATCCAGAAGCAACTACTTATGGTAATAATGGAGACGTTACAGGATTAACTTTTATATCAACAGGTAGCAGTATAACTATTACTGTGGCATCAGATGGAAGTATATCTTGTGAAATTTCTAATTACATACCTATAGATTTCGATGTAAGTTGTGCAGATCCAAATGCGCTTCCTACTTGTAATGCGATTTTACAGACACCAGAAAATGGTGCGGTTGATGTTGAAGAAACGACTGAATTGTCCTGGAGCAATGCTTCAGGTATTGTGGTAGGCTATAAATTATCAGTAGGACTAACTTCTGGTGGAACTGAAGTTTTAGATAATGAAGATGTCGGTAATGTAACAAGCTACGATACTGGCATTTTAGAATATGAAACAACCTATTATGTCACTATTATTCCTTACAATGTTAATGGTGATGCTGAAGAATGTACAGAGTATAGCTTTACTACAAGAGCAAATCCAAATCAAATTATAGTTTGTGATGACGGAGCTGTTAATACCATTCATTGTTATGATAATGACGATATATCAGAATTTAGCTTTCAAAGTTCTGACGGATTGCCATTAACAATTATATTTAATTCTGGTAGTACAGAAGTTAACTTTGATGAGGTTTATATTGTGGACTCAGATGGTACGATTTTAAATTCAGATTTAGAGTATGGAAATCAAGGTGATTTTACAGGATTAACCTATACGTCTTCTGGAGATTCACTAACAGTACGGTTTGATTCAGATTTTACCATAAGTTGTACACAAGGAAGTAGTTGTTGTACAGCACAATTTGATTTTGATGTATTCTGTGCTTCTTCAGTAGGGTTCATTCAAGTTAATGCTTTTGTAGATGCTAATGCTAATAGTGTTTATGATACTGATGAATTTAGCTTCTCTAATGGTTATTTTACTTATGAAGTCAATGGTGATGGAATGATTAATACCGTAAATTCTTCAACGGGACACTTTCAAATTATTAGTGGAAATGAAACAGATGTTTACGATATTACCTTTAATTTATATGATGAATCTGAAGCATGTTACGATATAACAACTGCTAGTTTTAGTAATGTATCTGTAGCAACAGGAAGTACAGTTACTTTAGATTTCCCAGTAACTGAAGAACAAAGTTGTGAAGATCTTGCTGTTTATTTAATAAATAACTGGACACCACCAAGACCAGGATTTACTCACGATAATTATTTATATCTAGAGAATTTAGGGTTTACTAACATAGCTTCAGGCACCGTAGAATTTACTTTAGATCCGCAATTAGTACTAGATAGTGTTTTTAGTATTAATCCTGCGTACACTATTACAACTACAGCCACCGGATTTACAGTTGATTTTGTAAATCTTCAACCAGGAGAGGTTGAAAGTATAGGTATTTCAATTTTATGCCCTGTTTCTGTTGTTTTAGACGAAATAGTTACAAATACAGCAACGTATCTTACAGATACTAATGATATGGTGATAAGTAATAATTACTCAACACTTTCTGAAATTGTTGTCGGTTCTTGGGATCCGAATGATATTACGGAGTCTCATGGTCCAACAGTATTGCATGATGAATTCTCGGTTTCAGATGAATGGTTATACTACACGATTCGTTTCCAGAATTTAGGAACAGCTGAAGCTATTTTTGTAAGAATTGAAGATGCTTTACATAATAAATTAGATAAAACGACTTTTCAAATGTTAACCTCTAGTCACGATTTCGTGGTTACTAGAACTGATAACGATTTAGAATGGTTTTTTGATGATATCAATTTACCAGCCGAACAAGATGATGAAGAGGGTAGTCATGGCTTTGCGTATTTTAGAATTAAACCTCAAGCTGGTTATGTAGTCGGAGATATCATTCCAAATACTGCTGCAATTTATTTTGATTTTAATGCTCCAGTAATAACAAATCGTTTTGAAACAAATTTTGTTGATGAATCACTTTCAATAAATGATTTTACGACTATTGATTTTAGTATATATCCTAATCCAGCAAATGACAAAGTTACTATTTCGTTGAATGGAGAAGCCAATGAAAATTTTGATGTTACACTTATAGATATTCAAGGCAAAGTAATAAGTACGCCACGATTTGCGAATGATAGTATCATTGAACTAGATGTATCTGCTTTGAATTCTGGAATGTATTTTGTGAGACTTAAAAACAGTACTAATGAGATGATGGTTAAAAAACTTATTATCAAATAAGTTTAAATACCTCAGAATACTATTAAAAGCTTCAGATTATTTCTGAGGCTTTTAATATTTTTGTGAAACAACATAAATAATGAACCTATTATGATAAAAAAAATACACTACCTACTTTTATTATTTTCAATTACATTGACTTCATTTGCTCAAGTTGCCAACCAGCCAGGCGACTTAGCAGTTTGCGATGGTGATAATGATGGTTTTTCTCAATTCGATTTCTCGATTTTAGATGCTCAAATTTTTGGTAGTCAAAATCCAGCAGATTTTACATTGACATATCACGAAACTCAAAGTGATGCCAATGCAGGATTTAATAGTATTGCTTCACCTTATGATAATGTTATTGCTAATATACAAACGATATATATACGTTTAGAAGAGAATAGTTCTGGTAGTTTTGATACGACTACGGTTAATCTCATTGTTAATCCTTATCCAATAGCTATTCAGCCTACTCCAATAGAATTGTGTGATGATTTTGGTGAAATACCTGTAGATGAAATTACGGTATTCGATTTAACAGTAAAAGATGCTGAAATTATAGGAGTTAATCCTAATAGAACAGTAGCATATTATGAAACTAATGCAGATGCTGTTGCGCAGACAAATGTAATTACTAACTCAACTGCTTATACAAATACTTCTGTAAATGGTTTGCCTGCTAACCCACAAACATTATATGTTGTAGTTACAGATATTAATACAAGTTGTGTAGGTTTTACAACTTTAACCATACGTGTATTGCCAAACCCTACACCAAGCTCAGTGATACCAGATTTAGTATTGTGTGATGAAAACAATACAGAAGATGGTGTAGAAGTATTTGATCTCACAGAAAATGAACTACTGATTTTTAATGGTGAAGTTGGAACATCAATCACATATTATATAAGTGAGGCTGATGCTATTTCTGCGTCTAATGCAATTATAAATCCTACAACATTTACTAATACTTTTATATCACAGACTGTCTATGCAAGAGTAGAGAATGACATAACAAGTTGTTTTTCTATTGTAAACTTTGATTTAATCGTAGATCCTTCACCAGAAGTTGATTTAGGATTGCCTGAACAAAATTATTGTGGTTTTGATTCTGTAACTCTTGTAGCTAACTCACCATTTGCCGATGAGTTTATTTGGTATAAAAATGGTTTTGTATTAACAGGGGAAACATCTTCTACACTTTTAGTAACAGAATCCGATATTTATGAAGCACAGACAATTAATAACCAGTGTGGAGTTTCAGCTTTTTCTGGGCCTGTTGTTTTAAATTTGTACGAAGAAGTTGGTTCTATAGAACCACAAACTATCTTGGCTTGCCCTGATGCTGGTTCAGATACAGCAGATTTTGATTTAGATGCTTTTTCTGCTTCTCTAGGTTTTGGAGAAGGAATTACTGTTAGTTATTATACAAGTATATCTAATGCAAACCAAGCTATTAATGCTTTAATTAGTCCATATAACTCAGCTGGAGAAACTTTAATTATGAGAGTAGAAGATACTGATGCAGCAATGGATGGCTTTTTAGGATGTAGACAATTAACAAATTTAGAACTTGTTATCGATTGTGAAAATACAGGTTTTATTTCAGTTGGTGCATTTTACGATGATAATAATAATTCTGTTTTTGATGCTTCTGAGGAAAACTTTACAAATGGCTATTTTACATACGAGATAAATAATGATGGGATTATAAATACTGTAGAATCTTCTGTAGGAAGGTTTCTCATTGAAAGTTTAGATGAAGTAAATACTTACGATATCAGCTATTATTTTTATAATGAATACGAAGATTGTTTTGATGTGTCAACGACTAGGTTTGATGATGTAAGTGTATTATTTGGCGAGAATGTTACTATTGAATTTCCAGTTGTAAATGAACAATCTTGCGAAGATATTGCAGTATATCTTATTAATCAGCAATCACCAAGACCAGGATTTAATCATACTAACTATTTAGTAATTCAAAATTTAGGTGTGCTTACAACTTCAGGAACTATAGATTATATTTTAGATGAAAACTTAACTATTTCTAATATTAGCACTAGTAGTAATTATTCAACAGCACCAAACACTAACGGTTTCAGTTTAGATTTTATAAACTTATTACCAAACAGTAGTATTACAGTAGTCATCACGTTATACACACCAGCAAGTGTTGCTCTGGGAGAAATAGTTACCAATACAGCAATATATACAACTTCGAGTAACGATATCGTTGCAAATAATAACGAATCTTTTATTACAGAAGCTGTAATCGGTTCATACGATCCTAATGATAAAATGGAATCTCATGGATCAGAAATTGTCTATGATGACTTTATTGCTACAAATGAATATCTGTATTACACGGTTCGTTTTCAAAATGTAGGAACTGCAGAAGCAATCTTTATTAGAATCGAAGATGAATTAGATGCGCAATTAGATGAAACAACGTTTCAAATGTTACGATCTAGTCACGATTATCAGGTTACAAGAATTGGCAATGATTTAGAATGGTTTTTTGATGATATCAATTTACCAGCAGAACAAGATGATGAAGAAGGAAGTAATGGTTTTGTACATTTTAAGATTAAGCCAAAATTAGGTTATAGTGTAGGTGATATTATAACTAATACGGCATCTATTTATTTCGATTTTAATGCACCAATTATTACTAATACGTTTACAACAACTTTTGTTGAACCACTTTCAGTAGATTCTTTTGAGAGTATTAGATATAGTATGTACCCAAATCCTGCTAAAGAATCGGTTACGATAACATTGAGTTCAAGTAATTACGAGAATTCAATATTGAGTATATATGATGTACAAGGAAAGCAAATTCTAAAGCAATTGAATGATGAAAGTAGCATAATACAACTTGATGTTTCTGCATTACAAAGTGGATTGTATTTTGTTCAGCTTAGTAATGGTACTCACACACAGGTTGAAAAACTTGTTATAGAATAGTAACTTAAGATTTAAAATAAACTAAAGCTTCAGATTGTTTCTGAAGCTTTTTTTTGTAATTAGTTATATTTAATTTCGTCAAACACTGCAATTAAAAAGTATTTCAATGAAAAAAATATTACACTTACTACTATTTGCAATTTTAATTGCAGCTTGTAAAGACAAGTCAGAAGCTAGAACTCCAGAATCTAAATTAGAAGCAAAGGATATTACTACAAGTATTTATCCAGAATCAATTACTAAAGTGTTTGATGCACATGGTGGTATTGATAACTGGAATAAAATGCAAACACTCTCCTTTACCATGGAAAAACCAAGTGGAAAGGAAGTTACTACTACGGATTTAAAGTCAAGAGTAGAATTGATTGATACTCCAGCGTATACAATGGGTTATGATGGTAATGATCTTTGGGTAAATGAAAAGGACGGAAATGAATACAAAGGCAATGCTAAGTTTTATAAAGGATTGATGATGTATTTCTATGCCATGCCATTTATAGTTGGTGATGATGGTATCATATATGAAGAAATAGAACCTTTAGTTTTTGACGGGAAAAACTATCCTGGAATTTTAATTTCTTATGATGCAGGAATAGGAGCATCACCAGATGACCAGTATGTAGTTTATTATAATACTGAATCTGGGCAAATGGAATGGTTAAGTTATACAGTAACGTTTGGTAAAGACGAAAAGAGTAAAAACTTTAGATATATACGATACAATGATTGGCAAACCATTAACGGATTAGTTTTACCTAAAAGTATAAGTTGGTATACCTATGAAAATAATGTACCTACAGAATTACGAAATACAGTAGAGTTTATGGATGTTTTGGTTTCTGATAAAGCACCAAATGATTCATTGTTTGTAAAGCCAGAAACTGCCAAATTGATTAAATAATCATTATTCTTTGTCATTCTGAATTTGTTTCAGAACCTAAACATTATGCAAGTATCTGAAAACAAGTTCAGAATGACAAATTGAAAAAAAAAGTGAGCCAACTGGCTCGCTTTTTTCATTTAATTTTGTTGGCTATATTTCTCTGAATAACGTTTATAAAGTTCTGTTTGGTGCGTTTCTAAGCTTAAATTTCGTCCATCAATAAAAGCATGTGTTAATATATTGGTACGCATATCTAAAGCATCACCTTTACTAATAAATAGTGTTGCACTTTTACCAACTTCTAAAGTTCCGTACATATCATCTATTCCTAAAATTTTTGCAGCATTTTGAGTGATTAATTGTAGAGCCTGTTCTTTAGTTAGTCCATAAGCAACTGTTGTACCAGCATAAAACGGAAGGTTACGAGTATTCATGCGTTCCATTTGTCCGCTTGGTTCTAATGCGACTAAAACACCAGCATCAACTAATCGTTTAGCTTGTTTAAATGTGTAGTCGTAATCATCATCTTCTAATTCTGGTCTAGTATGGACACGTCTTAAAAATACAGATACATCATTTTGTTTTAAAAAGTTAGCGATATTACCAGCTTGGTAACCACCAACAATGGTCAATTTTGATACACCTTGAGATTTTGCAAAATTTACTGCATCAGTAATTCCTTTTTCGTCGTCTGCCTTAATATACAAATGTTTTGAGCTGTCAAATACGCCAGCTAAAGCTGCAAAAGGTAAATGATTTTCATCTTTATTGCCTTTGTTATAACTTCTAGCTTCGTTAAAGTAATCTGATAATTCTTTGATTTGTTTTGCATAATTTTTGTTCGGTTTTAAACCAGGATCTTCTCCTAGCCACCAACGTCCTCTACTAAAACTACTTGGCCAATTGATATGAATACCATCATCCATTTTAATGGCTGCATCTTCCCAGTTCCAAGCATCATATTGTACTATTGAAGATGTTCCGCTAATACGTCCTCCTCTTGGTACCACTTGTCCTAACAATACTCCATTAGGTCGCATCGATTCTATAATTTTAGATTCGGTATTATAAGCAATAATACTTCTAATATGTGGATTAAAAGTCCCCATTTCCGAAAGGTCGTTAGATGCTTTTACGGCATCAACTTCTACTAAACCAAGCGTTCCGTTAGATACTATAAAACCAGGATAGACATGTTTGCCTTTGGCATCAATAATATCCATAGCTTGCCTAGTAAGTGGAGTAGATGCTTCTGGACCAATGGTTGTTATTTTTCCATTGCTTACTACTATAATACTATTCTCAATCACAGAACCATTGCCTAAATGAGCAGTTGCACCAACAATAGCAAAATCTTTTGATTGTTTTGGTGCTGGTGTCTGTTGTGCAAAACCTAATGTGACACACAACAAAAACAATATGATATTTATTTTATTCCTATTTTTCATTTTAAAATATTTTTAGTTGTGTAAATCCATTGAATCGCAATGCAACAATACCTTTTCTTTTTTCTTTACAGGCTGCGTTTTTAAGCCTTTATTTTTGTCTTGCAGCATGAGGTTTATTAATTCGCTTTTTTCCTTTTTCATGGCTTTACGCATTTGTTTGTCTCGATCTATGTCAAAATAAGTGACTCCTTCAATAATTGTTTTTTCAGCTTTTGCATAAACAGAAAGCGGATGATCTGACCATAATACAACATCTGCATCCTTGCCAATCTTAAGACTACCAACTCTATCATCAAGATGTAAAAGTTTTGCAGGATTCAACGTAACAAATTTCCAAGCATTTTCTTCACTAACACCTCCATATTTAATAGATTTTGCGGCTTCTTGGTTTAATCGCCTGGACATTTCGGCATCATCACTATTAATAGCAACAGTTACTCCTGCATTGTGCATAATTGCTGCATTAAAAGGTATTGCATCATTTACTTCGTATTTATAAGCCCACCAATCACTAAATGTTGATCCACCAACTCCATGTGCTTTCATTTTGTCTGCGACTTTATAACCTTCAAGAATATGAGTGAAAGTATTAATGTTAAAGTCGAATTTGTCAGCAACTTTCATTAGCATGTTAATCTCACTTTGTACATATGAGTGACATGAGATAAAGCGCTCTTTATTTAAGATTTCTGCGAGTACTTCCATTTCATCATCTTTTCTATACGGTTTTCCACTTTTCTTAGTTTTGTCATATGCTTTAGCTCTACTAAAATAATCCATAAAGACTTGCTCAACTCCCATTCGAGATTGTGGAAAACGAGAATTTGTTCTACTTCGTGATTGTTTTACATTTTCACCTAAAGCAAATTTGATAAACTTTGGGGAATTGTTATAAACCAAATCGTCAGCAGATTCTCCCCATTTTAGTTTTATGATTGCAGAACGTCCACCAATAGGATTGGCAGAACCATGTAGTATTTGAATAGAAGTAACTCCACCAGCTAAATTGCGGTAGATGTCTATGTCTTCATCATCTAAAACATCTTCTATAGTCACTTCTGCAGATGAGTTATGACCTCCTTCATTAATGGAAGAAGCTGCAATATGCGAATGTTCATCTATAATGCCAGAGGTAACATGTTTGCCAGTAGCATCAATTACTTTTGCACTTCCATCAGATAAATTTTTTCCAATTTTTGAAATCTTTCCATTTTTAATCAGCACATCTGTGTTTTCTAAAACACCATCTTTTTCATTAGTCCAAACGGTTGCATTTTTAAATAATAAGGTTTCTGATTTAGGTTTTTCTGAAAAGCCATAAGCCAAATTAGGATAGGTAATTGGACTCACAAAAGGTGCTTTAATATCTTCCTTATCTTTCTTTTTGTCAGCACTTTTTTCTGAATCTTCCTTTTGCGTTTTATTAGCATAAAAGGATAATGTATTTCCGTTTGGTAATATTGCTTTCCCATTTAAACTATTACCTTTAGTCGCATTGGCAGCAATCCTAATATATTCCTTTTTTGTACTATCTGCAGTCTTAAAAGTCAGATTCATCCAATCATTAGCGTAGTTTATTTTAGTGCCAAGGCTTTTATCTCCGCTTTCAAGTTTAGCATTAGGTTTACTAGTACTTCCAGAGATTGAAAGCTTATAATCTTTACTTGCTAATTTAAAATTGTAATCACCATCAATGTCCTTTACATTCATAGTCTTTAAAACATGTGGTATACCTTGTACCCAGTTTTCATATAGCTTGGTCTTTTTATCAAATATATCACCAGAGGCGATTAAGAAATTCGCATAACTTCCAGTTTTTAAGGTTCCTAAAAGATTAGACTTGCCTAATAGACTTGCAGGAACAGTAGTTAAGGCTTCTAAAGCTTTCTGTTTAGAAAGACCACTTTCAATGGCCTTCATTAAGTTAGACTTAAATGATTTCTTAGATTTTAAACCATGTGTTGTTAATGCAAATCTAATACCGTTTTCTGCTAACAGTCTTGGATTGTGAGGCTCTTGGTTCCAAGAACGCATATCACTAAGCGATAATGTGCTAGCCAAAAAGGGATTGTCAACATCATAAGCCAATTGAAAGTCGAGAGGTAAAATAAGAGTTGCATTTGTGCTTTTTACTTCTGCAATACGTTCATATTCATCTCCACCACCAACAATGGCATATTGAATATTAAAAGCATCACCAACTTTATCTGCTCTCATTAGATTTGCTCTGCTACCCGCTTCAAAAACTTGAAGTAAGTTTTTGTTACCATTCAAAGCTTCTAAGGATAAATCTTTGGTATCTATATTTCCATCAGCATACCATTTTGCATCATTGTACATTTGTCGTAATAAAGCCATACTTCCCATTATAGACGAAGGATACGACTGGCGTGAGGTTGCACTTTTACTAAATGATAAGTGTTGTGTCGTTTCTCCATCTACAACTCGCATAGAATTATCTGCATTATTATTAAGCGCAATTAAAGCTCCTGTACCACGAACAATACCATTTGGCATGTGCGTATTAACAACGCCAAATCCAAGCTTTTGCATTTCTGATGCGGATTTAGCATCGTACTTAAAACTAGTCATCACATCTTGTTCTGGTATTATGTGGTCATTCCAATAAAAGCCACTTCTACTAGCTCCGTATTGAGGACCATTACCACTACGTTTTGGTTTTGTAACGCCAAATGTAGTATACATATCAATGAAGGATGGGTAAATAGTTTTTCCTGAAAGATCAATGGTAGTTGTGTTCTTCGGAATACTGACGGATTCACCTACGCTAACAACTTTACCGCCTTTGATAAGAAGTGTGCCGTTTTCTATTATTTGGTTTGGTGAAACATGAATCGTAGCATTTGTAAATGCGGTGTAATTTGAATTATTTGCTATGACTCCAGAATTACTAGGAAAGTAATCTTGTGCAAATAACGAAAAACTGCACATAAAAATGAGCAGTCGTAAATGTACTTTTATCATAAAATGGTTGGTTAGATTAACTTCCTAAAGATAGGAATTAAAGCTAAAAAGAAGATTGAATTGAACTATTTTAACATTTTCAGAATAGGGTAACACATGTATTTCAATTATAACTCTTCACCTTCATAATAATTAACCAAAAGTGCAACCACATAACTATAACTTTTCATACCTGCTGATTGATTATTTGCTTTTAAGAAACTATCAAAGGTAACCTCAAAGATAGGCTCTATAGGATTTTCGTAAGCCATCCAAAAAGCTTGAACTTCTTGATAGTTTTTAAGAATCCCTTTATTTATTGTTGGTAGAATACAATCGTAGATTTCAGGATTTTTTCTGAATATTTCAGCTAAGCAGTAACGCAACGCAAATGTGTAGCCCGAATATTGAAAATAAATATCCTCATTATGAATTGCAGCTAAACTACCAATAAAATTAGCTTCATTCTCTGCAGCATAACCTAATTGATGTGCGGCTTCATGGCATGCAGTAGTCGGGAATTTATAAGTTGGTATTAATCCATCCACTTGGGCTTCGTTGGTAAAAGGATTTAGATAACCTGAAAAACCCATATATGTTAATGGTAAACTATAAATAGATTTTTTAATACTTTTTGGCTCGTAATTAAGATGAGAATAGGTTTCTGATAGTACATTATAGCCATTTTGGACTTTATCAAAGATTTCAGATTTGGAATATGGAAGTTCAATTTTAATAGAATCAACTGATGATAACTGACTATGAACAGCATTCGATTTTTTGATTAGTTTTTCTGTAAATGAAATTAATTGTTCAGTGGTATATTCTGCTTCTATATTTAAAGATTTATAAAGCGGTTGTCTGTAATAATTAAATGCCCAAAGGATATGAAAAGCAAAATAAGCAATAGATAAAGTCGCACCAATATCTAATAGCCAATTGATGGTATCTTTTATAATTCGTTTTCTATTTAAAATTAGCCATCTTATGATGTAAATACCTGCTAAAGTATAAAAGATATCTCCAATTGAAAATGGAATCCAACCAAAAACATAACGCATTAATTTAGAAATGCCGACATATAAACCATTACTGTAGAATTGCTCAACGAACGCTGGATAATTTTTTAATATAGAGATTAATAGAATCTGAATTCCAAGAAAAATTACTAATACCAGTTTTTTGTTTTTGAGCATGCTTCAAAAATAGGGAAAAACTAGTCATTTCATACTTGATGCAGAATCCATTTAAGATAACCTTAATTATTTATAGGAGATTCTGAAACAAGTTCAGAATGACAAAAAAGAATGCTTGGTATTTTGTAATTTTGCTATCCTAAAATTATATAGATATGAGTTCAGAAATAAGAGCCTTAGAACCAAAACAACTTTGGAATAAATTTGCAGATTTAAATGCCGTTCCTCGGCCTTCAAAAAAAGAAGAACGCGTGATTCAATTTATGAAGGACTTTGGAGAAAACCTAAGTTTAGAAACTATTGAAGATGAAGTTGGTAATGTAATTATCCGAAAGCCAGCAACAAAAGGCATGGAAGATAGAAAGCCAATTGTTATGCAATCGCATTTAGATATGGTGCATCAAAAAAATAATGATACCGTTTTCGATTTTGATACTCAAGGTATTGATATGTATGTTGAAGGTGATTGGGTAAAAGCTAAAGGAACAACATTAGGTGCAGACAATGGTTTAGGTGTAGCTACGATTATGGCTATTCTTGAAAGTGATACTATTGCACATCCAGCTTTGGAAGCTTTATTTACTATTGATGAAGAAACAGGAATGACTGGTGCAATGGGTTTAAAAGGTGGATTGCTTAAAGGGGATATTCTGTTGAATTTAGATACTGAAGAAGATGATGAAATTGGTGTAGGTTGTGCAGGTGGAGTAGATGTAACTGCGACACGTGAGTATAAAGAAGAAGAAACACCAGGGTTTAAAATTGGATATACAATTACTGTAAAAGGTTTGCAAGGTGGGCATTCTGGTATGCAGATACACGAAGGATTAGGTAATGCCAATAAAATAATGAACCGTTTATTATTTGATGGATTTGAAAACTTTGGATTGCGTATTTCTGAAATTGATGGAGGAAGTTTACGTAATGCAATTCCAAGAGAAAGTAATGCAACGGTTTGCATAGATGCAGTCCATGAAGAAGCTTTTGAATTTGAGCTTAAGCAACATGCTGATACGATTAAGATTGAATTTAAAACCATGGAGCCAGATTTAGAAATAGAAGTTTCTAAAACAGAAACTCCAGAGAAAATTATGGACTTAGGAGTTCAAGAAGGTATCACAAGAGCTTTATATGCTGCTTGTAATGGAGTGTATCGTATGAGTCCGGATATTAAAGACTTAGTAGAAACATCTAATAATATCGCTAGAGTGATTGTTAAAGATGGCGCTATTAAAATAGGTTGCTTAACACGTAGTTCTGTAGAAAGCTCTAAATTAGACTTAGCAAATACGTTGAGGTCTACTTTTGAATTGACAGGTTGCGAAGTAGAATTTTCTGGTTCATATCCTGGTTGGGCACCAAATATGGGTTCTGCTATTTTAAAAGTTATGGTTCCTATTTATGAGCGCTTAAATAATGGGGAGAAGCCACATGTTGCAGCTTGCCATGCAGGTTTAGAATGTGGAATTTTAGGAACAAACTATCCAGATATGGATATGATTAGTTTTGGACCAAATATTAAAGGAGCACATTCACCAGATGAACGCGCACAAATTTCTTCTGCTCAGAAGTATTGGGAATTTGTTTTAGAGATTTTGGTGAATATTCCAAAGGCTTAGTTAAAATAAATCATATAAAAAAAAGCAGCCTTAGGCTGCTTTTTTTTATTCTATAGTTTGTGAATTATTTTATACTCACCAATTCTATATCAAATATAATATTAGAGTTCCCTGGTATTACAGGTGGGTTTCCTCTTTCTCCATAACCAAGATAGTAAGGAATAAATACTCTGACCTTATCACCAATTTTCATATTCAACATGGCTTCTCTAAATCCTGTAACTAAACTTGCTGTTTCATTATATGGCATGTCAAATGGTACATATCTACCAGCTTTATCTTGTCTTTCATCATACTTTCCATTCTTTTCAGCTACCTCTTTCATAGTTGTCCAGAATAGCTCACCATTTTCAAAATAGCCAGCACAATCTATATTAACACGTTGAGCAGAAGTTGGTTTAACACCATTACCTTCATGTGTAAATATCATTGCCATTCCTGTTGGAGAGTCAATACGACGTCCATCTAACTCTTCATTTTTCTTTAAGAATTCTGCTTTTGCTAGCTTAGCCAATTCTTCCGCTTTCTTTTTTGCTTCCTCTTTAAGTTTCGCTAGCTTTTCTTTTATTTTTGGCATATCTTCTTCAAATACTTTTGCCGCATTAAAAGCTCTAGCATCAGATCCTTTTCTAATAATATTAAGCTTTGTGATAACTACATCTTCAACAGGCTTATGATTTCTGGCTTGCGGATTAATTACCTTTACATTTGAAATTGAGTCATGGACTGCCATACCTTCAACTACTTGCCCAAAAACTGCATGTCTATTATCTAAACTAGGCCATTCTTTTTCCATGATAAAGAACTGGCTGCCATTAGCATCTCTACCTGGGTTTGCCATAGATAGGATTCCTGGTTTATCGTGCTTTAATTCTGGGTGGAATTCATCTGGGAATTTATATCCAGGATCTCCACTACCAGAAGCTGTAGGATCACCTCCTTGAATCATAAAATTATTAACTACTCTATGAAAAGTGATGCTGTCATAATAACGCTTGCCTTTATATTCGTCTTTTACTAAAGGATGTTCGCCTTCGGCAAGTGCAACAAAATTAGCAACAGTTACAGGGACCTTGTCGTAAAACAATTCTGCGACCATGGTACCTTTATTGGTTACGAATTCTGCATAAAGTCCATCTTTTAAATCTGGATAACGTTCTTGACAAGAAATGTTTACCAATACTAATAAAACAACAAATGTTGTAAGTGCTTTTTTAATCATTTTTTTTAATTATTGTGTTTAGTGTTACTTCGCAAATTAAAGGAATATTAGTTCCTATTTTGTTATCATCTCCATAATAACCATAGGCTTTTTGAGATGGAAATATAAAAGTTGCTGTTTCGTTAGGCTTTAAGAGTTTTAAACCCTCACGTAATCCTGTAAATAGTTCTTCTTTATCCATAACATAAGATCTATTGATTTTAGCATAGATTTCTTGTCCTTCTATATTAGAAATATTATAATCGAAATCAACGACATCTCCGAATTGTGGTTTAGCACTAGCAGTCTCGATTTTAGTATTGTAGTAATACCAAAATCCACTTTCTGATGCGATATAGGTTTTATCAGGATTACTTTTTATGATGTCTTTAATATGTGTCTGTTCTAGCTCATTGAGCTTTTTGTTACGCTCAGCAGATTCTTTTAAAAATGATCCAGATTGCACAGACTCTGGCATTCTGGCTTCTGGTGATTTACAACTGAAACACAGAATTGATAAAGAGAAAATTACGAGTAGGCGCTTCATTTTTAATATTTTATTACCCATTATTGGCTTGGGACAACTCTTGTTTATACTGTGGTAATATACTAATAAATTTATCAATGGTTGAAGTCATATTTGTTTCACTACGTCCACCAGCTGCATTGGTATGACCACCTCCATGAAAATGCGCTCTCGATAATTCGTTGACGGAAAATTCCCCTTTGCTGCGTAAGGATATTTTTATAATATCATCTTGTTTGCTTTCTATAAAAATAGCGGCAAAAATAATGCCCTTTAAGGATAAAGCATTGTTAACAAAACCTTCAGTATCTCCTTTTTTGAAATTGAATTCATCTAACTCAGCTTGAGATAAAGTAATGTAAGCCGTTCTTAATTCTGGAATCACTTTTAAATTTTGAAGTGCTCTACCTAAAAGTTGTAACCGACTATAACTATTTGTGTCGTATGTATTATTATGAATTTGAGTATTATCAGCACCTTTTTTAATTAGATTGCTTATAACTTCGTGTGTTCTGCTTGTTGTAGAGCGGAATCTAAAAGAACCAGTATCTGTCATAACACCAACGTACAAACAGGTTGCAATATTTGCGTCAATTCTGTCAGTATCATCTAGCATTTCAATGAAATTATAAACCATTTCACAGGTTGAAGACATGCTCACATCAGAATAGGTGTATTTAGCATAATCGTCTGGTTGCTGATGATGATCTATCATTATTTTAGTTGCGCTTGAAACTTCTAATACTTCAGCCATATCATGACCAGTGCGATGAAAAGCATTAAAATCTAAAGTAAAAAGCAAATCGGCATTATCAATAAGTGCTTTACTCTCTTCTTGTTGGCTTTCAAATTTTAAAACGGTATCGTCTCCTGGTAACCATTTTAAAAAATCTGGATAATCATTTGGTGTAATAACAACCACATTATGATTATACATTTTTAAATAATGATACAAGCCTAAAGTAGAACCCATAGCATCTCCATCTGGATTTCTATGCGGAACAATAACAATGTTCTTTGGTGTACTTAAAAGTGATTTTATGTCTGGAATTTGTGCTTTAATCATAGTTGGCGAAGATACAATTTTTTAAATTTTATGAAACTGGATTCTGAATTAGAAATGATAAAGATTTATTAAAATTTGATGTTCAATTATACTCAGTGCGTCAGTTAGAGTAATTTTTGATAAAAAAATGTATCGAAAACTTATTATTAATAAGAAATATCTTGTTCTCGATACTAACTTTATACTTTAAGAAGCATAAATTTCACTCGAACTGACGATGTCTCTGGTTACTTTTAAATATTATTATCAGTGCTTGATTAATTAAAGAAATGCATTACTTTTGCACCTCATTAAAAAAAGATACATGGCAACTAACAGAACATTTACAATGTTAAAGCCAGATGCTGTTGAAAAAGGACACATTGGCGCAATATTAGAAAAAATTTCAGCTTCAGGATTTAGAATCGTAGCAATGAAGCTAACTCATATGACTACTCAAGATGCTAAAGCATTTTATGCTATACATAGTGAGCGTCCATTTTATGGAGAATTGGTAGAGTATATGACACGTGGACCTATCGTTGCAGCAATCTTAGAAAAAGATAACGCTGTTGAGGATTTTAGAACTTTAATTGGAGCAACTAATCCTGCTGATGCAGCAGAAGGTACTATTCGTAAAATGTTTGCAGATTCTATTAGCGAAAACGCTGTTCATGGAAGTGATAGTGATGATAATGCCGCTATTGAAGGTGCTTTCCATTTCTCTGGTAGAGAGATGTTCTAAGTGAAAACATTTGATAATATATAAAAAAGACTATCTTTAAGGATGGTCTTTTTTTGTTTGAGATGTTTTTTAATGGGCTTGTATCAGCAATTAATTTTTTCAGCCGATTTTTCTATTCATTATTCAATAAAATTAATAAGCATTTTATAATACATATTTAATT
>NZ_JADGDZ010000069.1 GCF_016744625.1 Winogradskyella sp.
TAAAAAAATGGGTATGGAAGCAACAAGTTTATCACGTACTCTTAAGACAATGGAAGAAAAAGGTTTAATTGAACGTAAACCAAATCCAGAAGATGGTCGTGGAGTCCTTATTTTCTTAACTGAATTTGGTAGAGAAAAAAGAGAATATTCTAGAGATCGTGTACTAACCTTTAATAATACAATTCGTCAAAATATTTCTCAAGATAAATTGAATAATTTTTATGAAGTCGCAGAAATCATAAATAATATGATATCAAACAAAAAAATATATAATCAAAAAGAACACACTTTAAAATAAGATGAGTAAACGTAGAATCAAAAAAATTGCCATTGTAGGTTCTGGTATTATGGGAAGCGGTATTGCTTGTCATTTTGCTAATATTGGTGTAGATGTTTTATTATTAGACATTGTACCAAGAGAATTAAATCCTAAAGAAGAAGCTAAAGGTTTAACTTTAAAAGATAAAGCTGTTAGAAACCGTTTGGTTAATGATGCATTGACAGCATCAATAAAATCTAAGCCTGCACCTCTCTATCACAATTCGTTTAAAAATAGAATTACTACAGGAAATCTTGAAGATGATATCTCTAAAGTAAAAGATGTCGATTGGATTATGGAAGTTGTAGTTGAAAGACTGGACATTAAACAACAAGTCTTCGAAAAACTTGAACAGCATAGAACTCCAGGAACTTTGATTACCTCAAATACATCTGGAATCCCTATTAAGTTTATGAGTGAAGGACGAAGTGAAGATTTCCAGAAACATTTCTGTGGAACTCACTTTTTTAATCCTGCACGTTATTTAAAGTTATTTGAAATTATTCCTGGACCAAAAACAGATGCATCTGTTTTAGAATTCTTAAATGGTTATGGAGAACAATTCTTAGGAAAGACATCTGTCGTTGCTAAAGACACTCCTGCATTTATAGGCAATAGAATCGGAATTTTTAGTATTCAGAGTTTATTTCATGCAGTTAAAGATTTAGATTTAACTATTGAGGAAGTAGATAAACTATCTGGTCCTGTTATTGGTCGTCCAAAATCGGCAACCTTTAGAACTGTTGATGTTGTTGGGTTAGATACTTTAGTACATGTAGCAAACGGAATTTACGATAACTGTCCAAATGACGAACGCCTAGAGCTTTTCAAATTACCAGACTTCATCAACACTATGATGGAAAACAAATGGTTAGGAAGCAAGACTGGACAAGGGTTTTATAAGAAAACTGTTTCAGCTGAAGGTAAAAAAGAAATTTTATCTCTCGACTTAAACACATTAGAATATCGTCAAGCTAAACGTGCAAAATTCGTCACTTTAGAATTGACTAAAACAATTGATAAAGTAGCTGATCGATTTAAAGTATTAGTAAAAGGAAAAGATAAAGCAGGTGAATTCTATAGAAAGAGTTTTGCAGCATTATTTGCTTACGTGTCTAATCGTATTCCAGAAATTACTGACGATTTATATAAAATTGATGATGCAATGAAAGCAGGATTTGGTTGGGAACATGGTCCTTTCCAAATTTGGGATGCAATTGGTGTTGAAAAAGGAATTGAAATGATGCAAGCTGAAGGTTTAGAACCTAACGTTTGGGTTAATGACATGTTAGCGTCTGGTAGTTCTTCATTCTATTCTGTGAAAGATGGAGCAACATTTGCTTATGACATTCCGAAGAAATCACAAGAAAAAATCCCTGGTCAAGACAGTTTTATCATATTAGATAATATTAGAAAAACGTCTGAAGTATTTAAAAACTCAGGTGTTGTAGTTGAAGATTTAGGAGATGGAATCCTTAATGTAGAATTCCAATCTAAAATGAATACTATTGGTGGTGACGTTCTTGCAGGATTAAATAAAGCAATTGATATTGCTGAAAAAGATTTCGCAGCTTTAGTTGTTGGTAACCAAGCTGCAAACTTCTCAGTTGGCGCAAACATCGGAATGATTTTTATGATGGCTGCCGAACAAGAATATGATGAGCTTAACATGGCTATCAAATATTTCCAAGATAGCATGATGCGTATGCGTTATTCCTCTATTCCAACCGTTGCTGCTCCTCATGGAATGGCTCTTGGTGGAGGTTGCGAGTTATCAATGCACGCAGATAAAGTAGTTGCAGCAGCAGAAACTTACATCGGACTTGTAGAATTTGGTGTTGGTGTGATTCCTGGTGGTGGAGGTTCAAAAGAAATGGCTTTAAGAGCATCAGATACTTTCAAGAAAGGCGATGTGCAATTAAATACACTTCAAGAGTATTTCTTAACTATAGGAATGGCTAAAGTAGCAACCTCTGCTTACGAAGCATTCGATTTAGGTATTCTTCAAAAGGGTAAAGATGTTGTTGTTGTAAATAAAGACCGTCAGATTGCAGTTGCAAAACAGCATGCTAAATTAATCGCAGATATGGGTTATACACAACCTGTAAAACGTAAAGATGTAAAAGTACTTGGTAAACAAGCATTAAGTATGTTCTTAGTTGGTACAGATTCTATGCAAGACAGTAAATATATCTCAGAACACGATAAAAAAATAGCCAACAAATTAGCCTATGTTATGGCTGGTGGAGATTTATCTGAGCCAACTCTTGTAAGTGAACAATACTTATTGGATTTAGAACGTGAAGCTTTCCTTTCGCTTTGTACAGAACGTAAGACTTTGGAAAGAATTCAGCATATGTTAACCAAGGGAAAACCACTTCGCAACTAGTTGCGAATAGTAATAAGGAATTAGTAACTAGGGATTAGAGAATCACTAATTACTAATTACTAACAACTAAATACTTAAAATAAAATGAAAACAGCATATATAGTAAAAGCATATAGAACCGCAGTTGGTAAAGCACCAAAAGGCGTGTTCCGTTTTAAAAGAACAGATGAATTGGCAGCAGAAACCATCAAATATATGATGAAGGAATTGCCAGGTTTAGATCCAAAACGTATTGATGATGTTATTGTTGGTAACGCAATGCCAGAAGGTTCTCAAGGCTTAAATATGGCACGATTAATCTCTTTAATGGGATTAGAAGTTATCGATGTTCCTGGTGTAACTGTAAATCGTTTTTGCTCTTCTGGAGTAGAAACTATTGGTATGGCAACAGCAAAAATTCAAGCCGGTATGGCAGATTGTATTATTGCAGGTGGAGCCGAAAGTATGAGTAGTGTACCAATGACTGGTTTTAAGCCAGAATTAAACTACGATGCTATTGTAAAAGCTGGTCACGAAGATTATTATTGGGGAATGGGAAATACTGCTGAAGCGGTTGCTAACCAATTCAACGTGTCTCGTGAAGATCAAGATGAGTTTGCTTATAATTCTCATATGAAAGCATTAAAAGCACAAGCAGAAAATCGCTTTCAAGATCAAATAGTTCCAATAGAAGTTGAACAAACTTTTGTTGATGCTAACGGAAAGAAAGCAACAAAATCTTACACAGTCACTAAAGATGAAGGTCCTAGAAAAGGAACAAGTAAAGAAGCTTTAGCTAAACTAAGAGCTGTATTTGCTCTAGGAGGAAGTGTTACAGCTGGTAACTCATCACAAATGAGTGATGGTGCTGCTTTCGTTATGGTAATGAGTGAAGATATGGTTAAAGAATTAAATCTTGAACCTGTGGCAAGAATGGTAAACTATGCAGCTGCAGGTGTTGAGCCTCGTGTTATGGGAATTGGTCCTGTAAAAGCAATTCCAAAAGCATTAAAACAAGCAAGTTTAAAACAAGACGATTTATCGTTAATCGAATTGAACGAAGCTTTTGCTTCTCAATCTCTTGCTGTTATTCGTGAGTTAAACTTAAATCCAGATATCATTAACGTAAATGGAGGAGCTATTGCATTAGGACATCCATTAGGTTGTACTGGAGCAAAACTATCTGTACAATTATTTGATGAGATGCGTAAGCAAAATATGCAAGGTAAGTATGGAGCAGTTACCATGTGTGTTGGTACAGGTCAAGGAGCATGCGGAATATTTGAGTTTTTGAATTAAAAAGATATCTCTCCGGTAAAGCGCAGTCGAAACCTAATTAACCGGATAGTATAAAATAATTCTCGACTACGATCGAACAGATAAACAAGAAAAAAGAACAACAAGATTATAATATAGTTATGGCAACAGAAGAAAAAGAATTATTAAGAGGAGGTCAATTCCTAGTAAAAGAAACAAAATGCGAAGACGTATTTACTCCTGAAGATTTTTCGGAAGAACAAAATATGATGAAGGATGCAGTTATCGAGTTCAATGACCGTGAGATCATTCCTCATAAAAACAGATTTGAAGCTAAAGACTATGCATTAACTGAAGAAGTTATGCGTAAAGCTGGTGAATTAGGATTTTTAGGTGTTGCAGTTCCTGAGGCCTATGATGGTCTAGGAATGGGCTTTGTATCTACGTGTTTAACTTGTGACTATATTTCTAGTGGTACTGGTTCTTTTAGTACAGCTTTTGGTGCGCACACAGGTATTGGAACTATGCCAATTACTTTATACGGAACAGAAGAACAAAAAAAGAAATACGTCCCTAAATTGGCAACAGGTGAATGGTTTGGAGCCTATTGTTTAACTGAACCTGGAGCTGGTTCTGATGCTAATTCTGGTAAAACAACGGCAGAATTATCTGAAGATGGGAAGTCTTATAAAATTAATGGTCAAAAAATGTGGATTTCAAATGCAGGTTTCTGTAGTTTGATGATTGTTTTTGCACGAATTGAAGATGATAAAAACATTACTGGTTTTATTGTAGAATACGATGGAGATAATCCAAATGGAATTACTTTGGGAGAAGAAGAACACAAATTAGGTATTCGTGCTTCTTCTACGCGTCAAGTATTCTTTAGCGATTGTGTTGTACCTGCTGAAAACATGTTAGCTGGTCGTGGAGAAGGATTTAAAATCGCTATGAATGCATTAAACGTTGGTCGTATTAAATTAGCTGCGGCTTGTTTAGATTCTCAACGTCGTATTTTATCAATAGCGGTACAATATGCTAACGAACGTAAACAATTTAATACACCAATTTCAGATTTTGGAGCTATTAAAGTGAAGCTTGCCGAAATGGCTGCTAGTGCTTATGCTGGTGAATCTGCAACATACAGAGCTGCAAAAAATATTGAAGACCGCATCGCTATTCGCGAGGCTTCAGGGAATACTCATCAAGAAGCTGAGCTTAAAGGTGTTGAAGAATATGCTATTGAATGTTCTATTTTGAAAGTAGCTGTTTCTGAAGATGTACAAAACTGTGCAGATGAAGGTATTCAAATTTTTGGAGGTATGGGATTCTCAGAAGAAACACCAATGGAAGCTGCTTGGAGAGATGCACGTATTGCTCGTATATATGAAGGTACTAACGAAATCAACAGAATGTTATCGGTTGGTATGCTTGTTAAAAAAGCAATGAAAGGTCACGTGGATTTATTAGGTCCTGCACAAAAAGTTCAAGAAGAATTAATGGGCATTCCCTCATTTGACACACCTGACTATTCTGAGTTATTTTCCGAAGAAAAAGAAATGATTAAGAAGTTAAAAAAGACCTTCTTAATGGTTGCAGGTGGAGCTGTTCAAAAATATGGACCTCAATTAGAAGATCATCAACAATTGTTAATTGCAGCTGCAGATATTTTAATTGAAATTTATATGGCAGAATCTGCAATTCTAAGGACTGAAAAAAATGCAAAACGTTTTGGTGAAGAAGCACAATCTGCGCAAATAGCAATGGCTAAATTATATTTATATCACGCTGTGGATATCGTTGAAGAAAAAGGAAAAGAAAGTATTATTTCTTTCGCGGAAGGAGATGAACAACGTATGATGTTAATGGGGCTTAAGCGTTTTACAAAATATGCTAATTATCCTGATATTGTAGATTTACGCATTGAAATTGCAGAAAAAGTAAAAGCAGAGAATAAGTACTGTTTTTAGATTAAGTTTAAGTTAGAAACTAAAAAACCAATTCATTAGTTTGAATTGGTTTTTTTATTCATAAAATTCAAAAAGGCCTCAAAACATAACATTTTGAGACCTTTTCTTACTAACTAATAAATCAAAGAATAAAAATTACTTTACAATTATTTTCTTTGTAATTATCTTATTATCGACAGTACTTAATTTTACCACATAAGTACCTGTACTTAAATTCTGAATTTCATATTCATTATAAGAACCTCCCCATAAATTATCATTATTATAAACTGACTGACCGAGAATATTAAATAACTCAATATTTTTTAGTTCTGAATTGGTAGGATTTAAGATTACCATTTTATTTCTACTAAAAGCATAGTAGAGGCTTAGTTTGTTTAATTCGTTTTCAATTGTACTTAAAAACTGAGGTATTGAAAACACAATTTCAAAACGATTTAAATGCTCACCAGCAGGTAATGCAATGCTGTAATCCGATTCTCTTAAATTATGATACACTTCTTCGGTACTATCATGCAAAAAGATTGGTAAATCACTTGGTATGTTTTCTAAATCATCAATTGTAATAGAATTAATTCCTTCAGTATTAGTCTTTATTCCTAACTCTAATGCAGTATCCATTTCATCTATTTCATTGATTCCTTGAATTACATACTTTTCCGCATTAATTATCCAATACATATCATCAACTTGCTCTTCATTTAATGCACCATCAAAACCCCAATCATAATTCATTGTTGCGTTTTCATCTACAGTAACTAGCAGCTGTCTATGTATTGTATTAATAGAGTTTAATGCTATACGGATTTTCATCCTTTCATCTCCGCTATTATCTGAATATTCATTTATAGTAGAACCGTTTGCACTTCTCATAAAAATCGAAGAGCTATTCCCTTCTTTTATAAATGCGCGTTGTCTATTATTAAATTTAATCTTTCCACTAGTCTCACCTACTACAAAGAATCCTTGACCAACTGGAATATATCGTCCGGGAATTTTAGTCCCAACTATAGGCCCATCTTGATCTACATCTAAGTCAATATCTGCTTTTGACGCAGCAGCAGTTCCGCCAGACAAATTATACAATGCATAACCTCCTTGATATTCTTGCAATACATGTGAACCTCCTCCCCAATGTTCCCAGAAATAAAGTGTTCCGGTTGTATTACCAGCACCTTCAATAGTTGGACCATTATCTAAAATAAATTGATGTGCATCCATAGCAGATGGATAAGGGTTACCAATTAAATAATCATTATTTGCATCTATATCTAATTCTATATCTCCATTATTAGGTTTACCATTAAAGACATAATTCTGTTCTTGCGACACACTACCATTAGTGTTATAAACACCCTTCATGGTAAATCCTTCACCTGGATTTACATCACCAGTATTTCCAACAAATTGCCATGACGAATAATCATCATCAGCTTGATTAGCAAATTTCCAAATCCACGCTGTAGAAATAGATATGTTAGAACCAGAAATAGAACCATCAAAACCACTAACATAACTTATTGCATTTGGTGAGTTAGGGTTAGTACCATTTTGCATCACATTAGGTAATTTGTATTTAAAACTAACATTGTTTTGTATCATACTTGTTACACCTACAGGTGATGACCAATAATTATAGGTAAACAAATCCTTTGTTCCTTGTTGATCTTTTTCTAATCTACCATTTGAGCCTATTGAAAGGTCACTGTCCTCTGTTTGAATTAATTGAGACTCCCCTTGTAGATCTATCTCTCCTTTTAATTCTAAGTACCATGAATTTTGAATTCCTGAATCGTTATTAACAGTTAACTCTGTTCCATTATCAATAATTAAACCTACAGTGGAATGGTCTTTATCTGTAACTATATCTTTAGTAATCTTAACAATTGCACAAGCCGTATGATTATCTATATCCCAGACATCACCATGTAACCAATTACTTTTATCGTCCCAATTTGTATTTCCGCCAGCTTTCGTAACATAAGGCAATGGTGCTGTACGGTCTTGATATGTTCTCATGTTATGAAGTTGGCCGCTAATTCCAACAGACGAATCGTCTACAGCTGCTCCAACATCTACGATATCCATTTTGTAGTATAATTCTAAATCACTCCAAGACAAACCTTCAATATCTTTTGGGATTACTTTACCTCTTACATTACCAGAATTATTTTCAATTTCTTGATAAATTTGTCTTTGTAATTGATTATCTGTTAAAGCTTTATTATATACCCTTGTTTCATAAATTGAGCCTTCAAAATAACTATTATCATGTAGTGTGTTTCTACCAATTTCAAAATCATGATCAGAGTTATAACTCGCTTGGTTATTTAGTGCACTTCCATTTAAATTAACATACTTCCATTCTAATTCTCCATTAAGATACATTTTAATAGAATTACTATTAGCGTCATAAATAGCTGCAACATGATACCACATTTCTGTAGTTAAAACTGGTGCGACAGAAATCGGTGTTGCTACATCGCTTGATGAACTAGCGTTTGTTTTTACGTATGTTCTTAATCTTCTATTAGAATCTATGAAAAACCTAAAGTTACGTTGTCCCATAATTTCTCCTCCATTAAAACCAGCATCTAATTTTATCCAAGTCATCATAGTAACTTCAGATTTATTTCCTAAGAAAGCAGCTCTATTAACATAATCATCATTACCATCAAAATCTAATGTTATTATTTCAATATCACTAAATGCTATTTCCCATCTATCATTAATCGAAGCATTACCTCCAATAGCTGCCATGGAAATCTCAAAAGTTACAGATCTAAATGCGCCATTAAGTCTAATACTACCAGAAGCTGTACCAGCATTTGGAGGACCACATTCTGATGGCAAACTTGTATATGTCTGTCCAGACTGTCTTCCAACAGTGTGAGAGGTGCTTTCAAAATGAACATCATTTCCTGCTAATTCAGTAAATGTTATTCCCGGAGTTACTAGTTTTATTATAGAAGATGATGTCAAATTATTTACTTGCCCACCTCCTAATCTATCGAAATGCATCACTGGGTTTTCAACAGGAGCTGAAAACGAAAAGGTTATAAAAGCTGAATTAGGGAATGTATGGCGTATACTTAGTGACGGATTACCAACAATAGAAGGGTCACTGTATGCTGAGCTATTACAACCCATAGTGTCATATGTTACAAAATCGTTTAATGTATAAGATGTACCAGATCCATAGTTTGTTGCTGAGGCTGTTATCCCTACAGATCCGGCTGTTGCAGACCAAGTAGTACTTGAGCCACTTCCAGAAGCCGTCCATACACCAGATTTTTGTGAAAAACTAAAGTTAACGAGTGTAAAACATACAACACATAGTGCTACTTTTACATGAGACGTAAAAATTTTCATAATTCGGTTAAGTTTTAATTCTCAAACAGATTTGAGGGCAACTGTCTGTAGATAAGGGCTTATAGAGGTTTCATAATTTTTATTATAATTCCTATATAATTTTTGCTGCTTTTCAACAGCAAGTTAACGTGATAGTTAGGTAAAACGATCCTTGTTTCTTTATTGTTTATTTTTTGTTATTAATTCTTTAAAATTCTTTTAGTTACTGATATATCCCCATCAATTGTTTCAAATTTGATGAGATATATACCATTAGCTAAATCTCTGATATTTATGGCACCACTACTTTTATTCATGGCATATACTATTAATTTTTGGCCTAAAACATTATAAAGACTTAATGTGATAATTTTCACATTCGACCTAAATTTTAGAGTTGATTTTACAGGATTAGGGAATACTTCTAAGCTAATCACCTTAGAATCGCTTAATTCTTGGTTATCACTCTCAATTGTTATTTTTTGGAAAGAACTCCTAATTCCATTTATAATAGTATTAGACAAAGTAGATTCTACAGAATAAGTCATAGAATCATTACCACTGCCATCAAATTCTGTCGTTTGAGCAATAGCCAAAATAGTAGATAACCATAACAGGCCTAATAGTTTTATTCTCATAGATTTGGATCTCTATTAAAATTGAGTAAATTCTGCAAAGCAGTAATCTTCAACAACTTGATAATGCAATAATACTAAAAATATCGATAAAAAGAAATATTTTTCCGACAAAATACACAATATTGTAGTATTTTGCTTTTTAATTCTCAAAAACCACTTAATAAATTACCTCAATAAAATCAGAAAATAATAATTTAGAATTATTATATTTATCACAATAACTGCTATTAACATGAAACGACTTTTTATTACAGCCATTCTGGCTCTATCTACTTGTGCATTTACCCAAACAAATACTGATATACATTTATTCGATGTAAACACACAGAACAATAAAATTAGTGTTACAAATCACAAAAACATTTCAAAAAGTGAGGGTTATGATAATCAACCATCATTCTTAAATGATGAAAAGATATTATATGCCTCTACAAGAAATGGCCAAACCGATATTATGCAATACTTTGATAATTATGGATCAAAGGTTTGGCTAAATTTCACTGAAGGTGGTGAATATTCACCTTTAAAAATTCCAAATAAAAATGCAGTATCAGCTGTACGTTTAGACAAAGATGGTAAACAACGATTATACTCTTATAGTTTAAGTAATGGTGAATCTACAGAACTTATAGAGGATTTGGTTGTTGCATATTATACTTGGAGTGATGAAAATACAATAGTATCTGCAATAATAGAAGGTGATGACCTCAATTTGTATGTTACAGATTTAGCGGAAGAAAAAAGTAGAAAATACGCCATAAAAGTAGGGCGTTCATTTCATAAAATACCAAACTCAAACCTTGTTAGCTTCATTTCTAAGAAAAACGAAAAACAATGGCAAATAAAATCACTAGACCCAATAACTGGTGAAACTAGAATAATTGCAAACACAATGCCTGGCATTGAAGATATTTGTTGGTTAAATAGTAAAACTCTACTATCTGGAAAAGACAGTATGCTTTACAAACTAACATTAAAAAGTGATAACAATTGGAAAAAAGTTACAGATTTATCATCTAATGGAATTACAAAAATAACACGACTTGTAACTAATTCTTCTGGCTCAAAATTACTAATAGCTGGTGATGTAAATCAAACTTCAAAGCCTGATAAAACATTAGCAGAAATTGAGCAAGCTAAAACTAATAAAAAAATAGAGGAAGAATATTTAGCAAACACTACTAGACTTTCAGCAATCATTCAAAAACAATTAGATGCCTACAATTCTAAAGATGTAAATGCTTTTATTGGAGCATTTACTGAAGACGTAAAATTATACAATTACCCAAGCACGCTTCTTTCAGAGGGAAAAGATCAAATGCGCAAAGATTATATAGCTTGGTTTAATCGCACTCCAGATTTAAAAGCATCAGTTAACCAACGTATTGTTATAGGTAATAAAGTTATTGATGAAGAACAAGTAATTGCCAATGGCAAAATTTTTAATACTGTAGCCATTTATGAAGTCACTAATGGACTTATTAGTAAAGTAACCTTTATGCAATAATGTAACAATTCAACATATTTATATACCTATTATAAGCTAACCAAGATCTACACTTACTGTCCCTACTTTTAAAAACCTAACCATAATGGGACTATTCTGGGATTTAATCCAACAAAGGGTAATAGAAGAACAAAAGGGAAAAGCGGACTCTCTTGAAGAACGTGTCACTGAACTTGAAAGCGGCCTCTCCAATACCAAGGTGTTATTACTAAAAACGCATAAAGTACTAGAAGCACGCTCTGGAATAGATATTAACGAAGATGGATTAATAGGGTGAGAAATTATCATGTATTAATTTTCACTAACTTCAACCATACCTTTAATTTCACTCAATAATTTTTCGGCAAAAGTTTAATCTATGCAACTAACCAAAACAAAAGAAAAACAAATATTAAAAATCTATGATAAGTGGATGCATAGTTATTTAAATGGAGATATTGAAACTTACGACTCATATTTAGATGATGATTACCATTTTATAGGATCTACTGATAACGAAGAATTTTTAAACCGAAAAGCAACCACCAACTTCTTTAAAGATACTGCAGAACAATTTTCAGGAAAAACAAATCTTAGAAACGAAACCACTACTCTAGAGTTATTTCGAGAACTCGTTTTTATTACGCACGTTTTTGATGCCTGGTTTTTAAATGGCAATGATTGGACTTATTATGCGCGATTTAGGTTTTCATCCGTTTTAAATGAAAAAGAAGAAGGTTGGAGATTTATATACCAACATTTTTCGATTGCAGATTCTAAAGCTGACGAAGGAGAAACCATAGGCTTCGACAAAGTAAATTTGGAAAATCAAGAACTTCGAGAAGCTATAAGACGAAGAACCTTTGAGTTAGAAAAAAAAAACCGTGAGCTAGAAGTTGAAGGAGCATTAGAACGTATTAGAGCACAAGCCGTTGCCATGCAACAATCCTCAGACCTATTGGATATAGTTGTTACGATGCGTAACGAATTCATGAAACTTGGCCACGAAGCCCATTATTTCTGGCACATGATGTGGCTACCAGAAAAATACGAGAAAGCCATGACGTCTGGTGATGGTACCAAAATTGGTTTTGTAATGGAGTTACCAAGGCATATCCATGGAGATATCCCATTGTTGGCAAAATGGGAAAAAAGCAAAAAGCCAACTGTTGTCTATGCTATGGATGCTGATGCAGCTATAGATTATGTAGATAAAATGGTTGCACTTGGTAATTTTAAAAATATAGATCCTCAAGCACCAACTGAAGATGACATCAGACATATTGATGGATTAACCTTTATCATGGCAAGAACATCTCATGGTGAAATTGGCTATAGCTTACCTGGCGTTGTAAAAAATCCACCAAAAGAAGATATAGACATTTTAGTAAAATTTACAGGAGCTTTCGATTTAGCACATCAACGTTTCCTCGACCTTCAAAAAGCTGAAAAGCAAACCAAGGAAACACTGATTGAACTTTCTCTAGAACGGATTCGTTCGCAAGTGATGGCAATGCAAGAATCATCTGACTTGTTTAATATAGTCGTCGTTATGCGAAAAGAATTTATTTCTTTAGGGCATGAGGCTGACTATTTCTGGCACATGCGATGGCAAAAGGATAATTATGAGATGTCAATGACTTCAGATGATGGAAGCCGTATTGGTATGATTATCACAGTACCTAAGTTTATTCATGCCAACATTCCAAGTTTAGCAGCTTGGGAAAAAGGTAAAGCACCTACTTTTGTTTTGGCGCTAGATGCCAATGAAGCATGGACTTATATAGATGCGATGAATACGCATGGTCATTATAAGCTAGCTGACCCAAATGCACCTACTCAAGAAGATATTAATCATATTGGAGGACTTACTTTCATAATTGCACGCACCACACATGGAGAAATTGGTTTTAGCCTTGCTGGAAAAGTAACAGATCCACCAAAAGAATCTATTGAAACATTACTGCATTTTGCTAAAGTATTTGATTTAGCTTATCGACGCTTCGAAGACCTCAAAATTGCAGAAGCACAGACGCGAGAAACCCAAATAGAACTCGCTTTAGAAAAAGTGAGAAGTCGTACTATTGGTATGCAACGAAGTGACGAACTACAAGAAACATCATTCTTATTAGATGAACAAGTAAGAGTCTTGGGTATTAAAACTTGGGGTTGTGCTTTCAATATTTACGGAGAAAAAGATTCGACCGAATGGTTTGGAAATGAAGCTGGTATTCTACCAAAATACACGGTTCCTCGAACAGGAATCTTTAAAGAATATTACCAAAAAGGTCAAAGTGGTGAATCACTTGTCATAAAGGAGTTTTCTGGTAAAGCATGTGTAGATCATTACGAATATATGAGCTCACTGGCTGTTATAGGTGATGTATTAAAAAATTTAAAGAAAACAAACAAGGGTTTCCCAACCTATCAATTAGATCATGTGATCTATTTTAAATACGGCTACTTATTATTTATTACAAAAGAGCATGTACCAGAAGCACATGACGTTTTTAAACGTTTCGCTAAAGTCTTTGAACAAACCTACACACGCTTCCTAGATCTTCAAAAAGCAGAAGCACAAGCAAGAGAAGCACAAATTGAAGCCGCTTTAGAAAAAGTACGTTCACGTTCCTTAGCGATGCACAAACCAGATGAATTGCAAGAAGTGGTTGCTGTAGTTGCCGAAAAACTAAAAGATCTAGGCGTTATATTCGATGCAGGAGGCGTGATTCTTTGCACGTATTTCCCAGATAATAAAGATGTAATGCATTGGATTGCCGCTGATGACTTTTCCTATTCAGGAAATTATCTAGTGCCTTATTTTGAAAACCCAATATTTGACGATGCTTGGGATTCTAAAATGCGAGGAGATGCCTATTTTTCACAGGAATTTTCTATTGAAGTGAAGAACAACTTTTTTACACATTGCTTTGAGCATAGTGATTATAAGAACTTCCCAATTGAATTTAAGCAACATGCACTTCAGGCTAAAAACCATCATCTTTCGGCAGCTTGGTCAAAAAATTCGGCTATTATTATTCCTTCACTGACTGGAGTTATACCTTCAGAAAATGATGCAAATATCATGAAACGCTTTGCAAAAGTTTTTGAACAAGCGTATATCCGATTTATGGATTTACAAAAAGTTGAGGCACAAGCAAGAGAAGCACAAATTGAAGCGGCTTTAGAAAAAGTACGTTCTCGTACCATGGCAATGCAGCATAGTGATGAATTACCAGAAGCTGCCAATAATTTATTTCTACAGGTACAAGAGTTAGGCATACCAGCATGGAGCGCAGGCTATTGTATTTGGGAAGACGACAAGAAAAAAAGTACTTGGTGTAATATGTGTAGTGAAGGTGAAATTCAAAAAGCCTTTTCATTACCAACTGTTGGTGAAGGTTATAATTTTGAAAAACCATTAAAAAATGGGGACCCTTTTCATGTGTCAGAATTAGGTGGTAAAACACTCGTAAAGCATTACGACTTTATGAAAACACTTCCAGGTATAGGAGAAATTCTAAAAGAGTTTGATGAAAAAGGTATTGATTTACCTACCTTTCAAATATTTCATATTGTGTATTTTGAATATGGTTATGTAATGTTCATTACCTATGAATCTGTACCAGATGCTCATGACATATTTAAACGTTTCGGACAAGTTTTTAACCAAACCTATACTCGCTTTTTAGATCTTCATACTAAAGAAAACCAAGCAACAAAATTAGCTGAAGAAAAACAAAGACTTGAAGATACATTAAGTGATTTACAAGCCACTCAAAAACAATTAATCCAATCCGAAAAAATGGCAAGTTTGGGCGAACTCACAGCTGGCATAGCACACGAGATTCAAAATCCATTAAACTTTGTTAATAATTTCTCTGAAGTCAGCAAAGAACTCTTGGAAGAAATGCTCGAGGAAATGGAGAAAGGTGATATGGAAGAAGTGAAAGCTATAATGGATGATGTTGTGCAAAATCTAGAAAAAATAAACCATCATGGTAACCGAGCAGATGGCATTGTAAAAGGGATGTTACAACATAGTCGTGCTGGTGGTGATAAAAAAGAACCTACAGATATTAATGCTTTGGCAGATGAATATTTAAGACTAGCCTATCATGGTTTAAGAGCAAAGGATAAATCATTTAATTCTGAATTAGTTACTGATTTTGACGATACTATTAAAACCATTGACATTATACCGCAAGATATTGGTCGCGTGATTCTTAATTTATTAACCAATGCATTTTATGTGGTTAATGAAAAGAAAAAATCTGGAATTAAAGATTACAACCCATCAGTATCAATAGCAACAAAAAAGAAAAAAAATACTGTAGAAATTATAGTTACGGACAACGGAAATGGAATGCCAGAATCTGTAAAGGAAAAAATATTTCAACCGTTTTTCACAACCAAACCCACAGGACAAGGCACAGGTCTTGGTTTAAGTATGAGTTATGATATTGTAACCAAAGGGCATGGAGGTCAATTAAAAGTAAAATCAAATGAAGGAAAAGGCACTATCTTTATAATAGAATTGCCCCTGTAAAAAAAAATTATGACTCAATACAAATTACATACAGGGATTACCTTATTCATTTTCTTCATTTCGTTTGGGATAATGACTGCTCAAAACGACCGTGTAAACGATTTACTTAAACAAATAGAAACTGCCACTCACGATAGCACTAGAGTTTATGCGAATAAGCAGTTAGGTTATCATTACCAGTATTCTAATCAACCAAAGGCATTAATTTATTTCAAGGAAGGCGTTATTGCCGCGAAACGTTCTAATGATAGTTTACAGTTAGCAAATATTTATTACAGCATAGGTCACACCTATAATCTGATGCAAGAATTACCTAATGCGCTAGACAGTTACCTCAAAGCCGCACGAATCTATGAAAACTTAGATGATAGCTGGCGTCTTGTTAACACTTATATGGGTATTTCTAACTTGTATGTACATGATGATGATATTGATAAACAAGCGACTTATTTAGATTATGCAGAAGATGTACTCTCAAAAAGTAATGACAGTATTCAACTAAGTACGTTTTATAATCATAAAGGTATAATTTATGATCGTCGAAAAATGTACGATTCTGCCTTAGTTTATCTTAATAAGGGTTTAAAAGTAGCTGAAGATATCCAAGACACAAATTCTATTGCATCGTCGTTAACCAACTTAGGACTCACATACAAACACATTAATAAAACTGACCAAGCATTAGAGCAATATAATAGAGCACTCGAAATTTATGAGAAAGGTGATGAAAAATTTTCTCTTAGTATTCTTCATAACAATATTGGATCAGCTTATACACAAAAAAGCGACTTTAAATCTGGAGAAACAGCCTTTAAAAAAAGTATTAGTTATGCCAATAAAGTAGGTTCACAACGCGTATTGTTGCAAAATTATAAAGACTTAGCAGACATGTATGATAAGGAACCTTCTTATAAAAATCAAGCTGAATACCTCGATAAATATCATACTCTAAAGGATAGCTTATTCACTGTAGAAAAAGACAATCAATTATCTCAGCTCGAAAGTGATTATGTCATAGAAAAGAAGGATTTAGAACTCGAAGCACAACAACTAGATATTGAGAAAAAACAAAAGCAAAATACCATATACATCATTCTTTTCTGCTTTAGTATCCTGACACTAGGTTTGCTATTGTTTTATTTCATGAGATCTCGCAAAAAGAATCAGCTTTTACAATCTCAAAATAAAATCATTAATAACCAAAAAGAAACATTAGAAACTACATTAACCAATCTTAAAGCGACACAATCGCAGCTTATTCAATCCGAAAAAATGGCATCTCTTGGTGAATTAACTGCTGGTATTGCACACGAGATACAAAACCCATTAAACTTTGTCAATAACTTCTCTGAAGTCAGCAATGAACTTATTGATGAAATGAATGAAGAATTAGATAAAGGAGATATAGAAGAAGCAAAAGCTATTTCAACAGATATTAAACAAAATCTTGAGAAAATTACGCATCATGGTAAACGTGCTGATGGTATTGTAAAAGGAATGCTTCAACACAGCCGAAAAAGCACTGGCAAAAAAGAGCCTACATACATAAACAAACTAACCGAAGAGTATTTTAGATTGGCTTATCATGGACTTCGCGCCAAAGACAAAAGTTTTAATGCTACACTTAAAACAGATTACGATGAAAATATAGGAGAAATTGATGTTATTCCGCAAGATATTGGTCGTGTTATACTTAACTTGTTTACCAATGCTTTTTATGCAGTCGATGAGAAAAAATCAAAGTCTAAATCAGAGACTTATAAACCTACAGTTTCTGTGAAGACAGAAAAAACAAAAGATAAAGTCCACATTTCAGTTAGAGATAATGGTGACGGGATACCTAAAGAAGCTATTGATAAAATTTTTCAGCCATTTTTCACTACAAAACCTACGGGAAAAGGAACTGGTCTAGGCTTATCAATGAGCTATGATATTATAAAAGCACATAAAGGCAAATTAGAAGTAAATACGGAAGCCGGAAAATACACCGAGTTTCAAATCATTTTACCAACCAAAAACTTAAAGAAAGCATGAAAATACTAGTCGTAGATGACGAAAAAGATGTGCAAATACTTTTTCAACAGCGTTTTAGAAAAGAAATTAGAAAAGAAGAACTAGACTTTGTTTTTGCATTTTCTGGTGAAGAAGCTTTAGAAACATTAGATAAAATGCGGCACGAAGCGGTATTAATTCTGTCAGATATTAATATGCCAGGCATGAGTGGTCTAGAACTGTTAGAAACCATAAAAAAGGATTTTGTAGCGCCACCACCAATTGTAATGATGGTGACTGCATATGGTGACGAGGACAATTACAA